>JBJMNJ010000501.1:0-2522 GCA_045804325.1 Gemmatimonadaceae bacterium
GCACGGAGAAGGTGCGCTTGCTCCCGAGCTCCAGCGCCTCCAGCTGCGCCGGACCCTCGGCGCGGATGTCCGCGGCGTCCTGCGCCGTGCGCGGCGCGAGCTCGCGCTCGAGGCGGCGCATCCGCATGTCGAGCGCGAGCTGCGCCTGGTTCTCCGCCCCGGCCGCCTCCACCAGCGTCGGCGCCGGCGCGGCGAGCGGGGCGGCGGCGTTGCTCGAGACGACCCAGCTCGCCGTGCGCGCGCTGTCGCTCGCCGATGCGAGCTGCGGGACGAGGAGGTAGCGCGCGCCCCCGGCGGGGAGCTGGAGGCAGTCGCCGAGCTCCGTGCCGCTGAGGACGACGCCCTCCAGCGGGCCGACTGCGGTCGGCCCGGCCTCGTACGTGACGTCCACGAACGTCGCCGACGCGCTCCCGACCTCGAGGCGCACATCGACCGGCCCGGCGGCCACGCACGGCGGCACGACCACCCGGAGGAGCGTGTCGCCGAAGGCGGCGATGATCCGCCCGCGCGCCGCGCCGAAGGACACCGTGTTGCCTGCGAGCTCGGTGTTGAAGTAGCGGCCCGCGACGGCGACCGTGTCCCCCGCCCCGAGCGACGAGGGCGTCACCCCCGTGATCATCGGCGGCGGCGTCGAGACGACGGTGAACGCCACGCCGCGCTCCTCCTGCCCCTTCACGAACGCGCGCACCTGCGCCGTGTCGGGATGCTCGAGCCCCATGCGGAGCCCGGCGGACGCGATACCCCCGAGCCCGCTCACCGACACCGAGTCGTCGAGGACCGCGTTGCTCCCGGGCAGCACGCGGAACTGCACGACGACGCCGGGCACCGGGTCGGCCGCCGTACTGGTCACCACGACCTGGAGCGGGATCGCCACGCGGCTTCCCGCCTGCGCCGACTGCTCGTCGCCCGCCCGGATGGCGAGCGTGTAGGTAGGCAGCACCGGCTCCGCGCCGCGGTCGCAGCCGGCGAGGCCGAGCAGGAGCAGGGCCGCGAGCGGCGCGGTGCCGACGCCGAGGCGGCGCGGCGCGGCGAGAGAGAGTCGAAGCATGGCGGATCTCGGGAGTGCAGCGCGGCGACGGGAGCCGCGGGCGAGTCGGCTGGGTACCCGTCGGCCGTGGGCGAGTGCCCACGGCCGGGGCGGGTGCTGCGGGGAGCCCTTCAACACGTTGACTCCCAAATACTTACATTCGTAACCGCATGGCGCCGGCGCTTTGACGGGCGGGCCGCGGTCCGCTAGCTTTCGTCGAATGTCCTTCGTTCACCTGCACTGCCACTCCGAGTACTCCCTCCTCGACGGCGCCAACCGGATCGACGGACTGATCCGCCGCGCGCAGGAGCTCGAGCAGCCCGCGCTCGCGATCACCGATCACGGGAACATGCACGCGGCCTGGCAGTTCCAGGAGAAGGCGAAGAAGGCCGGGATCAAGCCCATCCTCGGGATGGAGGCCTACGTCGCCCCGGGCGACCGCCGCCAGAAGTCGCGCCCGACGCCGCTCGCGGGAGGCGGGGAGAGGTCCAGACCATATTACCACCTGGTCCTCCTCGCACAAAACGCGACCGGCTACCGCAACCTCGTGAAGCTCTCCTCGCTCGCGTACACCGAGGGCTTCTACGCGAAGCCCCGCGTCGACCGCGAGCTCCTCGCGCGGTACCGCGAGGGGATCGTCGTCTCCTCCGCGTGCCTCGCCGGCGAGGTGGCCAGCCACCTCATGGACGGCCACTACGACCTCGCGCGCGAGGCGGCCGAGTGGTACGCGAACGTGTTCAAGGACCGGTACTACCTCGAGGTCCAGGCGCACGACTCCGAGGGGCAGGCGGCGCTCAACACGCACGTGTTCCGCCTCGCGGGCGACCTCGGGCTCCCCGTCATCGCCACGAACGACGCGCACTTCCTCACGAAGGACGACCACGACGCGCACGACGTCCTGCTCTGCATCGGCCTCGGCAAGGACCGGGCGGACAAGGACCGCATGCAGTACGACCGCGGGCTCTACTTCAAGAGTCACGAGGAGATCGGGTCGCGCTTCAGGGACGCCCCGCAGGTCATCGAGAACACCCTCAAGATCGCCGACGACGTCGCGGTCGAGTTCGGGAAGAAGTACCACGTCCCGAGCTTCCCCCTCCCCGCCGGCGTCTCGAGCGAGAACGAGCTGCTGACGCGGCTCGCGGAGGAGGGCGCGCGCCACCGGTATGGTGACCCGCTGCCGCCGCAGGTGCGCGAGCGCCTCGACTACGAGCTCGGCGTCATCACGAAGACAGGCTACGCGGGCTACTTCCTGATCGTCGCCGACTTCATCAAGGCGGCTCGCGATCGCGGCATTCCCGTCGGTCCGGGCCGCGGCTCGGCGGCGGGCTCGCTTGTCGCCTACGCGCTCAAGATCACCGGCGTGGACCCGCTTCGGTTCGACCTGCTCTTCGAGCGATTCCTGAATCCCGAGCGCATCTCGATGCCAGACGTCGACGTGGACTTCTGCTTCGAGCGACGCGGGGAAGTCATCGAGTACGTCCGCCAGAAGTACGGC
>JBJMNJ010000502.1:0-2520 GCA_045804325.1 Gemmatimonadaceae bacterium
AGATGCGCGTCACGCACGAGCAGGAGCCGCCGCCCCCACGGTATCCCGACGGCCTCAGCGTCGTCGCGTTCGATCCGTCGGAGGCCACGGCGTTCCATGCCGCGCAGCAGGAAGCGTTCGCCGACCACTGGAACTTCCACCCGCGCCCCTTCGACGAGTGGGCGAAGCGACAGCTCGGCGTCGAAGGCTACGACCCCTCGCTCTGGCGCGTCGTCCGCGACGGCGGCGAGATCGTCGCGGGGATGACGTGCCGCTTCGCTTACGGCAGCGGGTGGCTCGAGTACCTGTTCACGCGGCGTCCCTGGCGGCGGCGTGGGATCGGCGAGGCGCTCGTACAGGATGCCTTCCACCTCTTCTGGCAGCGAGGCGAGCGCACGGTCGGTCTCGGCGTCGATGCGCAGAACGACACCGGCGCCTTCAGGCTGTACGAGCGCCTGGGCATGACGCCCGCGGTCTCGGCCGTCATCTTCGAAGGGGTGCGCCCAGATGCTGCGTGAGCTGCGCGAGGCGGACGCGCCGCGCGTCGCAGAGCTCTTCGCGGAGGCGTTCGGCGAGGCGCGGCGGCTCGACGCAGAGGAGATCCGCAGCTGGCTCGACAACGACGAGCTCCAGGCGGATTGGCTGCGCGTGCTCGAGGTCGACGGCGAGGTCGTGGGCTACGGCGACATCTTCGTCGACGCCGACGAGATCGCGCTCGACGTCGCCGCGCCGGGGCACTGGGAGCCGTTCTTCGACTGGGTCGAGCAGGAAGGACGCGAGCGGGGCAGCGCACGGGTGCGCGCCTACTTCCCGGAGGGCCACGAGCTCGGCGCGATCGCGAGCGCGCGAGGCTACGCGATCTGGCGGTCGTCGTACACCATGGAGATCGAGGTGCCCACCGCGCCTCAGCCGCGCGTTCCCGACGGCATCGCGCTGCGCGCGTACCGCGACGCAGACGCCGAGACGCTGCGAGCCGCGCTCAACGAGGCGTTCGCCGAGGATCCTTTCTGGACGGGCGTCACGCCGTCCAACTTCCGCGAGTTCTACCTTCGCGCACGTGGATTCGATCCGTCGTTGTGGCTGCTCGCCTGGGCAGGCGCGGACCTCGCCGGCTTCGTCCTCGCCTACCCCGAGCGCGCGGGCGACGCGACTCTCGGCTGGGTGGGCACGCTCGGCGTGCGTCCGGGATGGCGGCGGCGCGGGCTGGGCGAGGCGCTCCTGCTGTCCGCCTTCGCCGCGCTGCGCGGGCGCGGGCTGTCACGGATCGGCCTGGGCGTCGACGCCGAGAACGTGACGGGCGCGCTGCGCCTCTACGAGCGCGCAGGCATGCGCGCGGTACGGCGCGCCGACAACTGGGTCAGGCGCCCGTGAGCGCGCTGCGCGCGCGATGTCCCGACTGCCGCACGCTCACCGCCGTCGCGATCGGCGCCGAGTACCAGTGCCATGCGTGCGGTCGCGAGTTCGCCGCCGGTCTCCTGCGCGTGCCGCGCGCCTGGGGCGACGGGGGCGAGGCGATGGCTGCGGCCGCCGACATGCCGCTGCCGTGGCCTGAGGCGGCCGTCGTCGCCGAAGCGTCGCTCGAGGATCAGGTCGCGGCCACGGGCCGAGAGCTCCCCGCGCGGCCACTCGTGCTCGGCGGCTGCTGCTGCGCCCACGTGGGCGCGGTGCGCGAGCTCGCGCGGAGGCACGGCCGGATCGCGGTGTTGTGGCTCGACGCCCACGGCGATCTGAACACGACCGAGTCGTCGCCCTCGGGCAACGCCTGGGGAATGCCGCTGCGGATGCTGCTCGACGCCGGCGACGTTCGCGCGGAGGACGTGGCGCTCGTCGGTGCTCGGAGCCTCGACGCGCCGGAGGAGGACTACGTCGCTCTGGCAGGCATCGCGCGCGAGTGGCGGGGCACGGCGCTTCCGCTCTACGTCGCGGTCGATCTCGACGTGCTCGAGCCGGGCGAGCTCGACGTCTTCATGCCGGAACCGGCGGGCATGAGCCTCGCGGCCCTCGAGCAGCTCCTCTCCTCCCTCCCGGCGGCGCTGGGAGCGGGTTTCACCGGCCTTCTCGCGTCGGGCCGCAACGCGGCCGCGCTCGGCCGCCTGGGGCAGGCCGTGCTCGCGCCTGCAACCGGGCCGCAGCCGGTAGGGGTCTAAGCTCTACGCCATGTCCGAAGCGCGGATCGACGTCCAGGTCGAGCACAAGCACGCTCCGGCACCGGAGGGGAAGAAGCACCCGAACACGTGCCCGAAGTGCGGCTCTCACTTCCGCGACGACGAGCTCGAAGCGGCGCTGTGGGTGTGCGGTCAGTGCGGTCACCACTTCCCGATGCGCGCGAGGGCGCGGATCGACTGGTACGCCGACCCAGGCTCGTTCGGCGAAGAGGCCGGCGGCGTCCGCTCGGACGACCCACTGGAGTTCTTCGACCTCCGCCCGTACGCGGAGCGGCTCTCCGAGGCCGAGCTCAACACCGGGCTCGGCGAGGCGATGGTGATCGGGCAGGCGACCATCGACGACCACCCGATCGAGCTCGCCGTGATGGACTTCACG
>JBJMNJ010000503.1:0-2986 GCA_045804325.1 Gemmatimonadaceae bacterium
ACTTCGAGCGCACCGCGGGGGGCGTCAAGGCGAACGCCGTGGCCCCGAAACGGAGAGCGCCCGGCGCGTGATGCGCCGGGCGCTCCCACCCCTCGAGTGCTGCGGGCTCCCTACTCTTCGCGGCCGAGGAAGCCGACGTCCGCGAACGGGTTGCCGGCCGGGAGCGGCGCGAACGGCGCGCTGGCCCCGACGCCCGCCGTCGGCGCCCCGGGCAGCCCCACCTCGCTCGGCGGCGGCGCGACCGGCAGCGACTCCGACTCGACGTCGACGTCGTTGTACCGGTACTGCCCCGTGCCGGCGGGGATGAGGTGCCCGATGATGATGTTCTCCTTGAGCCCGAGGAGGTCGTCCTTCGAGCCGCGGATGGCCGCGTCGGTGAGCACGCGGGTGGTCTCCTGGAAGGAGGCGGCCGAGATGAACGACTGCGTCGTCAGCGACGCCTTCGTGATGCCCAGGAGCAGCGGCTCGGAGGTCGCCGGGGCCTCCTTCACCTTCTTCGCCCGGTCGTTCTCCTCGCGGAACTGCTGCCGGTCCACGTGCTCGCCCTCGAGGAACTCGGTCTCGCCGGGGTCGATCACGCGCACCTTCTGCAGCATCTGGCGCACGATCACGCCGATGTGCTTGTCGTTGATCTTCACGCCCTGCAGCCGGTAGACCTCCTGCACCTCGTTCAGCAGGTACTCCTGCACCGCGCGCGGCCCCTTGATCCGCAGGATGTCGTGCGGGTTCACCGGGCCCTCGGACAGGCGGTCGCCGGCGCGCACGCGGTCGCCCTCGTGCACGCGAAGGTGCTTGCCCGCGGGGACCTCGTACACCTGCGTGTTCACCTCGTCCGGCGTGCCGTCGTCGAGCAGCGGGAGGACCTTGATCTCGCGCTTGCCGCGCTTGATGTCGCCGAAGCGCACGACGCCGTCGATCTCCGAGATCGTCGCCGGATCCTTCGGCCGGCGCGCCTCGAACAGCTCGGCGACGCGCGGCAGGCCGCCCGTGATGTCGCGGGTCTTGTACGCCTCGCGGCCGAGCTTGGCCAGCGTGGTGCCGGCCGCGATCTGCGCGCCGTCCTCCACGGTGAGCTGCGCGCCCACCGGGATGACGAAGTCGCGGAGCTTGTTCCCCTTCTTGTCGTGGATCTCGATGTGCGGGTGCAGCTTCTTGTCGCGGTCCTCGATGACGACGCGCTGGCGGAGGCCGGTGAGCTCGTCGAGCTCCTCGGACACCGACTCGTCCTCGACGAGGTCCACGAACACCACCGTGCCCTCGACGTCGGCGATGATGGGGTTCGTGTACGGGTCCCAGGTGAAGATCACCTGGTCGCGCCGCACCTCCGCCCCGTCCTCCACCATGAGGAGCGCGCCGAGCGGCACCTGGAGGCGCGCCGCCACGTTCGCGCCCGGGTCGCGCGAGGAGCGGATGGTGATCTCGCCCTCGTACGACGTGACGATGCGCTGGCCCTCGGCGTTCGTGACCGCGATGAGCCGGTCGCCGAACTCGATGATGCCCGCGACCTTCGTCTTGCGCGCGGTCTGCTCGGCGATGCGCGCCGCGGCGCCGCCGATGTGGAACGTGCGCAGCGTGAGCTGCGTGCCCGGCTCGCCGATGGACTGCGCGGCGATGATGCCGACGGCCTCGCCGAGGTCCACCATGCCCATGGTCGCGAGGTTGCGCCCGTAGCACATGCGGCAGAGCCCGCGCTTGGCCTCGCAGGTGAGCACCGAGCGGATCTTCACCGTCTCGATCCCCGCCTCCTCGATCTCGCGGCTCGTCTCCTCGTCGATCAGCTGGCCCGCCTCGGCGAGCAGGCGCGGGCGCCCGGACTCGTCGGTGATGTGCGGGTCGTACACGTCCTCGGCGGCCACGTTGCCGACGATGCGCTCGGCGAGCGGCTCGATGACGTCCTCGCCCTCCTTCAGCGCGGCGACCTCGAGGCCCATGATCGTGCCGCAGTCCTCCTCGGTCACGGTCACGTCCTGCGCGACGTCCACGAGGCGGCGCGTCAGGTAGCCGGCGTCGGCCGTCTTGAGCGCCGTGTCGGCCAGCCCCTTGCGGGCGCCGTGCGTCGAGATGAAGTACTCGAGCACCGACAGCCCCTCTCGGAAGTTCGACTTGATGGGGCTCTCGATGATCTCGCCGATGCCGCCGGTGAGCTTCTTCTGCGGCTTGGCCATGAGCCCGCGCATCCCCGCCAGCTGGCGGATCTGGTCGCGGCTGCCGCGGGACCCGGAGTCGAACATCATGAACACCGGGTTGAAGCCGCCCTGCGACTCGCGCATCGCCTTCACCATCGCGTCGGCGACGTCCGTGTTCGCGTGCGTCCAGGTGTCGATGACCTTGTTGTAGCGCTCGCCGTTCGTGATGTTGCCCGTCTGGTAGGCGCGCTGGAAGCGCTCGACGCGCTCCTCGGCCTCCTGGAGCAGCGTGGTCTTCTCGGCCGGGATGTGGAGGTCGTCCACGCCGATCGAGACGCCGCCGCGGGTGGCGTTGCGGAAGCCGAACTCCTTGAGCCGGTCGAGGAACTCGACCGTCTTGGCGAGCCCCGCCTGCCGGTAGCTCTCGAAGACGAGCTCCCCCAGCACCTTCTTCTTCATCTCGCGGTTCTGGAAGCCCAGCTCCGCGGGGACGATGGCGCTGAAGAGGATGCGGCCGACGGTGGTCTCCACCCAGCGCTTCCCGCCCGCGTCGTCCACGAGGAGGAGCGCCGGCGTGGCGTACGCCGCGCGGCCGAGCGCGAGCGCCACCTCGGCCTCGGCGACCGACGTGTAGCGCCGCGCCGTCTTCACGGCGCGCTCGAAGTCCGCCGGGGCCTTCGTGGCGAAGTAGCAGCCGAGGACGATGTCCTGGCTGGGCTCCGCGACGGGGCGGCCGTCGGACGGCTTGAGGATGTTGTTGCTCGAGAGCATGAGCACGCGCGCCTCGAGCTGGGCCTCGAACGAGAGCGGCACGTGCACAGCCATCTGGTCGCCGTCGAAGTCGGCGTTGAACGCCGCGC
>JBJMNJ010000504.1:0-2550 GCA_045804325.1 Gemmatimonadaceae bacterium
GCAGGCGCCCGGCCCCGTGCCGACGATCTTCTCCCGCACCCCCTACAACTTCAACTACTGGGACGTGCACAACGGCGTGCCCGCGGACATGACCGCGGCGCTCGACGCCGTGCGGCGCGGCTACGCCTACGTCGTCATGAACGAGCGCGGCCACTTCTTCTCCGAGGGGAAGTACGACATCCTCGGCGCGCCGCGCACGGACGGCGTCGACGCCATCGAGTGGATCGCCTCGCGGCCCTGGTCGAACGGCAAGGTCGGGCTCATCGGCTGCTCGTCCACCGCGGAGTGGCAGATGGCGGTCGCGTCGCTCGCGCCGAAGGGGCTCGCGACGATCATTCCCCAGGGATTCGGCGCGGGCGTCGGGAGAGTGGGGAAGTTCTACGAGCAGGGCAACTGGTACCGCGGCGGCGCGATCCAGATGCTGTTCATCGCGTGGCTCTACGGGCAGCAGAACCAGGTCAGGCCGATGTTCCCGCCGGGCACGTCGCAGGAGGACCTCGTCCGCGCCTCGCGCCTGTTCGACCTCGCGCCGCAGATGCCGCCCGTGGACTGGTCGCGCGCGCTCGCCCACCTCCCGGTGCAGGACATCATCGCGGCCGTCGGCGGTCCGACGGGGATCTTCGCCGACTCGATGGACGTGGCGACGGGCGGCGCGATGGTCCGCCGCACGCCGAACGACTCCGCGTGGTACCGCGGCGGCCTCTGGCACGACGACATGCCGATCGACGTGCCCGGCCTCTGGTTCATGTCGTGGTACGACGTCTCCACGGCGCCGAACCTCGCGACGTACAACCACGTGCGGAGCACGGCGCGGCCCGAGGTCGCGGCACAGCAGTACGCCGTCATCGCGCCGACGCTCCACTGCGCCTACAAGCGCGCGACGGAGAACACGGTCGTCGGCGAGCGCAGCGTGGGCGACGCGCGGCTCGACTACGACGCCCTCACCTACGGGTGGTTCGACCACTTCCTCAAGGGGGAGCGGAACGGCCTGCTCGACACGCTCCCGAAGGTGCGCTACTACACCATGGGGCTGAACCGCTGGCAGACGTCCGATCGCTGGCCGCCGCGCGGCGCGCGGCCCATGACGCTCTTCCTCGCGAGCGCGGGCCGCGCGAACACGCTCGACGGCGACGGCCGGCTCGCCCCCGCCGCCCCCTCGCGCGACGCGCCCGACGGATTCGCCTACGACCCGATGAACCCCGTCCCCTCCCACGGCGGCAACGTCTGCTGCACCGGCAACGCGGTGCAGGGGGGCGCCTTCGACCAGCGGGAGAGCGAGCGGCGGCCCGACGTCCTCGTCTACACCTCGGAGCCGCTGCGCGAGCCGCTCGAGGTGAGCGGGCCGGTGGAGGTGACGCTGTACGTGTCCTCGGACGCGAAGGACACGGACTTCACGGTGAAGCTCCTCGACGTGTACCCGGACGGCCGCGCCTACAACCTCGACGAGACCATCCAGCGGGCGCGCTACCGCGAGGGGTACGACCGGCAGGTCTTCATGCGTCCCGGCGAGGTCTACAGGGTCACCCTCGGCCCGATGACGACGAGCAACTGGTTCGATGCCGGCCACCGCATCCGCCTCGAGGTCTCGAGCAGCAACTTCCCGCGCTTCGAGCGCAACCTGAACACCGGCGGGCACAACTACGACGAGTCCCATGGCGTCGTGGCGCACAACGGCGTGCACCACTCGCGGCGCTTCCCGTCGCAGGTGTCGCTGACGGTCGTGCGGCGGCCGACGTCGGCGGATGCGAGGGAGTAGGGAGTCGCCTCCCTGACCGGCCCCTGCTCCCTGCTCCCTGATCTCATGCGGCTCACCACCCTCGACTGGCTCATCGTCGCCGCCTCCGTCGTGCTCTCCTTCGTTCCCGCCGTGGTGCTGGCGCGGCGGGCGGGGTCGAGCACGGCGGAGTTCTTCACGTCGGGCCGCGCCGCGCCGTGGTGGCTCCTCGGCGTGTCGATGGTGGCGACGACGTTCAGCACCGACACGCCGAACCTCGTCACGAACCTCGTGCGCGAGGGCGGCGTCGCGAGCAACTGGGCGTGGTGGGCCTTCCTGCTCACGGGCATCGCCACGGTGTTCTTCTACGCGCGGCTGTGGCGCCGCTCGGGCGTGCTCACGGACCTCGAGTTCTACGAGGTGCGCTACTCGGGGCGCGCCGCCGGCTTCGTCCGCGCGTTCCGCGCCGCCTACCTCGGCCTGTTCTTCAACTGCGTCATCATGGCCGCGGTGAACCTCGCCGCGGCCAAGATCGCCGCGGTGCTCCTCGGCTGGCCCATGGAGCGCACGCTGCTCGTGTGCGCCGTGATGACGATCTTCTTCGCATCAGTGAGCGGGCTGTGGGGCGTGCTCGTCACGGACACGATTCAGTTCGGCATCACCATGACCGGCACATTCGCGATGGCGTACTACGCGCTCGCGCAACCTGCGGTCGGCGGCATGACCGGCCTGCTCGCCAAGGTTCCTGCAAGGACGCTCACTCTGCTACCCGACTTCGGCGACTGGGGCATCGCCGCAACAGTCTTCATTCTCCCGATCACCGTGCAATGGTGGTC
>JBJMNJ010000505.1:0-2625 GCA_045804325.1 Gemmatimonadaceae bacterium
GGTGCGGTCCGGCGCCGTGCAGCGACCGGGGATCGATGGAATGGCCGGTACGATGCGTGAAGAAGCGGCCCAGTCCACGCGCGTCGATCACGGCGCGCGCCGCGTCGTCCACGTCCCCGCCGCGCAGCGTCCGTCCCGCGGCCACGTCGTCCGTCACCTTGCGAATGGCCGCGTCACGCGCATCGCGGATGGCACCCCAGACTTCCTGCGCGCGCGCCGATGGCGCGCCGACGCTCCCCATCCACGTCTGATCCGCCCACACGCCGACCTTCGCCGGATCTGTCGCATCGGTCTCGCGCGCCCACAGGTCGATCAGCAGCACGTCCCCTTCCACGATCGGACGGGGACGGTCGGCCGATGGCTCGTAGTGCGGATTGGCCGCGTTGGCGCCGGCCGACACGTTGGGACCGTGATCGGTGGACAGCCCCGCACGGGCGAACCGGTCCAGGATCCACGCCATCACCTCGTGCTCGGCGATGGGCCGTCCCGTGCGGGCGCGCTCGCCCACGAGCGCGAAGGCGTCGAGCGCGATCTGCCGGATGGCCGCCGCCGCGCGCCGATGCGAGGCGACGTGGGCCGGTGTCCACGACGCGACGAACCGCGTCACCAGCACGCCGGACGACACGACTTCGCGGGCGCCCGCCGCGCGCACCATCTCGAGCACGCCTGCCGGCACCCGGTCGAGATACGGCACGGCGTCGCCCGGCGAATACTCCATCGCCACGCGCCGCCCCTTCACCATGCCCGCGACAGCCCGCTCGAGCTCGCGCCACGAGCTGTATGCCGCGTGCTGCCAGTCCGCCGGCCAGGCGCTCCACGGTCCCGGCTCGATGGCGTGTCCCAGGGCGCTCGGGACGCCGTCGCGCGGGATCCACACGAAGATGCGGCGGGTGACCATCCCCTGGAGGCCGAGCAGGCCGCCGGCGATCGGGTTGCACCCCTGGAAGTCGAACAGCAGCCAGCCGTCGAGGCCCGCGTCGCCGATCGCGCGCTGGAGCTCCGGCAGCGAGGCGGGCGTCAGCACGGGGGCGCGAGACCGCTCACGCCGAGGCGCCGCGCCAGTCGGCGCGCCACTCGCACGCGCCCTCGCCGCGGCCGGCGCAGCGCGTGTGCTCCACCGCGCCCGTGGCGCCCACGAGCAGCCGCATCAGCTCGCGCAGCGTCGCCTCGTAGAAGGTGCATCCGGTGCTGCCCGGCGCCACGCCCAGCGTCACCGAGCGCGGCACCTCGAGCAGCACGTACGTGCCGACGCGGCGCACGTTCGCGTTGAGGTAGCGCTGTGCGAGGCGACGGACGCGCCGCAGCGCCATCGGCCGCGCGATGAACGACGGGAGCACTCGCACCATCGTCCGCGTGAGCGCGGGCACCGTGTGGTACGCCTCGTGGGCCAGGTAGCGGCCGGCCGCGCGCAGCACCGCCTCGGCATCGGGCCGCCGGCCGATCAGCCGCGCCAGCGCCACCGCCTCGTCCTGCGCCGTGCGCTGGTTCTTCCGCACGGCCTCGGAGTAGCGCTTGATCTGCGTGTACACCGTGTCGCTGAGCCCGAACCGTTTGTTGCGGAGCTCGTCCACGAACTCCGCCTCGAGCACCCCTTCGGGCGTGTCGACGTCGCGGACTGCTTCGAGGAGGCTGAGCGGGAGGAGGGCGTCGACCGTAGCGAGCATTGCAACTCAGAGGGACAGCGGCGGCAGGACCATCACTGGAGGTCGATCAAGCTAGCGCGAACGCGAAGGGCGCTCAATCCCTTGCGGTGCAGGTGGTTCGGCCTCTCCCGGCCCGACCGCCGGCCGCCGGCTCGTCACGGCACGCCGGCCGGGAGATGGGCCCGCTGCCCCCGGGAGCCCCGTCCGCACCGGCGGAGCCCCGATCTCCGCCGGGGCGATCGGAATCGTGAAGAAGAACGTGGTTCCACGTCCGACCATGCTCTCCACCCAGATGTGCCCACCATGGGCCTCGACGATCCCCCGGGTGATGGGAAGTCCCAACCCGGCCCCGAGACGGCTCGCTCGACCTGCGGCCTGCCAGAACCGGTCGAAGATGTGCGCCACGTGCTCGGGCGGGATGCCGGGCCCGGTATCGGCCACCGAGAACATCACCATCTCGTCCTTGACCGCCGCCCCGATGGTGATGTGCCCGCCCTCCTTGGTGAACTTGAGCGCGTTCCCGATGAGGTTGTCGAACACCCGCAGGAGCCGATTCCGATCGCCCCAGACGGCGGGGATGTCCTGGCCGGCCTCGAACCGGAGCTCGCGCTTGGCCGAGGATGCGAGCAGCTTGCCCGCCTCCGCGACGTCGTGTGCGAGCTCGAGCGCCGAGACTCGTGCCCGGTCGACCTTCATCTGCCCTGCCTCCACGACGGCCACGTCCAGCAGATCCTGGATCAGGGAATTCATGCGCTGCGCCGAGCGCGTGATCACCAATCGCGGTGTCTCGTCGCGGCGCTCGGGCTCCGGTTCGACGCGCTGCATCATCGACGCCTGGGCGATGATGGTGCTCAGCGGATTTCTCAGGTCGTGGGCCACGATGCCGAGCACGTCGTCCCGCGCGGCGACGGCCCGCCGGAGCGCCTCCTCCACGCTCTTGCGGTAGCTGATGTCGTGCATCACGACGGAGAAGAACATCGTG
>JBJMNJ010000506.1:0-6284 GCA_045804325.1 Gemmatimonadaceae bacterium
GCGCATCTACGACGAGATCGCCGAGAAGCTCGCGAGCGCGGAGTTCCGCCCGCGCGCGCTGTTCGAGCGCTTCAACATCGAGGTGCTCGCCACCACCGACGCGGCCACCGACCCGCTCCGCTTCCACCGCGAGATCCGCGACTCCGGCTGGCGCGGCCGCGTCGTGCCGACCTTCCGCCCCGACGCCGCGCTCCGCATCGCCGCGCCGTCGTGGCGTGCGGAGATCGACGCGCTCGCCGCGCTCGACGGCGCGCCCATCACGAGCTACCAGGGCTTCGTCGCGGCGCTCGAGCGCCGGCGCGCCTTCTTCCGCTCGCTCGGCGCCACCGCGACCGACCACGCCGTGGTCGAGCCCTTCACCCAGCGCCTCCCCGACGAGGAGGCCGAGCGCCTCTTCGCGCTGGCGCTCGCAGGCAGGGCGACGGCGGGCGACCAGCGGAGCTTCGAGGCACACATGCTGATGGAGATGGCGCGCATGTCGGCCGAGGACGGGCTGGTGATGCAGCTCCACCCGGGGGCGCTGCGCGACCACAACGAGCGCGTCTTCGCGCGCTACGGCCCGGACAAGGGCGCGGACATCCCCGTCGCCACCGAGTACACGCGCAACCTGCGCGCGCTGCTCAACGCGTACGGCAACGACCCGCGCCTCACGCTGATCCTCTTCACGCTCGACGAGTCCACCTACGCCCGCGAGCTCGCCCCGCTCGCCGGCCACTACCCGGCGCTCCGCCTCGGCCCCGCGTGGTGGTTCCACGACTCGGTGCAGGGCATGCGGCGCTTCCGCGAGCAGGTCACCGAGACGGCGGGCATCTACAACACCGTCGGCTTCAACGACGACACGCGCGCCTTCTGCTCCATCCCCGCGCGCCACGACCTCGCGCGCCGCGTGGACGCGAACTGGCTCGCCGGCCTCGTCGCGCGCCACGCGATCGACATGGACGACGCGCGGCAGATGGCGCGGGCGCTGGCGTACGAGCTGGCGAGGAAGACGTACAAGTTCGATGAGCTCTCGGCCCTCGGCCCTCGGCCCTCGGCCGCGGGTCAGCCGGCCGAGGGCCGAGGGCACCCGCCCGCCCGCGGCGGGCACCCGGCCGAGGACGCCGCGCATGTCTGACCTCGTCTCCCTCACGGGACCTTCCCGCGCCGTGGATTCCACGGCTGGCCCGAGCGGTCCGGCGGCCGTCCGCGTCCACCCCATGGACGACGTCGCCGTCGCCGTGCGGGCGCTCCCCGCGGGCACCGTCGTCGAGGTCGAGGGCGCGCGGGTCGTGACGCTCGAGGAGGTGCCGGCGGGTCACAAGCTCGCGCTGCGCTCGATCGCCGCCGGCGAGCCCGTGGCGAAGTACGGCTTCCCCATCGGAGCGGCGACGCAGCCCATCGCCGCGGGCGCCTGGGTCCACTCGCACAACCTGAAGACGCGCCTCGCGGGCGCCGTCGAGTACCGCTACGCGCCCGCCGAGCGGGCCGCGACGCGCGCCTACCCGCGCGCCACCTTCGACGGCTACCGCCGCGCGAGCGGCCGCGTCGGGACGCGCAACGAGATCTGGATCCTCAACACCGTCGGCTGCGTGAACCACGCCGCCGAGCGCGTGGCGCGCCTCGCGAGCGAGAAGCTCCAGGGCCTGACGGACGGCGTGTACACCTTCACGCACCCGTACGGCTGCAGCCAGCTCGGCGACGACCTCGGCAACACGCAGAAGGTGCTCGCGGGGCTCATGCGCCACCCGAACGCCGGCGGCGTGCTCGCGCTCGGGCTCGGGTGCGAGAACAACCAGATGGACTCGCTCCTCGCCGTCGCGGGAGACGTCGATCGCGACCGCCTCCGCCACTTCAACTCGCAGGACGTCGTCGACGAGGTGGAGACGGGGCTCGAGATGGTCGAGCAGCTCGCGCGCCGCATGGCGGGCGACCGGCGCGAGACGGTGGACGTCTCCGAGCTCGTCATCGGCCACAAGTGCGGCGGCTCGGACGGCTTCAGCGGCATCTCCGCCAACGCGCTCGTCGGGCGCATCGCGGACCGCCTCGGCGCGCTCGGCGGCGGCGTGCTGCTCACCGAGGTGCCGGAGATGTTCGGCGCCGAGCAGCTCCTCATGGACCGCGCGGTGAGCGAGCAGGTCTTCCGCGACGTCGGCCGCATGGTGGACGACTTCAAGCAGTACTTCGTCCGCCACGAGCAGCCGATCTACGAGAACCCGTCCCCCGGCAACAAGGCGGGCGGCCTCACCACGCTCGAGGAGAAGTCGCTGGGCGCCGTCCAGAAGGGCGGGCGCGCGCCGGTGACCCGCGTGCTGCGCTACGGCGAGCCGGGCGGCCCGGGCGGCCTCCAACTGCTCGAGGCGCCGGGCAACGACGGCGTGTCGTCCACCGCGATGGTGGCGAGCGGCGCGACGGTGCTCCTCTTCACGACGGGCCGCGGCACGCCGCTCGGCTTCCCGGTGCCCACGGTGAAGATCTCGTCGAACTCCGCCATCGCCGCGAAGAAGCCGCACTGGATCGACTTCAACGCCGGCCGCCTGCTCGACGGCGTCGCGTCCATGGATCAGCTCGAGGACGAGCTGTTCGCCTACGTGCTCGAGGTGGCCAGCGGGCGCGTGCGGACGAACAACGAGAAGCAGGGCGTGCGGGAGATCGCGATCTGGAAGGAGGGGGTCACGCTGTGACGGCCCTCGGCCCTCGGCCCTCGGCTCTCGGCCGTCGGCTCATCTCGACCGGCGACTTCCAGTCGCGCGAGGACCTGATCGTCCCGGCGCCCGATCGGCTCGCGCAGCGCGAGCGCGCGGTGCAGTTCGGGACGGGGGCGCTGCTGCGCGGGCTCGTGGACTACTTCCTCGACGAGGCGGGCCGCGCGGGGCGGTGGGACGGGCGCGTCGTCGCCATCGGGTCCACCGGGAGCGGGCGCGACGCGGCCATCAACGAGCAGGACGGGCTGTACACTCTCGTCTCGCGCGGCGTCTCGAACGGGCGGCCGGTGAGCGAGACGCGCGTCGTCGGCTCGGTGAGCCGCGCCGTCTCCGCGGCCGACGACTGGGACGCGGTGCTGCGCCTCGCGCGCGACCCGTGGATCGAGCTCGTCTTCTCGAACACGACCGAGGTCGGCATCGTGCTCGACGAGTCGGACGAGCCCGACCTGTCGCCGCCGCGCTCCTTTCCCGGGAAGCTGACGCGATTCCTCTTCGAGCGGGCGCGCGCGTTCGCGTTCTCGCGGCACAAGGGCGTCGTCGTGATCCCCTGCGAGCTGCTGGAGAGCAACGGCGACCGGCTGAAGGCGATCGTGCACGCGCTGGCCGAGCGCTGGGCGCTCGGGCGGCCGTTCGTGCGGTGGCTCGAGGAGGCGGTGCCGTTCTGCAACACGCTCGTGGACCGCATCGTCCCGGGCGCCCCGCCCGCCGACGAGCGCGCGGCGCTGGCCGAGCGGCTGGGGTACGAGGACGCGATGCTCACGGCGTGCGAGCCGTACCGGCTGCTGGCGATCGAGCCCAACGGCGCTCCGGCGGAGCGCCTCCGCTGGGCGAGCGCCGAGGACGGCGTCGTCGTCACCGACGACGTGACGCCCTACCGCGAGCGCAAGGTGCGGCTGCTCAACGGCGCGCACACCGTGATGGTGCCGCTCGCGCTGCTCGCCGGCTGCGAGACGGTGCGCGAGGCCGTGGAGCACGAGGCGGTGGGCGCGTTCCTCCGCCGCGCGATGCTCGACGAGATCCTGCCGGGGGTGCGGGCCCCGGGGGCGGACGCGTTCGCGCGCGAGGTGCTCGACCGCTTCGCCAACCCGCACATCCGCCACGCGCTCGCCGACATCACGCTCCAGGGGACGATGAAGATGAAGGTGCGCGTCGTCCCGTCGATGCTCGCGCATGCCGAGCGAACCGGCCGCGCGCCGGCCGCGCTGGCGCTCGGGCTCGCGGCGCACCTCGAGCTGCTGCGCGACGAGCACCGCGCGCTGCGGAAGGAGGACGCGCAGGGCGAGCGCCTCCGCGCGCTCTGGGCGGAGCACGGGGACGACGTGGCGGCGCTGGTGCGGGCCGTCTGCGCGGACACGTCGCTCTGGGACGCGAGCCTCGCCGACATCCCCGGCTTCGTCGAGGCCGTGACGGAGCATCTGGCGCGCATCCGGCGCGACGGCGCGCTCGCGGCGATCGACGAGGCCCTCGGCCTGCGGCCCTCGGCCCTCGGCGGCTGACGGCCGAGGGCCGAGCACACGGAACCCGACCATACGATGAACCAGGACGCCACACTCGATCTCCTGCGCCGGCTGAGAATTCTGCCCGTCATCGTCATCGACGACGCCCGCAGCGCCGTGCCGCTCGCCCGCGCGCTCGCCGAGGGCGGGCTGCCGGCGGCGGAGGTGACGTTCCGCACGGCCGGCGCGGCCGAGGCCATCCGCCGCATCGCCGCCGAGGTGCCCGAGGTGGCGCTCGGCGCCGGCACGGTGCTGACGCCGGCGCGCGTGGACGAGGCACGCGACGCGGGTGCGCGGTTCATCGTGGCGCCGGGCCTCAACGACCGCGTCGTGCACCGGGCGCGCGAGCTCGGCCTCCCCGTGTTCCCGGGCGTCTGTACGCCCACGGAGATCGAGCACGCGCTGGAGCTCGGGCTCACGTCGCTCAAGTTCTTCCCCGCCGAGCCGATGGGCGGGCTCAGGTTCCTCAAGGCCGTGTGCGCGCCCTACGGGGACGTGCGCTTCATGCCGACGGGCGGCGTCACCCCCGCGAACGTCGGCGAGTACCTGAAGTTCGAGAAGGTGATCTGCTGCGGCGGCTCGTGGATGGCGCCGCAGGACCGCATCGCCGCCGGCGACTTCGCGTGGATCCGCGACGAGACCGCGCGCGCGGTGCAGGCGGCGGGCGGCGCGCCCGCGGCCGCGGCGGCCGCCGCGCGCTGACGGGCACCGAACCAGAACGAGACCGATGACGAGAGTGGTGACCTTCGGCGAGGTGATGCTCCGCCTCAAGAGCCCCGCGCACGAGCGGCTGTTCCAGTCGCCGGTGCTCGAGGCGACGTTCGGCGGCGCGGAGGCCAACGTGGCCGTCTCGCTGGCGCACTACGGCATTCCCGTGTCGTTCGTGAGCGCCATCCCCGCGAACCAGGTCGGCGACGCCTGCCTCGCGGAGATCCGCCGCTTCGGCGTGGACACGAGCCGCGTGAAGCGCCAGGGCTCGCGGCTCGGCATCTACTTCCTCGAGAGCGGCGCGAACCAGCGGCCGAGCAAGGTCACGTACGACCGCGCCGGCTCGTCCATCGCCGCGGCGAAGCCCGGCGACTTCGACTGGGACGCGATCCTCGACGGCGTCGAGTGGTTCCACGTGACCGGCGTGACGGCGGCCATCAGCCAGTCGGCCGCGGACGTGTGCATCGAGGGCGCGCGGCGGGCGCGCGAGAAGGGCGCGACCGTCTCCTGCGACTACAACTACCGCAAGAACCTCTGGAAGTACGGCAAGCCGGCGCACGAGGTCATGCGCGAGCTCGTGAAGCACGTGCACGTCGGCATCGCCAACGAGGAGGACTGCCAGAAGGCGCTCGGCATCGAGCTCCCCGGCGCGGGCGAGGCCGAGGTGCACGCGGGCGAGCTGGACCGCGAGAAGTACCGGGCGCTCGCGGCGCGGGTGCTGAAGGAGTTCCCGAACCTCACGCACCAGGTCATCACGCTGCGCGAGAGCAAGAGCGCCGACCACAACGGCTGGGCGGCGTGCCTGCACAACGGGAAGGACTTCCTCGTGAGCCGCCACTACGAGATCCACGACATCGTCGACCGCGTCGGCGGCGGCGACTCGTTCGGCGGCGGGCTCGTGTACGGCATGCTGGCGTACCAGGACGACCAGAAGGCGCTCGAGTTCGCGACCGCCGCGTCGTGCCTCAAGCACTCGATCCCGGGCGACTTCAACCGGGTGACGGTGGACGAGGTGGAGGCGCTCATGAAGGGCGAGGCGAGCGGCCGCGTGCAGCGGTAGCGGTACACGAGAGGAGACCCGGTGACGACATCGACCCGCACGACCGACAAGGCAGTGACCGAGGCGACCGGCGCCACCGGGCTCGCGGCGAGCGGCGCGCTGAAGAGCGTGGGCCGCTACCGCTGGACCATCTGCGCGCTGCTGCTGTTCGCGACGACCATCAACTACCTCGACAGGCAGGTGACGGGCGTGCTCGCCCCGACCCTCCAGCGCGAGTTCGGCTGGTCGGAGCTCCAGTACGCGAACATCACGCTGCTATGGACGGCCGCGTACGCGATCGGCTTCCTCGGCGTGGGTCGGATGATCGACCGGATCGGCGTGCGCGCGGGGTTCGCGCTG
>JBJMNJ010000507.1:0-3729 GCA_045804325.1 Gemmatimonadaceae bacterium
AGTCGCCGGTCGCCAGCGCTCGTAGCCTTCTGCAGTTCAGTCGCGGGCCTGCCATCAGCCGGAAGCGGGAATGATCCTCGTCATCGACAACTACGACTCCTTCACCTACAACCTCGTCCAGTATCTCGGCGAGCTCGGCGCCGAGGTGCTCGTGCGGCGCAATGACGCCGTGACGGTGGAGGAGGTGGGGGAGCTCGCGCCGAGCGCGATCGTGCTCTCCCCGGGGCCGTGCACGCCCACGGAGGCGGGCGTGACCGTGCCCGTCGTGCGCCGCTGGGGGGCCGAGATCCCGACGCTCGGCGTCTGCCTCGGGCACCAGGCGATCGGCGAGGCGTACGGCGGACACGTCGTCCGCGCCGGGCGGCTCATGCACGGAAAGACGTCCCGCATCGCGCACCCGGGCGAGGGTCTGTTCGCCGGGCTGCCGTCGCCCCTCGAGGTCATGCGCTACCACTCGCTGATCGTGGAGTCCGAGACGCTGCCCGCGGAGCTCGAGGTGGTGGCGCGCGCCGAGGACGACGAGACGGAGATCCACGCGCTGCGCCACCGGGAGCACCCGGTGTGGGGCGTCCAGTTCCACCCCGAGTCGATCCTGACGCAGGGCGGGAAGCAGATCCTCGCGAACTTCCTGGAGCTCTCGAGGTGACGGGCCGCGCGCTCGCCGTCGCGGCGCTGACCGTCGCCGCGGCGCTCGGACGGCCGGCCGTCGCGCGGCCGCAGGCGCCCGAGGCGGCCGGCGCCGGCCCCATCACCGACTCCGTGTACGTCGCCGACGTCGGGCCGGGGCGGAGCGGCCGGCTGCTCCGCTTCGCGCTCGGCGGCTCGCGGGTCGTGTACCGGCCGGGCCGGCGCCTCGTGCTCGGGAAGGACCAGGACATCCCGACCACCGTCGTCGTCCTCGGCAACGACGTCGCGCTCGACGGGCGCATCCGCGGAGACCTCATCGTCGTCGGCGCCGACGCGTTCCTGCACCCGGGCGCGGTGGTCGATGGGCGCGCGATCGCCATCGGCGGCTGCGTCTACGCCTCGAAGCTCGCGACGCTCCGGGGGGGGCTCGAGTGCTTCCAGGACGAGACCTTCGAGGTGCGGCGGGACGCGGCCGGGCGACTCTCGCTCCACTACCGCTCGATCATCGACCGGCGCGTCGCGTTCCTCTCGTTCCCGCTCTACGGCTTCCGGGAGCCGAGCTACGATCGCGTGAACGGGCTGTCGCTGCCGGTCGGCCCGACGTTCAACATCGACACGGGCCGCATCACCGTCGAGCCGGTCGTGACCTACCGCTCGAACCTCGGCGACTGGGACCCGGGGGTGCGCATACGGGGGGAGATCGGCCGCCGCACCACCTTCGAGGCCTACGGAGAGCGCGGGACGTACAGCAACGAGGACTGGATCCGCGGCCGCCGTGTGAACTCGCTCACGACGCTGCTCGCCGGGCAGGACGTGCGGAACTACTACCGCGCCGACCGGTTCGACGGGCGGCTGCGGCGGCGGTGGGAGACCTTCTCGACGGCGCTGGAGCCGTGGGTGGGCGCGGCGACGGAGCGCGCATGGTCCGTCGGTCCGGACACGGCGACGCGCCGCTCGGCGAGCGTCCCGTGGGCCATCCTCCGTCGGAACGACGTGGATGAGGGCATGCGCCGCGCGAACCCCCGCGTCCTCCACGGCCGCATCACGTCGGCGCTCGGCGGGGCCCGACTGGATTGGGCGAGCCAGGGGGTCACGACCGTCGTGGACCTCGGGACCGAGGTCTCGCTCGACGCGCCGTCGGACCGCGGCTTCGTCCAGGGCGTTCTCGACGCGCGCGTCGCGTTCCCGGCGATCCGCAACCACTCCATCGTGGTCGCGCTCCGCGCGCTCGCCACGCGCTCGGACTCCACGCCGCCGCAGCGCTACTCGTACCTGGGCGGCAGCGGGACGATTCCCACGCGGGACCTGCTCTCGATGGGCGGCGACCAGCTCGTGCACCTCGACAGCCGCTACAACATCCCGCTCACGCGGCCGACGCTCCCGTATCTTGGCGCCCCCGTGATCACCGTTCGACACGTGATGGGAAGCGCGGGGGTGGGGGAGCTCCCCGACTTCGTGCAGAACCTCGGCGCGCGGGTCTCGCTGAGCCTCCTGTTCGTGGAGTTCATGGTCGACCCGGCGAACGGCGACACGAACTTCGGCTTCGGGCTCTCCTTCGGCCGCTAGGGTCGGGGGGAAGCGCTACCGCCGTTGCCGGCGCGGCGCGCGGGTGGTATGTTTCGGGGCGTGAAACTTGCATCCGGGCGCCCGATCTTCCGCCTCCCATGACGACGCTCGCCGTCGTCCCCGCGCGGCTCGGGGCCACCCGCCTCCCGCGCAAGCCGCTCCGGCTCCTCGGCGGCGCCCCCCTCGTGGTCCGGGTCTGGGAGCGCGTGTGCGCCATGCGCGTCGCCGACCGGGTGGTCATCGCCACGGATAGCCCCGAGGTCGCGGACGCGGTGCGCGGGACCGGCGCGGAATGCGTGCTGACGAGCGACCGGCACCCGTCGGGCACCGACCGGGTGGCCGAGGTCGCGGCGCGCGCCGAGTACGCCGCGTTCCGCACGGTGGTCAACGTGCAGGGCGACGAGCCCTTCGTGAGCGCGGAGGCGGTGCTCGGCGCCGCCGCCCTCGTGCGCGACGGCCGCTTTCCCCTCGGCACGGCCGCGGCGCGCGCCGGCGCGGACGTGCTCGCGCGCCCCGACGTCGTCAAGGTCGTGACGGCGGACGACGGTCGCGCGATGTATTTTTCGCGGGCCGCGATCCCGCACCTGCGCGAGGCGCGGGACGCGGCGGACGCACGGGCGCGCGACGGCCTCGTGCGGCAGCACATCGGCGTGTACGCCTACTCGCGCGAGGCGCTCGCCGAGTGGGTTCGGCTCCCGACGCACCCGCTGGAGCGCGTGGAGCGACTCGAGCAGCTCCGGCCGCTCGCGGCCGGCATCGCGATGGGCGTCGCGACGATCGACGAGGCGCCGCAGTGCGGCATCGATACGGAGGACGACCTCCTGCGCGCCAACGCGCGGTGGGGCGACGGCAGAGACGGATTGACGCGGACGGAGTTCCATGCAGCAGACCAGCGCGGGTAGGAGCATGCCAATGGCCAGGTACATCTTCGTCACGGGCGGCGTCGTCTCGTCGCTGGGCAAGGGGATCGCCGCGGCATCCATCGGGCGACTCCTCGTCGAGCGCGGGCTCCGCGTGACGATGATGAAGTTCGACCCGTACCTGAACGTGGACCCGGGGACGATGTCGCCGTTCCAGCACGGCGAGGTCTACGTGACGGACGACGGGGCCGAGACGGACCTCGACCTGGGTCATTACGAGCGCTTCATCGACCGCTCGCTGTCGCAGGCGAACAACGTGACGACGGGCCGCATCTACCTCAACGTCATCACGAAGGAGCGGCGCGGCGAGTACCTCGGCTCGACGGTGCAGGTCATCCCCCACATCACCGACGAGATCAAGGCGGCGGCGAAGCGGAACGCGCTCGAGAACGACGTCGTGATCGTCGAGATCGGCGGGACCGTCGGCGACATCGAGTCGCTGCCGTTCCTCGAGGCGATGCGCCAGCTCCGCCAGGAGCTGGGCCGCGAGAACGCGCTGTTCGTCCACCTGACGCTCGTGCCGTACATCGCGGCGGCGGGCGAGGTGAAGACGAAGCCGACGCAGCACTCGGTCCGCGAGCTGATGGAGATCGGGATCCAGCCCGACATCCTCATC
>JBJMNJ010000508.1:0-2753 GCA_045804325.1 Gemmatimonadaceae bacterium
CACGTACGTGAACAGCGTCTCGGCGCCCGTCTCGAGCGAGTGCGAGGCGTCGCCCGGGGCGATCTCGCGCACGAGCATCATGAGCTGCGCGCCGGTGAGCGGCTTCGTGATCGGCTGCGAGGCGGCGCCGGCGACCAGCACGGCCGCCTCCCCCTCGACGAGCTCGATGGAGTCCGCGCCCCGGCTGACGAGCACGGAGAGAAAGCGGTCGAGTTGCGGCATCTATCTGGCGAGTCGGGTCGGTCGAGTCAGTCGGCGGGGCACACGCGCTCGATCAACCGGCGGTTGACGAGGCGCACGCCCTCCCGGGTGTGCAGCGTCAGGAAGCGGAGGTCGAAGCGGTTCAGGAAGTCGAGCACGCGCGGCCGGTCCACGGAGACCTCGAGGAACACGGCGCCCTGCCGGCGCTCGCCGTTGGTCAGGATCACCTCGAGCTGCACGGAGCGCGCGCCGACCACGTTCGCCGCGTCGTCCTCGAGCGTGCCCTCGTAGAGGACCTCGCTCACCGCCGCCTTCGCCAGCAGCATCGTCCCGCCGTCCACGAGCGCGAGCGGAAAGAACGGCTCGTCGGAGTTCATGATGTCCGCGGGCTCCTCGCGCCCCATGCGGTGCCGCGCATAGGTCTGCACGAAGATCTCGCCGTCCATCGTCGCCCCGCTCACCGTGGACACGGCGACGGCGATCCTCTGCTTCTCTATGCGGTAGTCGCTGCTGGTCATGGCGCGCGGGATCTGGTGGCCGGGCGTTTCGCCCACAACACGGACGAACGGCCCCGACAAAACGCAAACCGCCCCGCGCGCCGGGTTTTCCACAGCGCGCCTCCGTGGGACCGCTCCAACCCGGCGCTACGGGTGGAGGTGCGCCTCGCGCTCGTACATCTCGCGCCGCTCGAGCTGCACCGTGACGTGCCCGATGCCGAACAGGCGCATGGCGTCGTGCACGTGCTCGAGGACGTGCTGGTGGCGGTCCGGCTCGCGCACGATGGCGTGCGCGCTCATCGCGATCACGCCCGACGTCACGGTCCACACGTGGAGGTCGTGCACGGACTCGATGCCCGGGATGGCCTCGAGCTGCTGGCGGACCGCGCCGAGCGGGATGTGGGCGGGCGTGGACTCGAGGAGGATGTCCACGGACTCGCGCACGAGGCGCCAGCTGCCGCGCACGACGAACAGCGTCACGAGGACGGAGGCGACCGGGTCCACGACCACCCAGCCGCCGAAGCGCACCGCCAGCGCGGCGCCCACGGTGGCCACCGAGCCCAGGAGGTCGCCGAGGACGTGGAGGTAGGCGCCGCGGACGTTGAGCCCCTCCCCCGACGACGGGTGGAGCACCCAGGCGGCGACGAGGTTCACGAGCAGGCCGCCCACCGCCACCGCGAGCATGACGCCGCCGCTGACCGCCTCCGGAACGCTGAGGCGCCCGATGGCCTCGACGATGATCCACGCCGAGACGAGGAGCAGGGTGGCGCCGTTGAGGAACGCGGCGAGGATCTCGAGCCGCAGGTACCCGTACGTCTTGCTCGGCGACTCCGCGCGGCGGCTGAACCAGTGCACGAAGAGCGACAGCCCCAGCGCGGCGACGTCGGTGAGCATGTGGCCGGCGTCCGCGAGCAGCGCCAGCGAGTTCGAGACGATGCCGCCCACCACCTCGGCCACCAGGAACACGGCGGTGAGCCCGAGCGCGATCCAGAGGCGCCGGGCGGTGGCGCCGCGGCCGTGCGCGTGCCCGGGGTGGCCGTGCTCGTGCGCGTGGCCGTGGGCGCGGTCGTGGGCGTGATCGGCGTGGCCGTGGTGCATCGCCGAAATGTCCCGCCCGGGCGGGGCGCGCGCAACGCGCCGCGGCGCGGGCGTCTGGCGGGGGGCCGGCGCGGCGGGGTAACTTCCGCGCGTGCGGATCCTCGCCATCATCGGCCTGCTGGCGCTCAACGGGTTCTTCGTCGCCGTGGAGTTCGCCCTCGTCCGCTCGCGTCGCACGCGTCTGGAGGCCATGACGCGCACGGGCGACCGGAAGGCCCGCCTCGCGCTGCGCGCGACGAACAACCTCGGACGCGTCCTCTCCGCGAGCCAGCTCGGCATCACGCTCGCGAGCCTCGGCCTCGGCTGGGTGGCCGAGGCGACGATCGGCGACTCCATCGCGCGGTGGTTCACGACGGCGCAGCTCCCCTTCCCCGTCGAGGCGGGCCTCAAGGCGACGCTCGCGGCCACGATCGCGCTCGTCATCGTCACCTACTGCCACGTGGTGTTCGGCGAGCTCGCGCCGCGCGCCGCCGCGCTGAACCACCCGGAGGCGTTCGCCCGGTGGCTCGCGCCGCTGCTCCTCGGGTTCGCATGGCTCGTGAAGCCGTTCATCTGGCTGCTCAACCACTCGGCGCGCCTCGTCCTCCGGATGTTCGGCCAGCGCGGCGACATCGAGGAGGAGGCGGTCCACTCGCCCGACGAGCTGCGCATGCTCGTGGAGCAGAGCCAGGAGCGGGGGGCGCTGGAGCAGCAGGACGCGGCCCTCATCGAGGGCGTCTTCGAGTTCTCGGAGAAGAACGCGCGCGACGTCATGACCCCGCGCACCGAGATCGTCGCCGTGGCGATCGACGCGTCGCTCGAGGACACGCTCGCGACGGTGGAGGACAGCGGCTTCTCGCGCTTCCCGGTCTACGAGGACACGATCGACAACATCGTGGGGCTGGTGCTGGCGAAGGACCTGCTGCCGGTGCTGCACCGGCCGCCCGCGACGTTCTCGCTGCGCTCGATCGCGCGCCC
>JBJMNJ010000509.1:0-3027 GCA_045804325.1 Gemmatimonadaceae bacterium
CACGCCGGCGCTCTGGCTCCACCCACCCGCCGCCGCGAGCACGATCGGTTCGCGATCGCCCTTCCCACAGGCGACCAGCAGCAGCGCGAGTCCCGCGAGGTAGCTGCGCACCAGAATCCCCTTGAAGCGAGTCCTACGCAATCGGATGCGACCCATCCCGAGCAGCGACGTCGCTCCCGGCGAAAGCGGGACGAACCCGCCGCGCGCTGCGTCACCCGCCGCGCACAACTTCGTGGCCGATTGTGATCGCGGTTACCACGGGGCGTGACAGAGTTGTGAGGAAGGGGGGTGGTGGCGTGGGGCCCACGCCCTACAGCAACGCCCGCATGTGCGTCACGCACGCCTCCGCGACCCGGTCGGGCGCGTAGCCGCCCTCGAGCGCGCTGACCAGCCGCCCGCCGCACCACTGCTCGGCGCGGCTCACCATCTCGCGCGTCAACCGGTCGATGTGCTCCAGCTCGAGCGTGAACCCGCCGAGCGGGTCGCCGCGCAGGCAGTCGAAGCCCGCCGAGATGAAGACGAGATCCGGCGTCCATCCCGTCGTCGCGGCGTCGACGCCGCGCAGCAGTGCGCTCACATACTCCTCCGGCGCGCGGGCCGCGGGCATCGGCACGTTCCACACGCTGTCGTGCGGCCCGCGGTCGTCGGCCGCGCCGGTGCCGGGATACCACGGCCACTGGTGCATCGAGACGAAGTGGATCGCCGGCTCGTGCTCCACCAGCGCCTGCGTGCCGTTGCCATGGTGCACGTCCCAGTCGACGATGAGCACGCGCTCCACACCATGTCGCGCCCGCGCGTAGTGCGCGGCGACGGCGACGCTCCCGAAGAGACAGAAGCCCATCGCGCGGTCGCGCAGCGCGTGGTGCCCCGGCGGTCGTACGGCGCAGAAGCTGCGCACCGCGCGACCGTCCACCGCCATGTCCACGCCGTCGAGCACCGCGCCCGCGGCAGCGGTGGCCGCGTCCCAGCTCCCCTCGCTCGCCACGGTGTCCGGATCGAGTCGCCCACCGCCCGCCGCCGCGACCTCGCGCACTCGCTGCACGTACGCGGGATCATGCGCGAGCGCGAGCTCCTCGGCGGTCGCGTGTCGAGACTCGAGATGCAGCAATGCGGAAAAGAGCTCCGGATCCCAGCGCAGCGCGCGCGGGATGGCGCGCAGGCGGCCGACGTGCTCGGGATGCTCCCATCCCGTGTCGTGGCGGCCGCAGTCCGAGTGCGAGAGGTAGGCGACGGTCATCGGGCACCTCGGAGTCGGCGCGAGAGCCACTCCGCGAGCAGCAGGGTGACGACGGAGGCGAACAGCAGCGTGCGCGGCGGCTCGAGCGGCGCGCGACCGGTCGATCGTGGCGGCGACGCGGTCGGCTCGCCCAGCGCGCCGACCATCGCGGCGAGCGGTGCCGCGTCCGAAGCATCCGCGGGCGCCGCCGCGACGGTGGGAAGGTAGGCGACGCTCGCCACGAGCGCGGACCACCAGCGACGGTGCGCGGCCGCGCCGCCGTCGCCGCCGCTCATGCGCCAGCGCCAGGTGTCCGCGTACCCCACCTGTGCCACGCGCCCCGCATCGACGCGTCGTGCGGCGACGGCGACCGTCGCGCCACGCCGCTCGAGCGCGACCGCGCCGTCGCGCAGCGGCGTCACCGCGCGCAACGCGAGCCCCGCGCGGTCCACCGAGTCCGCGCCGGCGTCCACCGCGCCGGCGAGTGCGCCGGCCACGCCCGGCGCGAGCGCGGCGAACGCGGGCACCGCGCTGGCCGCCTCCGAGGTCACGATCAACCCGCCGCCGTCGCGGACGAAGCCCGCGATCGCGCGCGCCTGCGCCGCCGCGCTCGAGTCGAGCGCCACCACGGCCGCGGTGCGCGCCGTGTCCAGCGCCACGCTCCCCTGCTCCACCATGCGGCCCGGCGCGAGCGGCGTGCGCAGCGACACCTTCCAGCCCGCCTCCTCGAGCGCGGCGGTGACGAATCGCGTCTCCCACGAGGGCCGACCGAACAGCAGCACGCCGCGCGCGAGCGCCGAGTCGGCGGGCGCGGCCACCGCGCGCGTGCCGCCGGCCTGCGCCCACGCGGCGCCCGCCAGCGACGCGACGCCGACGGACGCGCCGCCTCCGCGCACGCGCACGCTGTCGATCACGCCGGCCGCATCACCGACGCGCACCAGGGCGCCGTGCCGCGCTGCCACCAGGAGTCGCGTGCCGCCAGCGGACTCGCCGGTCGGCTCCGCCGCGACCGCGAGCGGCATGGCGTCGCCCTGCCAGCTCACGCGAGTGCCGGTGCGCGCGAGCGCGGCGAGCCAGGCGCGCGACACGCGACCGGGCAGCGTGTCGGCCTCCACGTGCAGCCGCGCGAGGTGGGGCGCGAGCGTGAGCTCGGGAAGCTGCTTCGACAGCTCGCTCGACTTCAACGTGACGGTGCGCGGGCGCGGCGACGCAGCCGGCGTCAGCTCGCGCGCGAGCTGCCAGCCGAGCAGGCCGAGCGCCGCGATGCGCAGCGCGAGCTCGAGCAGGCGGCGCGTGCGGGCGTCAGCGGGTGAGCGCATACACCACCAGGTTCACCGCGAAGCGCGTGTTGTCCACCGACATGAAGCGCTTGCTCTCCGGATGGTAGTTCCACTCGGAGCTGTAGTCCTTGCTGCTGTACAGCACCCACACGCGGCCGTCGTACAGGCGCGCGAGCAGGTGCGGGTGCACGAGGTTGTCCCCCCAGCCGTTCAGCTCGTGCGAGGTGGTGGGCGGGCCGTCCTCGAAGCGGAAGAAGGCGCGGTACAGCGCGTGGTCGTTCGAGAGCGGCGCGAGCGGGCCGACGGTGCGCACGAGCTCCTCGGTCGCCGTCTTGTGGAAGGCGCCGTCGACGTCGTGGTTGTGGTCGTCGACGAACAGCAGCCCGCCGCGCTCGACGAAGCGGCGCACGTTGCGTCGCTCGGCCTCGGTGAAGCGCACGGGCAGGTGCCCGGTGAGGTAGACGAGCGGGTGACGGAAGAGCGCCTCGGACGCGAGGGGCACGATCACCCCCTGCGGCGCGACGTCGATGC
>JBJMNJ010000510.1:0-2540 GCA_045804325.1 Gemmatimonadaceae bacterium
TCGGCGGTGAAGCCGACGACGCTGAAGTTGCTGCGGTGCACCTTGAGCAGGGCGCCGGTCTCGTCGCCGATGGCGTCCGCATAGTCGGCGAGATGGGTGCGGTTGGTGGACCCCACCTCGCGCAGCCGTGCGCCGCTCTTCGCCATGATCTCGTGCACGCGGAAGCTGCCGCCGATCTCCACCAGCTCGCCGCGCGAGAGCACGGCTTCGCGCCCGGCGGCCACCGTGTCGAGCGCGAGCACCAGCGCCGCCGCGCAGTTGTTGACGACGAGCGCGTCCTCGGCGCCCGTGAGCTCCACGAGCAGCGCGGCGCAGTGCGCGTAGCGGGATCCGCGCGCGCCGCTCGCGACGTCGTACTCCAGATTGCTGTAGCCGCCGGCCACCCGCGCGATGGCGTCGAGCGCGGCGCGGGGCAGGGGAGCGCGTCCGAGATTGGTGTGGAGCACCACCCCGGTCGCGTTGAGCACCGGGCGCAGCGACGGACGCTCGCGGTCGGCGAGCGCCTCGCGCACGGCGGCCGTCCACGCGTCGTCGCCGAGTGGCGCGGCGTGCGGGCGCCGGCGCGCCGCCTCGACCGCCTCGCGCGCCGCCGCCACCACGACCGCGCGGGGCGCGCGCGCACAGAGCGCGCGCACGCCGTCGAGCTCGAGGAGCGAGCTCACCGGCGCCGGCGACGCGCTCGTCGTGAACAACTGCGCGGCGGCGCTCGTGCTTGCGCTCGGCGCGCTCGCGGCGGGCCGCGAGGCGATCGTGTCGCGCGGCGAGCTGGTGGAGATCGGCGGCAGCTTCCGCGTGCCGGAGATCATGGCGCGCAGCGGCGCGCGGCTGCGCGAGGTGGGCACCACGAACCGCACGCACGTCGACGACTACCGCCGCGCGCTGTCGCCGGAGACGGGCGCGATCGTGAAGGTGCACCGCTCCAACTTCGCGATCGAGGGCTTCACGGCCGAGGCGCCGCTGGCCGCGCTCGCGCCGGTCGCGGCGGAGGCCGGCGTGCCGCTCCTCCACGACTTCGGCAGCGGGCTGCTGCTCGCCCTCGACGCGTGGGGGCTCGGTGGCGAGCCGACGGCGCGCGACGCCGTCCGCGCCGGCGCCACGCTCGTGATGATGAGCGGCGACAAGCTGCTGGGCGGGCCACAGGCCGGCATCATCCTCGGCGACGCGGCGGCCATCGCCCGCCTGCGGCGCGACCCGCTCGCCCGCGCGCTGCGCGGCGACAAGATGACGCTCGCTGCGCTCGAGGCCACGCTCGCGCTGTACCGCGACCCAGCGCGCGCGGTGCGCGAGATCCCCGCGCTCGCGATGCTCACCGCCGACCCGCTCGCCGTCCGTGGGCGCGCCGAGCGCGCGCGCGATGCGTTGGGCGCGGCCGGCGTCGCCGCGCGCGTGGTCGACACCGAGGCGAGCGTCGGCGGCGGGGCGTTTCCCACCGCGCGCATCCCGAGCGTGGCGCTCGCCATCGCCGCGCCGGCCGAGGATGCCGATCGGCGGCTGCGCGCCGCGGACGTCCCCGTGGTCGGTCGCATCGCCGACGGCCACCTGCTCCTCGACCTGCGCGGCGTCCCGGCGCGCGACGACGCCGCGTTCGTCGACGCGGTCAGCAGCGCGCTCGCCCCGACCGACCGTCCGCACTCCTCTTCGTCGTCCCCTTCGCCGAGTCACGCATGACAGCACCGGATGCGACCGCGCGGCGCGCCGCCTTCCTCGACCGCGACGGCACGATCATCGACGACGCGAACTACATCTCGCGTCCGCAGCAGGTGGTGCTCCGCCCCACGGCGGCGCACGCCATCGCGCGCCTCAACGAGGCCGGCGTCTTCGTGGTCGTCGTGACCAACCAGAGCGGCATCGCGCGCGGCATGTTCGGCGAGGCCGAGTACCAGGCGGTGGCCGCGCGGGTGGGCGAGCTGCTCGCCGAGCGCGGCGCGCGCATCGACGCGACCTACTTCTGCCCGCACCACCCGGACGTCACGGGCCCGTGCGACTGCCGGAAGCCGGCGCGCGGCATGTACGAGCAGGCCATCCGGGAGCACGGGCTCGACGCGGCGCGCTCGGCCTACATCGGCGACCGACTTCGTGACGTCGAGCCGGCGAAGCACTTCGGCGGGCTCGGGATCCTCGTGCCGTCGCCGCAGACGCCGTTCGGTGACATGGACCGCGCGCGCGAGGAGTTCGCGGTCTCCACGACGCTCGACGCCGCCGTCGATCGATTGCTCGCGCGATGAGCGCCCGCGCCCGCGTCGCCGTGCTCGCCTCGGGCGGCGGCTCGAACCTCCAGGCGCTGCTCGACCACCACGACGCGCTCGGCGACGCGCGACGCGCCGACGTCGTCCTCGTCGCGTCCAACCGGGCCGACGCGGCGGCGCTCGACCGCGCCCGCAGCCGCGGCATCCCGGCAGCCGTTCTCGCGAGTGCCGCGGACGACGACGCGTTGCTCGCGCTGCTCGACGCGCACCGCGCGGACCTCGTGGTGCTCGCCGGATACCTCAAGCTCGTGCCGGAGCCGGTGACGCGCCGCTTCGGCCGGCGGATGCTGAACG
>JBJMNJ010000511.1:0-12511 GCA_045804325.1 Gemmatimonadaceae bacterium
GAACGGCGACGGGCTCGACGACGTCTACCTCGGCGGCGCGAAAGAGCAGTCGGGCCGCCTCCTTGTGCAGCGCCGAAACGGCACCTTTGCGCCGAGCGACACCGACGTCTTCGCGCCCGACGCGATCTCCGAGGACGTGGGCGCGCTGTTCTTCGACGCGAACGGCGACGGGCGGCCGGATCTCTACGTCGTGAGCGGCGGCAGCGAGTACTCTGACGGCGCGCCAGCGCTGCAGGACCGGCTCTACCTCAACGACGGACGCGGGCACCTGCGCCGCGCGCCCGACGCGCTGCCCGCCGAGTATGCGAGTGGCGCCCGCGTCGTCGCGGCCGACTACGACGGCGACGGAGCGATCGATCTGTTCGTCGGTGGCCGCGTGGAGCCGTGGCGCTACGGCGTGTCGCCTCAGAGCCTGCTGCTGCGCAACGACGGTCGCGGCCACTTCACCAACGTCACCGCGCAGCGCGCCCCGGAGCTCGAGCGCGTCGGCATGGTCACCGACGCCTGCTGGCGCGACGTCGACGGCGATGGCCGCCTCGATCTGATCGTGGTGGGCGAGTGGATGCCGATCGTGGTGTTCCGCAACGAGGGTGGCGGGCGTCTCAAGCGGCTCGTGGTGCCAGGTCTGGAGAAGAGCGACGGCTGGTGGAACCGCATCGTCGCCGGCGACTTCACGGGCGACGGCCGCGTGGACTTCGTCGTCGGCAACCTCGGCCTCAACGGGCGCCTCCGCGCGAGCGAGGCGGAGCCGGCCGCGATGTACGTGAAGGACTTCGACGGGAACGGCTTCGCCGAGCAGGTGCTCGCGACGTACGAGCGGGGGAAGCGCTACCCGTTCCCGCTGCGCGACGACCTGGTCAAGTCGATCCCGCCGCTCAAGGCGCGCTTCCTCAACTACAAGGACTACGCGGGGAAGACCTTCGACGAGGTGTTCACCGCGAAGGACCTCGCGGGCGCCACGGAGAAGACGGCGCACACGTTCGCGTCGGCGCTCGTGCGCAACGACGGCGGCGGGCGCTTCACGCTCGTGCCGCTGCCGAGCGAGGCGCAGGTCGCGCCGGTCTACGGCATCCTCGCGCACGACGTGGACGCCGACGGCGTCATCGACCTCGTGCTCGCCGGGAACTTCGACGGCTTCAAGCCGGAGATCGGCCGCATGAGCGCGAGCCACGGCCTCGTGCTCCGCGGCGCGGGCGGCGGGCGCTTCGAGCCCCTGCCGGCGTCGCGCAGCGGGTTCTTCGTGCCGGGGCAGGCGCGGGACATCCAGCGGCTGCGCACCCGGGCCGGCGTGGTGATCGCGGTGACCCGCAACGACGCCCGCCCGCTCCTCTTCCGTCCCGGCAAGCCGACTCCGGCGGCGAAGCTCGTCGCCGCGCGCACCCCGAGTCGCTGACGATGACCCCGACCAAGCATCGCGGCCGCGCCACCGTCGCCGCCCTCGCGCGCGGGGTCTCCCTCGCCGGCTGCCGCGCGCCCTCCCCCGCGGCCACGGACGTGCCGGGCGAGGCGCCGGCGCTGCACGACGCCGTGGACCAGCTCTCGTCGGTGATGGTCTACGACATCTTCAGCCCGCCGCAGGCGAGCCGCGTCTACGCCTACGCGAGCGTCGCGGCGTACGAGGCGCTGCGGCAGGCGGACACGACGTACCGCACGCTGGCCGGGCAGGTGAACGGGCTCGCGCCCGTCCCCGCCGCGCCGGGCGGCGACTCGGTGTCGCTCCCGCTCGCGGGGGTGCACGCGTTCATGGCGGTGGGGCGGCAGTTCACCTTCTCGCGCGCGCGGATGGACTCGCTGGGCGCGGCGATGGACGCGCGCTTCCGGCGCGCGCTGCCGTCCGCGGTGTACGCGCGGTCCATCGCCTACGGCGACACGGTCGCCAAGCACGTCATCGCCTGGGCGGCCGGCGACGGCTACACGCGGAGCCGCGGCCTCCCGAAGTTCACGGTCACCTCCGCGCCGGGCCGCTGGGTGCCGACGCCCCCGGCGTACATGGACGCCGTCGAGCCGAACTGGGGGACGCTCCGCCCCTTCCTGCTGGACTCGGCGGGCCAGTTCCGCCCCGCGCCTCCCGTCCCGTACGACACGGCGCGCGCGAGCGCGTACATGCGCGAGGCGATGGAGGTGCACCGGACGACGGGCGCGCTCACCGACGAGCAGCGCGCGATCCTCGCCTTCTGGGACTGCAACCCCTACGTGATGCACGTGCAGGGGCACTCGATGTTCGCCACGAAGAAGATCACGCCGGGCGGGCACTGGATGAGCATCGTGGGCCTCGCCGCGCGGCGCGCGAACCTCGACGCGGCCGCGTCGGCCGAGGCGTACGCGCGCACGTCGATGGCGCTCGCGGACGCGTTCATCGGCGCGTGGGAGGAGAAGTTCCGCAGCAGCACGGTGCGCCCCGAAACGGTGATCAACCAGTCCGTGGACGAGCGCTGGGTGCCGCCGCTCCAGACGCCGCCCTTCCCGGAGTATCCGAGCGGCCACAGCGTCGTCTCCACTGCCGCGGCCGAGGTGCTCACGAGCCTCCTCGGCGACGGGTTCGCGTTCGCGGACTCGAGCGAGGTCGCGTTCGGCCTCGGCGTGCGCTCGTTCGACTCGTTCCGCGAGGCGGCGGCCGAGGCGGCGATCAGCCGCCTGTACGGCGGCATCCACTTCCGCTCGGGCGTCGAGCAGGGCGCGCGGCAGGGGAAGGCGATCGGCGAGTGGCACGTGAAGAAGGTCGTGACGCGCGGGCAGCACGAGCAGGCGGTCGCCGTACGGTAGGACCTACCGCCACGGGGCTCACGCGGAGGAGCGGAGGCCGCGGCGAATTTCACGAGGTGTTCTTCCTCCGCCGTCCTCCGGGTCTCCGCGCCTCCGCGTGAAAATCCTGGCGAGACCACCTCGAACGTCATCCTCCGATGATCAAGTTGCTTCGTCGTAGCGCAGCGTTGGTGCTCGGCACCGCATCCATGGTGCTCGCGCAGCCCGCCCCGCTCCGCGTCACCTCCCCCGACGGCCGCAACGTCGTCGAGGTCGGGACGCGCGACGGCGTGCTGTGGTACGCGGTCGCGCGGCGGGACGTCGCGATCGTCCAGCCGTCGCGGCTCGGCTTCGAGTTCCGCGGCGCGCGGGCGCTGCGCGACAGCCTGCGGATCACGTCGTCGGCGCGACGGACGTACGACAGCACGTTCGCCCTGCCGTGGGGAGAGGTGCGCCGGCTGCGCGAGCACTACAACGAGCTCCGCGTGCAGGTGGCGGAGGACGCCGCGCCGCGCCGGCGCTTCGCGGTGGTGGTGCGCGCGTTCGACGACGGCGTCGGCTTCCGCTACGAGCTCGCCGACAGCAACGGCTTCCGCGACTTCGAGATCCAGGAGGAGCTCACCGAGTTCACGCTGGGCGACAACGGGCGCGCGTGGTGGATCCGCTCGGACCTGCCGCGCCTCGACCGCTCGGAGCAGCTCTTCACGTCGGGCCCCGTGAGCACGCTCGACAGCGTGCAGACGCCGCTGACGGTCGAGATGACGAGCGGCCCGGTCGTGGTGATCCACGAGGCCGACCTGGCCGATTACCCGCGCATGTTCCTCGCCGGCCCGCGCGAGCAGAGCCGCACGCTCCGCGCGGCGCTCGCGCCGTACAGCGACGGCGTGAAGGTGCGCGGCCGCGCGCCGTTCGCGACGCCGTGGCGCACCATCCAGATCGCCGACCGCGTCGAGGACCTCGCGCCCTCGCTGCTCGGCATGAAGCTCAACCCGCCGAGCCGGGTCCAGGACGTGAGCTGGATCCGGCCGATGAAGTACGACGGCATCTGGTGGGGGATGCACCTCAACATCTGGACGTGGGCGAGCGGGCCGAAGCACGGCGCCACGACCGAGAACACGAAGAAGTACATCGACTTCGCGGCGGCCAACGGGCTGAAGGGCACGCTCGTCGAGGGGTGGAACGTCGGCTGGGACGGCAACTGGATCGAGAACCGAAACGCCTTCTCGTTCACGCAGCCCTACCCCGACTACGACCTGCCCGGCCTCGCCGCGTACGCGCGGTCGAAGGGCGTCGGCCTCATCGCGCACAACGAGACGTCGGGCGGCCTCGCGAACTACGAGCGCCAGATGGAGGACGCGTTCCGGCTCTACCAGTCGCTCGGCATCCACGCCATCAAGTCGGGCTACGTGGCCGACACGATGGGCGGGAACCACTCGCACTACGGCCAGGTGGCGGTGCGCCACCACCGCAAGGTGATCGAGACGGCCGCGCGCTACGGCATCATGGTCGACGCCCACGAGACGATCCACGACACCGGCGAGCGCCGCACGTGGCCGAACATGATGTCGCGCGAGGTGGCGCGCGGACAGGAGTACAACGCGTGGGGCGGCGAGGGCGGCAACCCGCCCGAGCACGAGTCCATCCTCTTCTTCACGCGCATGCTCGCCGGCCCCATGGACTTCACGCCCGGCATCTTCGACCTGCTGCTGAAGAGCTCGGGGCGTGCGCACGACCCGGAGGAGAGCCGCCCGCGCACGACGCTCGCCAAGCAGCTCGCGCTCTACGTCGTGATCTACTCGCCGGTCCAGATGGCCGCGGACCTGCCGGAGAACTACGCGGGCCAGCCGCCGTTCGAGTTCATCCGGGACGTCGCGGTGGACTGGGACACGACGGTCGTGCTCAATGGGAAGATCGGCGACTACGTGGCCGTCGCGCGCAAGACCAAGGGGCAGGACGAGTGGTTCGTCGGCGCGGTGACGGACGAGGTGGCGCGCACGCTCGAGCTGCCGCTCGCCTTCCTCCCCGCCGGCCGGTCGTACGTGGCCGAGATCTACGCGGACGGCCCGGGCGCGGACTGGCGCACGAACCCGCTGCCGGTGGCGATCTCCTCCCGCCCGGTGACGAGCGCGACGCGGCTGACGGTGCGCCTCGCGCGGGGTGGGGGGCAGGCGATCAGGATCAGGCCGGCGCGGTGACGAGGCGGCCGAGAACCGCGAGCGCCGCAGGCGCGAGACGAGAACCACGCGGCCGCATGAGGAGCCTCGCCGCCGCGCTCGTCGCCGCGGCCGCGGCCTCGTGCGCCGAGCCCGCCCAGCCCGCCGAGCCGCAGCTCTTCGACCGGCTCGCGTCCGCCGCCACGGGCGTCGCGTTCGTGAACGCGCTCCCCGAGGCGGCGGAGTTCAACATCGTCAACTACCTGTACTACTACAACGGCGGCGGCGTCGCCGTGGGGGACGTGGACGGCGACGGCCTCCAGGACCTCTTCTTCACCGCCAACCTCGGCCCCAACCGCCTCTATCGAAACCTCGGCGGCTTCCGCTTCGAGGACGTCACCGTGCGGGCGGGCGTCGCGGGGCCCGGCGGGTGGAAGAGCGGCGTGACCATGGCCGACGTGAACGGCGACGGCCGCGTGGACATCTACGTCTCGGGCGTCCGCTTCGGGACGCAGCAGGGCCGCAACGTCCTCTACGTCAACCGCGGCGACGGCACCTTCGCCGACAGCACGGACGCGTTCGGGCTCGCGCAGGCGGGCTACGGCACCCAGGCGCTCTTCTTCGACTACGACGGCGACGGCGACCTCGACGCCTACCTGCTGAACTACGCCACGCACACCGAGCGGGCGATCGGCGGCGCCGGCGTGCCGAACCCGGACGCGGCGGCGGACCGCCTGCTGCGCAACGACCGCAACCGCTTCACCGACGTGAGCGAGAAGGCGGGCCTCGTGCGCGGGCTCGACGGCTTCGGGCTCGGCGTCGTCGCGAGCGACCTGAACGCCGACGGCTGCCCCGACCTCTACGTCGCGAACGACTTCCAGGAGAACGACCTCCTCTACGTCAACCAGTGCGACGGCACCTTCCGCGAGTCCGTGCGCACGGCGACGGGGCACACGAGCCGCTTCTCCATGGGCGTGGACGCCGCGGACGTGAACGACGACGGGCGCCCCGACCTCTTCGTCGGCGACATGCTCCCCGAGCGCGAGGACGTGCTCAAGACGTCGGCGAGCTCGGAGACGTTCAACCTCTTCAACCTCCGCCTGCGCGCCGGCTACCACCCGCAGTACGCGCGCAACGTGCTCCAGCTCAACCGCGGCAACGCTCCCGGCTCCGCCGGTCGCTCGGTCACTCTCTTCTCGGACGTGGGCTACCTCGCCGGCGTGCAGGCCACCGACTGGACGTGGGCGCCCCTCTTCGCCGACCTCGACGACGACGGGCGCAAGGACCTCTTCGTGGCGAACGGCATCTACCGCCGCCCGAACGACCTGGACTACATCAACTACGTCGGCAACGAGGCCGCGCAGGCGGCGCTCGCGCGCAACGACCCGCGCGCGACGCAGGAGATCATGCGGCGCATGCCGCAGGTGCCGCTCGCCAACCACGCCTTCCGCAACGACGGCGACCTCCGCTTCACCGAGGTGGGGCGCCGCTGGGGGCTCGCGCAGCCCGAGGGGTTCTCCACCGGCGCGGCGTACGCGGACCTCGACAACGACGGCGCGCTCGACCTCGTGATCAACGACGTCAACGGGCCGGCGCGCGTCTACCGCAACCGCGCGCGCGAGCGCACCGGCAACGCGTGGCTCGCCGTGCAGCTCCGCGGCGAGGGCGCGAACACCGCGGGAGTCGGCGCGAAGGTCTACGTCACGGCGGGCGGACGCACGCAGCTCGTCGAGCAGTTCCCCACGCGCGGCTTCCAGTCCTCCGTGGACCACCGCCTCCACTTCGGGCTCGGCAAGGCCGCCGTCGTGGACACGCTGGTGGTGGTCTGGCCCGACCGGCGCGTGCAGACGCTCGTCGGCGTCGCGCCGAACCGCATCGTGGCGCTCTCGCAGAAGGACGCGCGCGGCCGGTGGGAGGCCGCGGCGCCCTCCGCCGCCCCGCTTCTCACGGACGCCACCGCCGGCTCGGGCCTCGCCTTCCGCCACCGCGAGAACGAGGAGGTGCTCGACACCGACCGCGAGCCGCTCATGCCGCACCTCCTCTCGCGCGAGGGGCCGGCGCTCGCGGTGGCGGACGTGAACGGCGACGGCCTCGACGACGTGTTCCTCGGCGGCGCGAAGTGGCAGCGGAGCCGCCTGTTCGCCGGGCGCGCCGACGGCACGTTCGCGCCGGTCGACGACGCGCTGTTCGCGGCCGACAGCGTCGAGGAGGACGTGGACGCTGAATTCTTCGACGCGGACGGCGACGGCGACCAGGACCTCTACGTCGTCACCGCGGGGAACGAGTTCTGGGGCACCGCGCCGCAGCTCCGCGACCGGCTCTACGTCAACGAGGGCGGCCGCCTGCGCAAGGCGAGGGAGGACGCGCTGCCGCCGCTCACGGAGAACGGCGGCTGCGTGGCCGCCGCCGACTACGACGAGGACGGCGACCAGGACCTCTTCGTCGGCTCGCGCGTCGTCTCCCGCAGCTACGGGCTCGCCCCCGCGAGCCACCTGCTGCGCAACGACGGAGCGGGTCGCTTCACCGACGCCACGCGCGACGTGGCCCCCGCGCTCCTCGAGGCGGGGATGGTGTCCGACTGCGCGTGGATCGACCGGCAGGGGAAGAAGGCGCTCGTCATGGTGGGCGAGTGGATGCCCGTCCGGCTCTTCGTCGCCGAGCGCGGGCAGCTCGTCGAGCGGACGGCGCAGGCCGGGCTCGCGGGCACGGAGGGGTGGTGGAGCAGCCTCACCGCCGCCGACCTCGACGGCGACGGGCGCAAGGACCTCGTGCTCGGCAACGTCGGCCTGAACTCCTACGTGAAGGCGAGCGCCGCCGAGCCGGCGCGGATGTGGGTGCACGACTTCGGCGGCACCGGCGTGCAGAAGCAGATCATCGAGTTCTACAAGCACGGCACGAGCTACCCGCTCGCCGGGCGCGACGACATCGTCCGCCTCGTCCCGTCGCTGCGCGCCAGGTACCCCACCTACGCCTCGTTCGGCGCGGCCACGGTGGAGGACATCTTCCCCGCCGGCGAGCTCCGGAAGGCGCGGCGCCTGGTGGCGCACACGTTCGCGAGCGCGGTGGCCATGGCCGGCGCGGACGGTCGCTTCACCCTCCGGGCGCTCCCCACCGAGGCGCAGCTCGCCCCGGTCTACGCGGCGCTCGCCGAGGACTTCGACGGCGACGGGCGCCTGGACCTCCTCCTCGGCGGCAACCAGTACGGCGTCCCGCCGATGCTCGGCCGGTACGACGCCTCCTACGGCCTCCTCCTGCGCGGCCTTGGCGGCGGCCGCTTCGCGCCGGTGGACATGCGGGAGAGCGGGGTGGCGGTGGTGGGCCAGATCCGCGCCCTGGCGACGGTCCGCGCCGCGAGAGGAGAACGCCTGACGGCGGTAGCGAAGAACGGGGCGGAGGTTCAACTTCTCCGACACCGAAAGGCATCGGTGACGGCCCTCGGTCCTCGGCCCTCGGCCCTCGGCCGCAAGTGAGCAGGCCGAGGGCCGAGGTCTGACGGCCGAGCGCTGCACCGCCAACCGGATTTCATGCCCGATACCCTGTCGCTGCTCGCTCCCGTCTCCGGCCTCCTCGTGCCGCTCGAGCAGGTGCCCGACCCCGCGTTCGCGCAGAAGCTCGCGGGCGACGGCGTCTCGATCGAGCCGCTGAGCGACCGGCTCGTCGCGCCGTGCGACGGGCGCGTGCTGCAGGTGCACCGCGCCGCGCACGCCGTCACGCTCGACGCGCGCGGCCTCGAGCTCGTGCTCCACGTGGGGATCGACACCGTCAACCTGAAGGGGCAGGGGTTCCGCCCGCTCGTGAAGGCCGGCGACCAGGTGCGCGCCGGCGACCCCCTCATCGCCTTCGACGCCGACCTCGTCGCGCGGCGCGCCCGCAGCCTGCTGACGCAGATGCTCGTGTCCAACATGGACCGCGTCGCGTCGATGACCCCGCGCACCGGGCGCGTCGCCGCCGGGCGGGACGTCGTCCTGGAGGTGGTGCTCGCGGGCGGGAGCGCCGAGGGGATGCAGGCCGCGGCGGCGAAGAGAGCGGGCGGTGACGCCGTGGCGTCCGCCCCGATCGTCGTGCGCACCGAGACCGGCCTGCACGCGCGCCCGGCGGCGGTGCTCGCGTCGGCGGCGCGGAAGTTCTCGGCCGACGCGCGCATCGTGAAGGGCGATCGCGAGGCGAACGTCCGCAGCGTCGTCTCCATCATGGCGCTCGAGGTGATGAAGGGCGACTCGATCACGATCGTGGCCCGCGGCGACGACGCGCGCGAGGCGGTCGCGGAGCTCGTGCGCGTCATCGAGACCGACCTCGCGGACGGGCACGCCGCCCCCGCCACGGCGCAGGTCCCCGCGACGGTCCTGGGCGCCTCGCACCGGAGCCCCCCGCCCGCCGACGGCTCCTTCCGCGGCGTCTCGGCCTCGCCCGGCGTGGCGGTGGGGCAGGTGTACCACCTCCGGCACGAGGAGGTGATTCCCGAGCGGCACGCCGCCGACCCGAACCAGGAGCGCCGCGCCCTCGACGCCGCGGTGGCCGCCGCGCACCTCCAGCTCGAGGCGCTGCAGTCGCGCCTCGCCGCGGAGGCCGACACGGACAAGGCGGCGATCTTCGCCGCGCACCAGGAGCTGCTCGAGGACCCCGAGGTGCTGGACCGCGCCGCCGCGGAGATTCGCGGCGGCGCGTCGGCCGCGTGGGCGTGGCGGCAGGCGTACGGCGCGCAGGCCGACCGGCTCCGCGCGCTCGGCAGCGAGCTCCTCGCCGCGCGCGCCACGGACATGCGCGACGTCGGCCGCCGCGTGCTCGCGCTCCTCGTCGGCCAGGAGGGCGCGCCGCAGGAGGTGCCCGCCGAGTCGATCGTCGTCGCCGAGGACCTCACGCCGTCGGACACCGCGTCGCTCGACCGCACGCGCGTGCGCGGCTTCTGCACCACGATGGGGAGCGCCACGAGCCACGTCGCCATCCTCGCGCGCGGGCTCGGCATCCCCGCCGTCGCCGGCATCGACCCGCGCGTGCTCGACCTGCCGGTGGGGACGCGCGTGATGCTGGACGGCGACGCGGGCGTCCTGCGCCCGGCGCCGAGCGAGGCGGAGGAGCGGATGATCGCCGAGCGCCGCGCGGCGGATGATCGCCGCCGCGCCACGGAGCTCGCCGCGGCCGCGGAGCCCGCCGTCACGCGCGACGGCCACCGCGTGGAGGTCGTCGCGAACATCGGCGACGTGAAGGAGGCGCAGCGGGTTCCCGAGGTGGGCGGCGAGGGCGTCGGGCTGCTGCGCACCGAGTTCGTCTTCATGGAAGCGCGCGCGATGCCCACCGAGGACGAGCAGGCGAAGATCTACGAGAGCATCGCGCGCGCCCTGGGGCCCGAGCGCATCCTCGTGATCCGCACGCTCGACGTCGGCGGCGACAAGCCGCTCCCCTACCTCCCCATGCCGGCCGAGGCGAACCCGTTCCTCGGGGAGCGCGGCGTGCGGCTCACGCTGAACCGGCCGGACCTGTTCCGCGCGCAGGTGCGCGCCGTCCTCCGGGCCAGCCGCGCGGGCCGGGTCGCCGTCATGTTCCCGATGATCGCGACGCTGGCCGAGTGGCGGGCGGCGAAGGCGCTGGTGGAGAGGGAGCGCGAGGCGTTAGGTGTTCCCCCCATCGAGGTCGGCATCATGGTGGAGACGGCGGCCGCCGCGTTGATGGCGGACAAGTTCGCCGCGGAGGCCGACTTCTTCTCCATCGGCACGAACGACCTGACGCAGTACACGCTGGCGATGGACCGCACGAACCCGCGCCTCGCGCCGCAGGTGGACGCGCTGCACCCCGCGGTGCTGCGCCTCATCGAGCGGACGACGGCGGGGGCGCGGCTGCACGGCCGCTGGACGGGCGTGTGCGGCGCGCTGGCGGGCGACCTCGCCGCGGTGCCGGTGCTCATCGGCCTCGGCGTGGACGAGCTCAGCGCGGACGTCCCCATCGTTCCGGCGGTGAAGGCGCGGGTGCGCACGCTCTCGCTCGCCGAGTGCCGCGAGACGGCGCGCCTGGCGCTGGAGGCGGAGGACGGGGACGAGGTACGCAGGATCGTGGGGGAGAGGCACGGTTAGGGCCGAGAACGACCTTCAGAGGAGTCCACATGGCGTCAGGTAGATCCGCCTTCGGTCAGCTACAGAAGATCGGCAAGGCCCTCATGCTCCCGGTCGCCGTGCTGCCGGCGGCGGGCATCCTGCTCGGCGTGGGGAGCGCGGACTTCATGAAGGCGGCGTTGCCCGGCGTCGCCCACGTGATGGCGGACGCGGGCGGCGCCGTATTCGGCAACCTCGCGCTGATCTTCGCCATCGGCGTCGTGCTGGGGTTCACCGCGAACGACGGCGTCGCGGCGCTGGCGGCCGTCGTCGGATACGCGGTCATGAACGCGACGCTCGCCGTGATGGCGCCGATCGTCAACGCGCCGGTGATCAACGGGAAGCCGACGCTCGACACCGGCGTGCTCGGCGGCATCATCATCGGTGCGATCGCAGCCGGACTGTTCAACCGATTCTACAAGGTCCGGCTCCCGCCCTACCTCGGCTTCTTCGCCGGCAAGCGCTCGGTGCCCATTCTCACCGCGTTCGCGGCGATCGTCACCGGCGTCCTGCTGAGCCTCGTCTGGTCGCCGATCGGGCACGGCATGGACACCTTCTCGCACTGGGCCGCGAGCGGGAACCCCGCGGCGGCCTTCACCATCTACGGCGTCGTCGAGCGGTCGCTGATCCCGTTCGGCCTCCACCACATCTGGAACGTCCCGTTCCAGAACCAGATCGGGACCTACGTGGTGCCGGGGACCGGGCAGGTGCTCCACGGCGAGATCCCACGCTTCGCGGCCGGCGACCCCACCGCCGGGTACCTCGCGGGCGGCTACCTGTTCAAGATGTGGGGGCTCCCGGCGGCGGCGATGGCCATCTGGCACACCGCGCGTCCCGAGAACCGCGCGCGCATCGGCGGCATCATGATCTCCGCCGCGCTCACGAGCTTCCTCACCGGCATCACCGAGCCGATCGAGTTCGCGTTCCTCTTCGTGGCGCCGGTGCTGTACGTCGTGCACGCGCTGCTCGCGGGCCTCGCCTTCTTCGTCTGCGTCACGCTCGGCATCCGCCACGGCACCACGTTCTCGCACGGGCTCATCGACTACCTCGTGCTGTTCCCGAACTCCACGCGCGGGCTCTGGTACCTGTGGCTCGGGCCCATCTGGGCGGCCGTGTACTACGTGCTGTTCCGCACGATGATCACGCGCTTCAACCTCAAGACGCCGGGCCGCGAGCTCGACGACGCGGCGACGGCGGAGGCGACGACGCCGGAGGCGATGGCCGGCGAGCGCGACCCGGTGCCGGGCGCCCGCGAGCCGCTGCCGGGCGCCGTGCCGGTGCCGGCCGGTGCGGCCGCCGCCAGCGGGGCGATGGCGCCGAGGCTCGTGGCGGCGTTCGGCGGCGCGGACAACATCCGCAACCTCGACGCGTGCATCACGCGCCTCCGCGTGGACCTGCACGACCCCTCGCGCGCCGACGACGCCCAGCTCAAGGCGCTCGGCGCCGCCGGCGTGATGCGCGTGGGGAGCGGCGTGCAGGCGATCTTCGGCACGCGCTCGGAGAACCTCAAGACCGACATGGACGAGTACATCC
>JBJMNJ010000512.1:0-2546 GCA_045804325.1 Gemmatimonadaceae bacterium
CCGCCCTCCCCCGACGCTTCGCGCGGGCTCGGGGTCGGGTGCGTCACGCGTGGCTTCCCACGCGACCGTTTCAGTTACCCCCGACACTCGGACGCTACGCGTCCTCCTGCGGGGTGACACTCCTATCGCATCCGCTTCGACAGCCTGTTTCCCACCACCAGCTCCGCCGCCAGCGCGAGCATCGCCGCGGCGAGGAACCACCACCAGAGCATCTGCCGGCTCTCGACCTCCTGCGCGGTGAGGTCGGCGAGCGCGGCACGTCCTTCACGTGGCGTACCGCTCGCGGTGGCGGCGGCGACGATCGTCTCCGGCTCCACGCGCGCGGGGTCCGCCTCGGCGGCGTCGACGTTGACCGCGACCACCTGGCCGGCACCGGGCGCGCCGCCCGCGGGGCGCAGCACCCAGAACCCGGCCTCGCGCAGCGCGACGGCGGCGCGGCCGCGGTGCGTCGAGTCGCCGACGGGGACGCGCGCTCCCGACGGCGCCTCGGCGACGAGCGCGCCCGATGCGTCGCCGCGCGCGAGTCGCCGCGCATCGAGCAGCTCACCCACCGTGAAGGCGGTGCGCCCCTCGTCGAAGCTCGCGGCGTGGCGCGCGAGACGGTGCATCAGCGGCAGCCAGACCGGCTGCAACGCGAGATCGTTCCAGTAGGTGTCGAGCGTCGAGGTCCAGGCGAGCGAGATGCCCTGGCCGACGTGGCGCTCGACGAGCGCGGCGGCGCCGTCGTCCCAGCGCGCGAGCACGGCCGCGCTCTCGGCGGGCTGCGCGGCGCGGTAGCGCAGCACGCGCGCCGTCGCGAAGTCGCCGCCCCGCGGTGCCGCGAAGGACTCGAGCGCGGGATGCGAGAGGTCGAGCGTGGCGAGGCGTCCGCCCTCCGCGCCGCGGTCCACCACGTCGCCCGGCACGGCGGCGAGCAGCGCGCGCAGCGGGGCGCTCACATCGCCGGCCCGCGGCCCGAGGGCGGCGAAGAGACCGCCGCCGTCGTGCACGAACCGCTCGAGGCGGCGTACGAGCGCGGGATCGCGCGGCGCGGCGTCGTTCAACACCACGAGGGCGCGGCCGTCGAGGTCCGCCGGCGTCGCGCGGTCCGCGGCACGCACGTCGACCCGCACCGCGGGCTGCGTCGACAGCTCGAGCGCGCGCCGGAGGTAGAGGCTCTGGTTGGCGCGCGCGCCCGCGGGCTCGAGTACGAGGATCGAGAGCTCCTGCGACGGCGAGACGACGAAGCGCGCCGTGTCGTCGCGCGCGAGCGCGTCGGAGGGGATGCGCACGAGACCGCGCGTCGGCCCCGCCGGAACCGGCACCGGCGCGAAGCTCACCGTGGCGACGCCATTCGCGGGGAGGGTGACGCTCTTCGTCTCGACGTCGCGACCGGCGAGCGAGAGCGTCACCGGCACCGTGCGCGACGCGCCGCAGCGCTCGTCCGCACAGGCGGCGGTGGAGGTGACGCGTGCCTGCGCGACGAGCTGGTCCCGCCCCACGCCGCGGTCGCGCCGCAGCGTCACCTGCGCCACCGCCGCATCCAGGCGCTCGTCGCCGGCTCCGACATCCTCCACCGCGAGCGACGCGCCGTCGGGGAGCCGCACCTCCTCCCGCGCCTCCCACGCACGACGCTGGAGGTCCGACACGAGCACCACCTCGCGACGCGGGCGATCGCTCTCGGCCAGCAGCTTGGCGGCGAGTCGGAGCGCGGGCGCGTAGCGGGTGCCTCCCCAGCCCGGGCTCGCGCCGTCGATCGCCGCGCGCAGCGTCGAGACGTCGCCGGTCGGCATCGTCGCGGCCTCCGCGCTCTCGTCGAACAGCACGACGGTGGCGCGGTCCCCCGAGCGCAGCCCGTCCGTCACGCGGCGCGCGGCCTGGCGCGCACGCGTCCAGCGCCCCTCGCGGCTCATGCTGTAGGAGCGGTCGAGGAGCACCACGACTTCACGCGCGCCCCGCACGCCGACCGTCGTGGCGGTCGCACGGCGCACGAGCGGCCGCGCGAACGCGGTGGCGAGCGCCGCGAAGGCGAGGCAGCGGAGGGCGAGCAGCGCCCAGTTCCGGATGCGGCGGCGGCGCACGCTCTTGTGCGGCACGCGCTCGAGGAACATGAGCGAGGGAAAGTGCACGACCGTGCGCCGCTCGCGGTTCACCAGGTGCACGAGCACCGGCACCGCGATGGCGGCGAGTCCCACGAGAAAGAGCGGCGCGAGGAATCCCATCGTCGTGTCCTAGCGCGCGCGGCCGAGCCGCTCGCGGGCGAGCAGATACGCGTGGAGCGCCGCGTCCAGCGGGCGCGAGGTGTCGAAGAGCGCGTAGTCCACGCGCGCGCCGCCGAGGTGGCCGCGCATCGCCTCGAGGTGCGCCGTCATCTGCCCCTTGTACCGGTCACGCACGGCCGAGGGGACGAGCGGCAGCTGCACGCCGCTCTCCAGGTCCTCGAACGTGCCCGCATCGTCGTACGGGAAGTCGAGCTCCGCGCGGTCGAGCACGTGGAACACGATGACGTCGTTGCCGCGCCCGCGCACGTGCGCGAGCGCATCCACCACCGACGCGGGCTCCTCGTA
>JBJMNJ010000513.1:0-3338 GCA_045804325.1 Gemmatimonadaceae bacterium
CGGGAACGCTGCGCACCAAGCGGCCGATCGTGTGGCAGTCGGGCCTCATGTACGACTGGCCGACCTCCAAGTGGCTCGTGCGGCAGACCATGCTCCGCGTGTCCCTCCCCGAGATCCTGGGCACGATCGACGTCGGACGGATGAAGGAGGGGCTCAGCCAGAACCGGGTGATGACCGGCTACGACGGGTGGACGACGGAGCGCTTCACGTTCTCGGACGCCGCCATCCCCCTGCTCGCCGACGGCATCAAGTGGCTCGGCTACGCGCCGTCGCTCAACCTGGTCTGGAACCTCGGCGCCTTCACCGACCACTGGTCGGAGGGGCAGACCTTCTCGTACTACGAGCACCAGGTCGTCGGGCGCCTCGCGTACGTGAGGATGAAGTCGCCGACGAGCGGGCACCTGCTGCACTTCGGCGCGGGCCTGCACGTCGGCAAGCCGACGAACGACACGCTGCAGCTCAAGTCCAAGCCCGAGATGTTCGCGTCGCCCAGCTTCATCGACACCGGCAAGTTCCCGGCGCGGCTGGGGCGCATCGCCGGGCTCGAGTCCTACTACCGCAACGGGCCCTGGCTCTTCGGTGCCGAGTACTACGGCGAGTGGGTCGACTCGAAGCAGACGGGCGACCCGTTCTTCCACGGGGGCGACGTGGTCGCGACGTGGATCGTCACGGGCGAGACCCGCCCCTACACCACGACCGGCGGCAACTTCAGGGCGGTGAAGCCCGCCCGCCCGGTCTTCAGGGGCGGGCCGGGCGCGTGGGAGACCGTGCTCAGGGTGTCGTACAGCAACCTGGATGCGGGCACCCTGACGGGAGGGACCTTCTGGCGCGTCACGCCGATGGTCAACTGGCACATGACCGAGCAGGCACGCCTCGCGGCGAGCTACGGCTTCAGCGTTCTCGACCGCTTCGGCAAGAGAGGGACGGCGGAGTTCTTCCAGCTCCGGCTGCAGCTGCAGCTCTCGCGTCTGGGAGCCAGCAGCGACTGACACGAACCCCGCGTCGAGGGGTCACGGGATCGAGGGTATCGTCATGCGGATTCAACGCCGATTCACGCTCGCCACGGTGGGCATCGCCGCGAGCCTGTTCGTCGTCATGCTCCTCTGCATCGAGGGCGGTCGGCAACTCGGTGCGCTCCAGCTCGAGCAGCGCGGCGCCGACGTGCGGACCGGGGCCACGAACGGCGACAGCGTCGTCTACGCGCTCCTGGCGCTGCTCATCGGCTTCACCTTCAACGGCGCCGCGGCGCGCTTCGACCACCGGCGCCAGCTCGTCATGCAGCAGGTGAACGCCACGGACACCGCCTGGCAGCGGATCGACGCGCTCCCGCCCGAGGAGCAGGCGCCGATTCGCGCGGGGTTCCGCCGCTACGTCGACGCCGTCCTCACGGCCGACGGCGATCCGGGCGCGCAGGGCGACCCGCTGCAGATGCCGCCCGCGGTCGCGCTGGCGCAGCAGGAGGTCTGGACGCAGTCGATGGCGGCCTGCCTCGTTCCGAGCGGCGAGAAGGCGCGCATGCTGCTGCTGCCCGCGCTGAACGAGCTGTTCGGAGCCGTCGACAAGGAGCGCCTCGCCCGGCGGGTGCATCCGCCGCTCATGATCTTCGCGATGCTGGGCCTCGCGGAGCTCGCCGGCGCTGTGTTCGTGGGATACGGCATGGCGACCGCGCCGACGCGCAACTGGATCTTCATCATCGGCGTCGCGGCGACGATCGCCCTGGCGACGTACGTCATCGTCGACCTGGAGTATCCGCGCCTCGGCTTCATCCGCATGAACGCGATGGACAGGGCGCTCGGCGAGCTGCGGGCGACCATGCAGTGACGCCGGCCCGCGCCGCTGGCGGCAGGACGAGAGCCCCGGTGCGCATCGCGCCGGGGCTCGCGCGCGCGAGGCACCGCCGCCACCCCGGCAGGCGGTGAACGCATGTAGCAGCGCGGCGGACCGAATACCCGATGGTGCGCGCGGAGCACAAAACACGTATCATCGACGCCGCTCGGCCCGCCGATGCAGGCGCCGCGTCGACTCCCGTGTTGCGGCCCGCGGCCGCCCTCCCAAGGCGATGAGCGCACTCCGACGTTAGGCAGCAGCCCACAAGATTGGAGGCTCCATGCCCGGGACCGCCGTCGCACCCTTCCACCCCCTCCGCGTCGGCGCGGCGGTCGTGCTCTGCGCCCTGGGCGCGGCCTGCGCCGACCAGCCATCCGCGCCCGGATCCGCTGCCGCTCTGCCGCAGGCCGCGGCGCTGCGCATCGCGCGAGTTCGCGTGATCGAGCCGGGCGACCTCGCGATCGGCACTCCACCGGAGATCGCCTCGTGGGCACGCACGGGCGCGCCTTCCCGGTCGAGCACGGCGTTCGGCGCCGCCGCCAACCGCGCGTGGGACCCGACCACGGGCCACCTCCACGAGCTCGACCCGTCGGGGCGGATGCTTCGCGAGATCTCCCGGACCGGACAGCTCGTCGCGACACGCGACGTGTCCGAGTTCCGGCTTCGCGACCCGCGGGGGATGACCTTCGCTGCCACCAGCGACGCCACGGACGATCCGTCGGCGCTGAGCCTGTACGTCTCCGCCGGCGGCCAGGTCACCGAGCTTTCGCTCGCCGAGCCCGTGGCCGCGGCCGCGGCGACGGTGACGGCGACGCTCGTGCGAAACACGAATATGGCGGCGTTCTCGCCGCCGAGCCCGGATCCCAGCGGCCTCGCGTACGCGAGCCACCTGGGCCGGCTGATGGTCGCGGACGGTGAGGTCAACGAGATGCCCATCTACGCCGGCGCGAACATGTACGAGACGACGCTCGCGGGCAGCCTCTTCGGCACGTGGACGACGCTCTCGTTCTCCGGCGAGCCCGTCGGCGAGGCCTACGACCCTGTGAGCCGGCACCTGTTCATCTCGGACGACGACAAGCGGCTGATCTTCGAGGTCAATGGCGGAGCGGACGGGCGCTACGGGACGGCCGACGACCAGGTGCGATCGGTGGACACCCGCCAGTTCGGGAGCGATGACCCCGAGGGACTCGCGTACGATCCGGCGCACCGCGCCGTGTTCATCGCCGACGGCGTGAATGCGCAGGTGTACCGCATCTCGTTCGGCGCCAATGGCGTCCTCGACGGCCTGTCGCCGGCGGGCGACGACCAGCTGACCAGCTTCGACACCGAGGCGCACGGGCTGCTGGACCCGGAAGGCATCGCGTACGACTCGGACCTCGGCCTCCTGTACGTCGTGGGCAAGCCCGCGACCCTGGTCTTCGAGTTCAGCACCACGGGCACGCCGCTGGGCACCATCGACATCTCCGCGGCACAGGCGCACAAGCCGGCGGGGTTGGAGTACGTGCCGGCCA
>JBJMNJ010000514.1:0-3120 GCA_045804325.1 Gemmatimonadaceae bacterium
GGGAGCTCGACTACGTCGGCGTGCTCGCGGTGGAGTTCTTCCAGGAGCGCGGACGGCTCGTGGCCAACGAGATGGCGCCGCGCGTCCACAACACCGGCCACTGGACGATCGAGGGCGCGGAGACGAGCCAGTTCGAGAACCACGTGCGCGCCGTCTGCGGGCTGCCGCTCGGGTCCACGGCGCCGCGCGGCCCGTCGGCGATGGTGAACCTCATCGGCGACATCCCGCCGCGCGAGTCGGTGCTCGGCGCGCCGGGGGCGCACCTGCACCTCTACGGCAAGTCGCCGCGGCCCGGGCGCAAGGTGGGGCACGTCACCGTCACGGCGAGCGACGAGCGCGAGCTCGACGAGCGGCTCGCGGCGCTGCGGGCGGCCGTCCCGTCGCTCCTCGACCTGCGCTAGTCGGCGGCCGTCTCCGCGGTGCGGGCGCGGCGGAACACGAACTCCGGCGCGAGCGCGATTCCCACGACGGTCGTCGGCACGATCTGCAGCGCCTGGATGAGCAGGGCCACCGCGATGGCGTTGTGGCGCGGCACGCCGAACGCCGCAGCCGTGAGCGCGTAGACGAGCTGGAAGAAGCCGACGTTGCCGGGCGTGGGACGGAGCAGGAAGCTCACGTTGACGGCGAGCGCCGTCGCGACGTGGCCGGCGAGCGGGAGCCGGAGCCCCGCCGCGCGCGCCACGATGGCGAAGGTCACGACCTGACTCACCCAGAAGCCCAGCGTGAGCACGGCCGCCCAGAAGAACCTCGGCCCCGTCGCCAGGGCCGACACGCTCCGGCTGAAGTGCGAGGCGTGGCGCCGCCCCCGGGCCCACAGCGAGTGCGGGACGGCCTCGCCCGCCACCTCGTCGAGCATGTGGCCCGACGCGCGGTGGTGCACTCCGCGGCGGAGCAGGAAGAACAGGAAGCCGCCGAGGGGGACCAGGAGCCCGAGCGCGGCCCAGCGCCAGCGCGCGACGATGTCCGGGAGCGGGATGACGAGCGGCGCGACCCCGAGGAAGAGCACGTAGCCGACGAGGTCGAAGATCCGGTCGAGCGCGATGGTGGCGAGCGCGGTGGACGGCGGCACGCCGGCGGCGCGCGTCACGAACACCACGCGCGCGGCGTCGCCGCCGTTCGCGGGAAGGACGTTGTTGAGCCCCGAGCCCGCGAAGGCCGCGCGCACGGCGAGCCACACGGAGCGCGCGCCGATCGGGCGGAGGAAGACCCACCAGCTCAGCGCCTTCACGCCGAGCCCGAGGAAGTTCACGGCCACCGCGGCGGCCAGGAGACGAGGGTCGGCGCCGCGGAGCGCCCCGAGCGTGGCGGGCCAGTCGACCTTCCGCGCGAGCACGCCGAGCAGCGCGATCGTCGCGATCGTGAGCACCCAGTGGAATGTCCGCTTGGCCGTGGGGCTCAACCGCGTGCGCTCCCCGAGCTCATCCCTCGCCCCCGAGGGCCGCGTGGGCCGCAGCGAGCCGCGCGATGGGCACGCGGAAGGGCGAGCACGAGACGTAGTCGAGCCCGAGGCGGTGGCAGAGGGCGACGGATCGCGGCTCACCGCCGTGCTCGCCGCAGATCCCGACCTTGAGCGTCTCGCGCGTGCGGCGCCCGTCCGTGACGGCGATGCGGATCAGCTTCCCCACGCCGTGCTCGTCGAGGACCTGGAACGGGTCGTCGTCCAGGATGCCGCGGTCCACGTAGGTCGGGAGGAAGCGCCCCGCGTCGTCGCGGCTCAGGCCGAACGTCGTCTGCGTGAGGTCGTTCGTGCCGAAGGAGAAGAACTCCGCGGCCTTCGCGATCTCGTCCGCGGTGAGCGCGGCGCGCGGCAGCTCGATCATGGTGCCGACGAGGTAGTCCACGTGCTCGCCCATGGCGCCCAGCACCTCGTCGGCCACCCGGCGAATGATGGCCTCCTGGTGCTGGAACTCCTTCAGCGTGGCCACGAGCGGCACCATGATCTCCGGGAGCACCTCGAGGCCGCGGCGCTGCACGCGCACCGCCGCCTCGAAGATCGCGCGCGCCTGCATCTCCGTGATCTCGGGGTACGTGATGCCCAGGCGGCATCCGCGGTGGCCGAGCATCGGGTTGGTCTCGCGCAGGGACTCGACGATGCGCGCGAGCTCGTGGCGGGAGATGCGGAGGTTGCGCGCGAGCAGCTTGCTCTCCTCGCCGCCGTGCGGAAGGAACTCGTGCAGGGGCGGGTCGAGCAGGCGGATGGTGACCGGCAGGCCGTCCATCGCCTCGAAGATCCCCTCGAAGTCGCTGCGCTGCATGGGGAGGAGCTTCGCGAGCGCGCGGCGGCGCCCGCCCTCGTCGCGGGCGACGATCATCTCGCGCATCGCGTTGATGCGGTCGCCCTCGAAGAACATGTGCTCGGTGCGGCAGAGGCCGATGCCCTGCGCCCCGAAGCCGCGCGCGATGCGCGCGTCGCGCGGCGTGTCGGCATTCGCGCGCACCTTGAGCCGGCGCACGTCGTCCGCCCACTCGAGGAGCTGCGCGAACGACCGGTAGAGCGGGGCCTGGCTCGGGGGCAGGGCGCCGTTGATGACGCGCACGACTTCGCTGGGGATGGTCGGCAGGTCGCCCGCGTAGACCTTGCCCGTCGCGCCGTCCAGCGTGAGGTAGTCGCCCTCGCGGACCGTCGTGTCCCCGACGGTGAAGCGCCGCGCGACGGTGTCGACGTGCATCTCCTTCACGCCCACCACGGCGCACTTGCCCATCCCGCGGCAGACCACCGCCGCGTGGCTCGTCATCCCGCCGCGCGCGGTGAGCACCGCCCGCGCCGCGACGATGCCGTGGAAGTCCTCGGGCGTGGTCTCCTCGCGCACGAGGACGACCCGCTCGCCGCGGGCGGCGCGCTCCTCGGCCACGTCCGGGTCGAAGACGGCCACGCCGCTCTGGGCGCCGGGGCTCGCGGGGAGTCCCACGCAGAGCGGCGCCGCGCGCGCGCCGGCGGGGTCGATGACGGGATGGAGGAGCTGGTCGAGGTGGGCCGCCGGCACCCGCGACACGGCCTCCTCGCGCGTGATGAGCTCCTCCTGGACCATCTCGGTCGCGATCCGCACCGCCGCCGCCGCCGTGCGCTTCCCGGTGCGCGTCTGGAGGAGGTAGAGCTTGCCGCGCTCGACCGTGAACTCG
>JBJMNJ010000515.1:0-19513 GCA_045804325.1 Gemmatimonadaceae bacterium
CGCCGCGGCGAGCTTCCCCTTCGCGTCGGCCGGGATCTCCCACATCTGCCGCTTGAACGGCCCGATCGCCTTCTTGCGCGACTTGTAGTAGAACTGCTCGTCGGTGTCCTTCGGCTTGCGCTCGTCCTTCGCGTTGACGTCCAGCCACCGGTAGATCTCGTCCCGCAGCGCGCGCGGGATGTGATCGTACATCATGTTCTGGAAGTTCGTCGCGAGGTGGATCTCCGCCGTCTCGGTGCGCGGGAAGTTGTTGAACGCGGTGTCCGGGAGCGTCGACGCGCCGTGCTGCACCGCGCCGGCCATCCCGTACTCGTCGCGCGCCACCTTCGAGAGTCGCTCGAGCGTGTCGAGGTCGAGCTTCACCTCGGCGATCTTGCCGTCCGCGAGGACGACGCCGCCGTGCGACGTGCCCGACTGCACGCTGATCTTCGAGAGTCCCGGGACGCCCGAGCCGAGCGCGGCGCGGTAGCCGTCCATGAACGCGCGCAGCTCGGGCTCGGTGGAGTTCTCCGTGCCCACCTCGCCGATCTCGCCGCCGATGGAGATCGTGATCCCCTTCGGCTCGATGGAGCGGACGTAGCGCGTGAGCTCGGCGCTGCGCTCGCAGTTCACGCGCTGCTGCGCGGCGAGCCCCTGCTGCGAGAGGTCGACGAGCGTCGAGGTGTCGATGTCGATGTTGTAGAAGCCCGCGGCGATGGCCTCGCGCGCGATGGCGCGCACCGCCTCGACCTCGGGCTCCGGGTCGGCCGCGTACTTCTTCGCGTTGATCTGGAAGTGGTCGCCCTGGACGAAGATCGGGCCGCGGTAGCCCTCGCGGAGCGCCGCCGCGAGCAGCACGGCCACGTACTCGGCCGGCCGCTGCTCGGTGTAGGCGATCTCCGAGCGGGCGATCTCGAGGATGAACGCGCCGGCGTCGAGCTTCTTCGCCGTGCGGAAGATCGCGCGCGCCGTGTCGTACGTCGCGGCGCGGATGTTCATGGCGGGCACGGTGAAGCCGCCGATCTCGCCGCGGCCGCGCGCCATGTACAGCTCGTGGATGGAGGCGGGGCGCACGCCCACCACCTGGCCGAGCTCCCAGATCAGGCGGCGCGCCTGCTCCCTGGCCGCGTCCGCGCCGAACACGGCCTCGCGCGCCAGCCGGTCCATCCGGTCGGACGCGAGGGCCCGCTCGTCGCGGACCGTCACCTGCCCCTGGCGAACCTCGACGGCGTCGCCGAACGGGTGCGTGTCGACCGCAGCCCCTGTGGCCATGCAAGACCTCCAAGCGTCGCGAACGTCCGGCGGCGCGCGTTGCGTTTCGTGTGGGGTGGGCGCCGAGCGCCGAGGCGACGGGCCGCCTTAAAACTGCCCGCCGAGCGCACCGGATGGAAGAGGCGAGCGCCGCCCGGACGCAATCGCCTAGACGCGATACCGCTCGTCCGGCTTCGGCAGCGTGTCCCACTCGCGCCGCGCGGCCTCGGCGTCGGCGCGGCCGAGCATCGCGTAGGTGAACTGCTTGCCGAGCTCCACGCCGGGCTGGTCGAAGGCGTCGACGCCGTAGAGCTGGCCGGCGTACGCCGTGGCGATCTCGAGGAGCATCATGAGCCCGCCGACGTGCCAGGCGTCCACGCGGCCGAGGCGGATGGTCATGTTCGGGCGCCCGCGCTTCGCGAGCGCGCCGGCCGTCGCGCGCTGCTCGATGTCGATCAGCTCGCCCAGCGAGTGGCCGCCCAGGTAGGCGAGCTCCTTCACCTCCCCGAAGGCGGAGGGGATGCTCACGTCGGTGCCGCGCTCGCCGACCGCCAGGAACGTCACCGTCTTGTCGGCCGGCCCCTCCATGAAGAGCTGCACCTGGCTGTGCTGGTCGGTCGCGCCGAGCGCCGCGACGGGCGTCGGGCCCACGGAGGTGCCGTCCGGCCGGATCTTCCCGAGGCTCTCCGCCCAGAGCTGCACGAACCACGCGGCCATGTCGCGCAGCGGGTCCGAGTAGGGCATGAGGACGTCGATGCGCCGCCCGAGCCGGGTGTCGGCGAGCCACTGGAGGAGCGCGAAGGCGGCGGCCGGATTGCGGCGCGGGTCGTCGCCCGCGGCGGCCATGCAGCGGTCGCGCACGTCGCGCGCGCCGGCGAGCAGCGCCTTCACGTCGATGCCGATGAGCGCGGCCGGGAGGAGGCCCACGGGCGAGAGCACGCTGAAGCGCCCGCCGACGTTCGGCGGGATGTCGAGCGCCTCGACGCCGAGCGACTTCGCGAGGGGGCGGAGCGCGCCCTTGGCGGGGTCGGTGACGAACACGAGCTGGCGCCGCAGGTCGGACCCCGCCGTGCGCTTGAGCCGGTCGTGGACGACGAGGAACTGCGCCATCGTCTCCGCGGTGCCGCCGCTCTTGGACGTCACGATCACGAGCGCGTGCATGAGCTCCACGCGGTCGAGCAGCGCGGCGATCGTCTCCGGGTCCACGTTGTCGAGGACGTGCAGACGAGGCAGCCCATGGCGCGCGGCGTCCGGGAGCGAGTTCCACTGGTAGGGGCGCAGCGCCGTGCGGAGCGCGATGGGCCCGAGCGCCGAGCCGCCGATGCCGAGCAGCACGACGTCCCGGAACACGCCGGCCGCGCGCCCCGCGAAGCGCGTCGTCTGGGCGAGCAGCGCCTCGTCCGCCGGGAGGTCGAGGAAGCCGAGCGCGCCGGCCTTGTGCTGCGCGCGCACCGCCGCCTGCGCGCGCGCGAACGCCTCGCGCGCCCCGTCGAGGTCCGCGTCGGAGAGGCCGCCGGCGGCGGACATCATGTTCGTGTAGTCGATCGTGATGGTCATGGCTTTCTCGCTCTCGGCCGTCGGCCGTCGGCCGCGGTCAGGTTGCGGGCTAGTCTATCCGGACGACCAATCCATCGAACGCCGGCGCGATGCCGCGCGGCAGCTCGGCCTCGAGGTCCGCGTGGAGGTTGTCGTGCGTGAGGTGCGTGAGGAACGTCCGCTCGGCGCCGACCTCCTGCGCCACGCGCACGGCCTCGGGGACGCTGAGGTGCGTGGGGTGCTCCGTGCGGAACAGCGCGTTCACGACGAGCACCTTCGCGCCGCGCAGGCGCTCGAGCGCCGCCGGCGGGACGGCCTTCGCGTCGGTCACGTAGGCGAGCGGCCCGATGCGGTAGGCGAAGACGTCGATCGGCCCGTGCGGCACCGCGACCGGCGTCACGTCGATGCCGCCGATCTCCACCGTCACCCCCGGCTCGAGCGCGCGCGCGGTGCCCTCGGGCTTCGACGTGCCGGGGAGCGGGCGCACCGCGTCGTCGAAGATGTAGCCGAACCGCCGCCGCAGGCGCTCGAGCGAGTCCGCGGGTCCGTACATCGGGAGCGGCGCGTCGCGCCGCACCGTGATGGCGCGCAGGTCGTCGACGCCGTGCGCGTGGTCCGCGTGGTCGTGCGTGAAGAGCACCGCGTCCACCCGGTCGATGCCGGCCGCCACGAGCTGCAGCCGGAGCTCCGGCGGCGTGTCGATCAGGAGCCGCGTGCCGCCGTCCGTCTCCACGACGGCGCCGACGCGCGTGCGCCGGTCGCGCGGGTCGGGCGAGCGGCACACCCGGCACTGGCACCCGATGATCGGGACGCCGAACGAGGTCCCCGTGCCGAGGAACGTGAGCTTCACACCGTCTCGACCTTCATGAAGTTCGTCGTGCCCGGGAGGTCGAACGGCACGCCGGCGGTCACCACGACGCGGTCGCCCTTGCTCGCCAGCCCGCGCTCCAGGGCGGCCCGCAGGCCGCCGTGCGCCATCTCCTCGTAGTTGGACGCGTGCGGGAGCAGCTGCGGGATGACGCCCCACACGAGCGCGAGCTGCCGGCAGGTGCGCGGCTCGTCGGTGAGCGCGAACACCGGCACGGGCGGCCGGTGCGAGGACACGACGCGCGCCGTGAAGCCGCTCTTGGAGATGACCATGACGAGCGGCGAGGCGAGCATGCGCACGGCGGCGACGGTCGCGGCGGCGATGGCCTGCTCCGTGGCGACGACGACGTCGCGCGACGCGCGGTCGTCGCGGAGCCCGCGCGTGAGGCGCGGGTGCCGCTCCACCTCGGTGATGATGCGCCGCATCGCCTCCACGGCGAGGCGCGGAAACTTGCCGGCCGCGGTCTCGCCCGAGAGCATCACCGCGTCCGTCCCGTCGAGCACCGCGTTGGCGACGTCGTTCGCCTCGGCGCGCGTCGGGCGCGGGTTCTCCATCATGCTCTCGAGCATCTGCGTGGCCGTGATGACGGGGCGGCCGAGGCGGTTCGAGAGCTGGATGATGCGCTTCTGCGCGAGCGGGACCTCCTCGAAGGGCAGCTCGACGCCGAGGTCGCCGCGCGCGACCATGACGGCGTCGGACGCGGCGATGATCGCCTCGATGTTCTGGAGCGCGACGTCCTTCTCGATCTTCGAGACGATGAGCATCGAGTGCGGCACGTGCGAGCGCAGCTCGGCGATGTCCTCCGGCTTGCGCACGAAGCTCAGCGCGAGGTACTCGAGGTCGTGCTCGACGGCGAACGTCGCGTCGGCGCGGTCCTTCTCGGTGAGCGAGGGCGCGGACACGCTGATGCCGGGGAGGTTCATCCCCTTGTGGCTCTTGAGCTCCCCGCCGTGCACGACGCGCGCGGTGACGCGCCGCTTGCGCACCTCCATCACGACGAGCTCGAACAGGCCGTCGGCGATGAGGATGCGGTCGCCCGCGTGCACGTCCTCCGCGAGCAGGTCGTAGGTGACGGGGATCTCGCCGTCGCGCTCGTCCCCCTCGGGCACGAGCACGTGGTCGTCGCCCGACCGGAGCGCGATGGGCGCGGCGAGGTTGCCGATGCGGATGCGCGGGCCCTGCAGGTCCCCGAGGATCGCGACCTGCCGGCCGGTGTCGCTCGCGGCGGCGCGGACGTTCGCGATGACCTCCGCGTGCTGCGCGTGCGTGCCGTGCGAGAAGTTCAGGCGGGCGACGTTCATCCCCGCTTCGACCAGGGCGCGAATGGCCTCGCGCGTGGCGGAGGCGGGGCCGAGGGTGCAGACGATCTTCGTTCGCTGTTGGTGCTCGGTCGGCACGATGTCAGACTCTCCGGCGGCTATGGCACGAGTTCCCGGCGCACTCCGTGCGCTCGGCAAGCGGCGTGCGAACAGTCCTGAAAACACGCGCATCGTGACGCCGGTCACAAGGGCGCGGGCGCGGTCGGCGTGTCCCTTAACGCTCCGGCCGGGGTGGCGTCCCACCGGGTGCCAGGCCGCGCGCCGAGCGGCGCGAGCCGGTCCGCCGCGGCACACCACTCACCCCGGAGTCTCTCTCATGTGGCCCTTCCCCCGCCCCGTCCGCTCCGCCGCCGTCGGCGCGAGCCTCGCCGCCCTCGCCACGCTCGCCGCGTGCGCCGACTCGCCCACCGAGCCGAGCGCGCAGATCGCGACGGACGCCGTCGTGGCCGCCGACCTCGCCGCGGCCGAGGGCGAGGCGGTCGCCGCCGACCTCGGCGACTTCGTGGACCCGAGCTTCTCCGCGAGCCGTACGGTCGCGCGTACGGTGACGTACTTCGACGCCGCCGGCGCGGAGATGCCCGCCTACGACGCGAGCCTCACCGCGTCGGTGCGCTTCGACACGCATGTCGACGGCGCGCGCTCGGGCACGGGCCCGAACGGCGGCACCTTCACGACGGCGGTCCACCGCGAGCGCTCGCGCACGGTCACCGGGCTCGCCGGCGCCGAGACGCAGCGCACCTGGAACGGCACGGGCGCGGCGAACGACACGACCACGCACGTCGGCGCGCTCAACACGCGCGTCTACACGAAGGCGGTGCGCGACACGGCGACCGACGTCGTCGTCCTGCTGCCGCGCGCGAGCAACCCGTACCCCGCCTCGGGGCAGGTGGTGCACCACGTGACGGGCAAGGTGACCGTGACGGGCGCCCGCTCCGAGACCCGCACGTTCGAGCGGCGCGTGGTGGTGACGTTCAACGGGACGGCGGCGGTGCCGGTGACCGTGGGGAGCGCGAGCTGCACGCTGCACCTGGACACGCGGAGCGTGGACGGCTGCAGCAGGTGACCGCTCGGCCGTAGGCCGTAGGCGGTGCTTCTTGCCGCCTACGGCCTACGTCCTACGGCCTGAGGCGGCTTCTCTGAGGCCCTGCCCCGCCGCCGCGGCGCTCCACGCCAGCACCATCGGGAAGAGCAGCGTGAGCAGCAGCGGCACGAAGCCGGGCACGCCCATCGCGCCGGCGAGGCTACCGGCGAAGGCGAGGAGCGGCCCGCGCGCGGCGGTCCAGAGCAGCAGCAGGAGCCAGCCGAGCGCCGCGGCGAGCGCGGCGACGACCGCGATGCGTCGGCGCGCGTACAGAGCGACGCCCGCCGCGAGCGCGACGAGCGGCACGGCCCACCAGCCGACGGCGAGCGTGCCGAGCGCGAAGAGGAGCGCCAGGGCGGCGAGGAGCGCGGGGGCGCGGGTCACTTGCGCGGCGTCAGCGTGAGCGTCGAGAGCACGTCGGCGGGGCGCAGCGCGTCCGGCGTGCGCGGCAGGAGCGCGGGATCGAGCTCGCCGCGCGCCCACCTGCCGATGCGGTCGGCGTAGCGCGAGCTCGCCGGGTTCCCCGACTGCCCGCCCGGGTAGATGGTCCACGCGCGCACCTCCGGGCCGAGCTCCACGACCATGCGCCAGCTCGCGCCGTGGCGGCCGTCCCCGCTCGAGGGGCTGAGCGTCGACGGCCCGCCCTGCACCGGGATGCCGAGCTGGGAGAAGCCGCGCAGGTTGAGCACGTGCCACACGTTCGCGCGGCGGTTACGGCTCCAGAGCCACTTGTCGTCCGCCGGTTCGCCGAGCTCGTGTCGCGCGCGGGCGAGCGCGGCGGCGAGGCTCGCCTGGAGCACCGCGTCGCGCGTCTCGACGACGCCGGTCGTGCGGCGGTCGTCCCACCACGGGCTCGCGGGGTCCGCGACGAGCTGGAGCAGCGCCATCGCGCTCGGCGTCGCCACGCGGCGCGCCGCACCCGCGCGGTCGGCGCCGCTCGTCACCGACGCGTCCACTGCACCTGGGGCTGATAGCTCGTCCCACGTGCGGTCGGTGAGCTCGCGCATGGCGTACTCGAAGAGCACCGCGCGGCGATTGTCCGTCGTGTAGCGGCGGTCCCACTCGCCGAGCAGCCGCGCGGCCTCGCGCGCGTCGGCCGGGGCGCCCGGCAGCGAGCCCGCGGCGACGAAGATCGGCACGAAGCGGTCGGCGCGCGGGCTGCCGGGGTCCGTCTGCATGCGCCGCATGGTCTCCGGCGTGACCTGCGAGTCCGCGCGGAGGATCTCGTTGATGCGCAGCGCGCGCCACGGGTCGAGCCAGCCGAAGCCCAGGTAGGCGTCGCTCGTGCGCGGGTCGACGCTCTGCTGGTTCGCCGAGGCGAGGAAGCCCTGCGCCGGACGGACGGCCTGCGGCAGCCGCGAGACCGGGAGGAACCCCGTCCAGTCCGCCGCGCTCGTGCGCCCGTCGAACACGGCGTCGCCTCGGCCGTTCCCCGGACGGATGGGGAAGCGGCCCGTGGAGCGAATCGCGATGGATCCCGCGCGGTCGGCGACGAGCATGTTCTGCGCGGGCACGCCCCACCCCGCGGTGGCGTCGAGCCACTCGTCCACGCTGCGGGCTCTCTCGGCCCGAAGCAGCGCGTCGCCCTCGTTCGTCATCTCGTACGCCGTCCAGCGGAGCGAGAGCCAGCGCCCCGAGTCGCGCACGAGCGGGCCGCGGTGCGTGTAGAGAACAGTGTCCGTCGCGGCCACGCTCCCGTCGGGCGCGCGGTACTCCTCCACGACGCGGCGGAGCGGGCGCCAGGCGCCGTCGAGCATGTAGCGCGTCGGCCGCGCCGCGTCGTCCACCTGCTCGGCGTAGTAGTCGATGACGTCCGCCGCGTCGGTGTTCGTGAACGTCCACGCCACGTCGCGGTTGAAGCCGATGACGATCGACGGCGCGCCGGGGATGGTGACGCCGTAGACGTCGAGCCGTCCCGGGACGACGAGGTGCGCCTCGTACCAGATCGACGGGAGCGTCATCCCGAGGTGCGGGTCGCCGGCGAGGATCGCGCGGCCAGCCTTCGTGCGCTGCGGCGCGACCGCCCAGTTGTTCGACCCGATGGCGTCGCCCGAGGCCTCGTCGGCCGCGTCGAGCATCCCGCCCAGCGTCCGCAGCATGCGCTCGCCGAGTGCGGCCGAGAGGCGCGCGACGGGGTCGGGCGGGCCGGGCGGCGGGAGCGGACGCAGCTCCACACGCGGCGCCGTCTGGCCGTTCGGCTGGATGGGCTCCTGGATGGGCGCCTCGAGCGGGAACAGCGCGTCCGCGGCCTGCCGTCCGACGACCGCGGCGACTCGCTCCTTCCGCAGGTCGCCCTCGTCGAACGAGAGCATCCACGCCATGCGGTTCAGCAGGTGGACCGCGTGCTCCGGCTCCCAGCGCGTGGGGCGCGCGCCGAGGAGGCGGTACTCGACCGGCACGGCGGACGCCGGCATCTGGTCGATGTACGCGTTGACCCCATCGGCGTAGGCACGCGCGGCGCGCAGCAGCCCTGAGTCGGCCGAGAGCGCCGCGAGCTTGCGGCGCGCCATCTCGGGGAGCCCGAGGCGCCGCGGCGTGCTGTCGAGCGCGACGGCCCGCGCGCCCGCGAGCTCGCTCAGCCGTCCGGCGGCCGCGCGCCACTGGAGCTCGATCTGGAAGAGCCGCTCGCGCGCGACGAGATACCCGAGCGCGCGGTAGACGTCGTCCTCGCTCGCCGCGAAGACGTGCGGCACGCCGCGGACGTCCGTGACGACGCGCACGGGAGCCGCCAGACCCGGAATCTCGCGCGACTCCTCGCGCGGCATCGCGGTAGCGCGGACGGTGCCCCACGCGCCGCGCGCCGGATCGAGCAGCGGACCGAGCGGCGGCAGCGGCCCGGCGGGGCGGGCGCCGACGTACGCGGCGCCCGCGAGCACGATCAGGGCGAGGAGCGTGCGCGCGGTCCGCGCACCGCGCGCGCGCTCGACGGGCGCCGCCGGCGGCTCCGCCGCCGGGACGCTCGCCGTGAGCGGCTCGCGGCTCGGCGCGGCCGGGTCGGCCCTCACGCCTTCGCCAGCTCCCGCCCCAGCTTCGCGCTCTTCTCCTCGAGCCCCGCGATCAGCGTGTCGAACGACTTCTGGAAGCTCGCGACGCCGTCGACGAGGAGCTTGTCCGTCACGTCCTTCATCGCGATGCCGGCGGCCTCGAGGTCCGCGATGACCCGCCGCGCCTCGTCCACGCCGCGGTCCACCTGCCGCTCCACCTTGCCGTGGTCGCGGAACGCCTCGAGCGTCGCCGGCGGGATCGTGTTCACGGAGTTCGGGCCGATGAGCTCCTCGACGTACTTCACGTCGCTGTACGCGGGGTTCTTCGTCCCGGTGCTCGCCCAGAGCGGGCGCTGGAACTCGCCGCCCATCGCGTCCATCGCGCGCCAGCGCGGCGAGGAGAACTCGCGCGTGAACAGCTCGTACGCGAGCTTCGCGTTCGCGACGGCCGCGCGGCCCTTCAGCGCGCCGAGGCGCGCGCGCTCGCCGTCGCTGCGGGCGGCGGCGATCTTCGCGTCGAGGCGCTTGTCCACCTCGGTGTCCACGCGGCTCACGAAGAAGCTCGCGACGGAGCGCACGCCGGCGATCTCCTGCCCCGCGGCGATGCGCGCCTCGAGCCCGCCGAGGTAGGCGTCGATGACGCGGGCGTAGGCCTCGAGCGAGAAGAGCAGCGTGATGTTGACGTTGATGCCGTCCGCGATGAGCCGCCGCACCGCCTTCGAGCCCTCCGCCGTGCCCGGCACCTTGATCATCACGTTCGGGCGTCCGACGGTCTTCCAGAGGCGGTGCGCCTCCTCGACCGTCGCGTCGGCGTCGTGGGCGGCGCCCGGCGAGACCTCGATCGAGACGAAGCCGTCGCAGCCGCGCGTGCGGGTGAAGACGCCGCGGAAGGCGTCGCAGGCGGTGCGCACGTCGTCGGTCTCGACGAGCTCGAAGAGCTCCCAGGCGCTCAGCGACCCCGCCGCGCTCCGGAGCTGCTCGTCGTACGCCGTCCCCTCGGCCAGCGCCTTCTCGAAGATCGTCGGGTTCGACGTCATCCCGGTGAGCGCGTCGTCGTGGATCATCCGCGCGAGGGTGCCGTCGCGGAGCATCGTGCGGGTGACGAAGTCGAGCCAGATGGACTGGCCGGCGGCGGAGAGCTGCTGGAGTGAGTTCATGGCGGGCTCCGGAGCGAATGGCGGCTCCTCTGAACCTACGTCGTGCGCGAGCCCGCGTGAAGCTGGGGCGAACGGCGCGGCGGCCCGAGGCCGCCGCGCCGCGCCGGCGTCACCGGCCGTACACGATCTTCCAGATGCGCCCACCCTTGTCGTCGCTGACGTACAGCGAGCCGTCGGGACCCTGCGCGAGCCCCGTCGGGCGGTAGCGCGCGCCGCCCGGGCTCTTCTCGGCGCCCGCGAAGCCGTCCGCGAAGACCTCGAACTCGCCGGCGGCGCGACCGTCACGCAGCGGGACGAAGACCACGTTGTAGCCGCCGTGGTTCCCCTCGGGGCGGTTCCAGCTCCCGTGGAACGCGATGAATGCGCCGCCGCGGTAGTGCGCGGGGAATGCCTGCCCCGTGTAGAAGGCGAGCGCGTTCGGCGCCCAGTGCCCGGGGAACGTCGCCACGGGGCGCTTCTTGCCGGCGCAGCGCGAGCTGCTCGTGCCGTCGCCGCCATACTCGGGCGCGGTGACGAGGCGGCCGAGCGGGCGCGACTCGTAGCAGTACGGCCAGCCGAAGTCGTCGCCGCGGTTCACCTGCAGGAGGAGCTCGGCCGGGTTCTCCGCGCTGTACGCCTCGGTGAACAGCGGGAACCTCTTCCCCCAGAACGCCGCGAGCTGGTCGCGGCCGTGCTGCGTCGACCACAGGCGGCCGTCCGCCGGGTTGATCGCGAGCCCGACGGCGTTGCGGATGCCGGTGGCGAAGCGCTCCGCGGGCGAGAAGCGCTGCCCCGTGCGGCGCGCGTCGTAGCGCCAGATGCCGGCGCGCGTCTCGAGCTCGGTGCACGGGTCCACGCTGGGCGTCTCCGGCTGGCGGCGCTGCGGCTCGCACGCGTTCGTCCGCGAGCCGACGTTCACGTACAGCGACCCGTCGCGCCCGATCGCGAAGTTGCGCGACGAGTGGCCATCGCCCGGGAAGCCGGTGACGACCGTGTCCGGCCTGTCGGACGAGGGCCGCAGGCTTCCCGCCGCGAGCGGCCAGCGGACGATGGTGCCGCCGCGCAGCTCCTGATACAGGTGGCCGTCGAACAGCCCGATCCCGGTCATCCCGATCGGCCCGAAGCGCTCCCGCACCTCGGCGCGCCCGTCGCCGTCGGCGTCGCGCAGGGCCAGCACGCCCGCGGCCGCCGAGTCGCCGCGCCGCGCGCCCTGGAGCGCGACGAAGACGTCGCCGTTCGGCGCGACGACGAGGTGCCGGGGGCTGCCGACGCTGTCGGCGAAGACGCTCGCGCAGAACCCCCGCGGGAGCGTGATGCCGCCGTTGTCCGGCGCGCAGCGCGGCGGCGCGGAGCGCTCCACCGCCACCGCGCCGCCGCGCTCCGAGGTCGTCCGCCCCGCACGCTCGTCTCGCCCGCACGCGACGAGCGCGAGCGCGGCGAGGGTGATGGCACCAGTACGCATGTCGGTTCTCCTGGGTCGCTGAGCGCCGCGCCGGGCGGCGGCGTTCGCACAAAGATGAGCCGCCGCGCGCGGGGGCGACAAGCGTCGAGTATGCGCGAAGTGTCCGGATCTCGCGGCACGTCAGGGCCACTCGTCCCGACGCTCGGCTTTCACTCCTCACTCGCCCTGACGCAGCACCTCGGCCGGCACCCGCCTCAGCCACCCGGCCGCGAGCACACCCCACAGTCCCACGAGGATCGCCTCGGCGGCGTCGTGGCGGAGCGACGTCGGGCGTGGGGCCCCGCTCCACGCGATGACACGCCGCGCGAGGCGCTGGGCCACGTCCTTCGCCTGCGCGCCCGAGCGCTGCTCGCGCGGCAGGAGGAACAGCGCGCGCCACTCCTCCGCGCTCACGCGCGTCACGACGACGTCGCGGCCCTCGGCGCGGCCCGCCCACGCCTCGGCGACCGGTCCCCCGCCCTCGAGGACCAGCCGCGTCAGGTCGTCCACCTGCGCGAGCAGCCCCGGGATGGCGCGGCGCAGCCTCGCGATGTCGCCGAAGTTCTGCGAGCGGTACCAGCGGAGCCGCCCGTCGTCGCCGTAGCAGGCGAAGCCGGCGCGGACGCCGAGGTCGACGGCGAGAAGGGCGGCCATGTGCCGGCTCTTCCGCAAGGCACACTCCGCGATTTGCCTTCGGCATGGCGATCACGATCCGCGAAGTCACACGCCGCGCCGCCGGCCCGCTCATCCCGGTCCTCCTGCTCGCCGAGCCGTCGGAGCCGTCGCTCCGCTGGAGCTTGCGCAACCTGAGCGACGCGATTTATGGCCTGTACGAAGAGGACGAGGCGATCGGCGCCGCGACGGTGCGCTGGGAGGGCGAGGAGTCCGAGATCGTGGAGCTCGGCGTCTCCGCGGCGCGGCAGGGCGAGGGGCTCGGCCGGCGGCTCGTCGAGTGGCTCGTCGAGGAGGCGCGGCGCCGCGGCAAGCGCGCGATGGTCGTCGGCACGGCGAACTCCAGCCTCGGGAACCTCGCCTTCTACCAGAAGTGCGGCTTCCGCATGCACGAGGTCCGGCGCGACTATTTCTGGTACTACGAGGAGCCGGTCTACGAGAACGGCATCCGCAAGCAGGACCTGCTCATGTTCCGCCGCTCGCTCGTCCCGGAGCCTCCCCCGCGCCGTCCGCACTGGCGCTCGACACGCTAGCCGAGGACCGATCGATGCCCATCGAGAACGTCTCCGACACCGCGCGCTGGGTCGCGGTCTACCGGGCGATGGAGACCGAGCGCCCGGACGCCCTCTTCCGCGACCCGTGGGCCCGCGCGCTCGCCGGCGCGAAGGGCGAGGAGATCGTCCGCACGCTGCCGCAGGCCCGCCGCATGGCGTGGTCGATGATCGTGCGCACCGCGGTGTTCGACGAGATCATCATGGCCCGCGTGCGCGACGGCGCCGACCTCGTCGTGAACCTCGCCGCGGGGCTCGACGCTCGGCCCTGGCGCCTCGAGCTTCCGAAGGCGCTCCGGTGGGTGGACGTCGACCTCCCGGGCATCCTCGCGCAGAAGGCCGAGACGCTGCGCGACGCGGTGCCCTCGTGCCGGTACGAGGCCGTGCCGGCGGACCTCTCGGATCCCGCGGTGCGAGCCGAGACGCTGCCCCGCATCGGCGCGGGCGCGTCGCGCGGGCTCGTGGTGAGCGAGGGGCTGCTGATCTACCTCGAGGCGGACAGCGTGGCGGGGCTCGCGCGCGACCTCCACGCCGTGCCGGGGCTCCGCTGGTGGCTCACCGACCTCGCGCACCCGGAGCTCCTCCGGTGGATGCAGCGATCCTGGGGCACCGCGGCCGACCGCGCGAACGCGCCGTTCCGGTTCGCGCCCGCGGAGGGCAGCGCGTTCTTCGCGCCGCACGGCTGGCGCGAGGTCGAGTACCGCTCGAACATGGACGAGGCGCGACGCCTCAAGCGCGAGATGCCGGGGATGTGGCTCTGGCGCCTGCTCATACGCCTGCGGACGAGAGTGCGCCAGGAGCAGATACGCCGCTTCGCGGGGACGGTGCTGCTCGAGCGCGCCTGACGAGCGCGCTAGGCTCTGTCTGACAGGGCCTCGTCGCGCCGGTCGGCGGCCTTCAGCTCGCGGGCGAGGGTCGCGACCAGCTCCGGGGCGGGCAGCGCGCGGCTGAGCGGGGCGCCTTGGCCGGCCCACTGCGCGCCGTAGCCGTGCTCCCCGCGCGCCGCCGCGGCCGCGTGCAGCGCCTTGCCGGCGTCGTACGCGATGGGGTAGTCGGGCGGCGTCACCGGCGGCGTCCGCGTCGCCAGCTCCTCGGTCAGCGCGGTGAACCGGTTGACGAGGCAGCGCGCCGGGCGCCCCGAGATCCCCGCCGTCATGACGGTGTGCGCCGCGTCGCCGGCGAGCAGCGCCGCACGGTGGGCGGGGCTGGCGCTCGACTCCGGGCAGGCCACGAAGGCGGTGCCGAGCTGCGCGGCCGCCGCCCCGAGCGAGAGCGCGGCGGCGATCCCCGCGCCGTCCATGATCCCGCCCGCCGCGACCACCGGCACGTCGAGGTGCCGCACCAGCACGCGCACGAGCGCGAACGTGCCGAGCTGCTCGTCGCGGGTGGTGGGGTCGAACACGCCCCGGTGCCCGCCTGCCTCCCACCCCTGCGCGACGACGGCGTCCATCCCCGCCGCCTGCGCCGCGCGCCCCTCGGCGAGGCTGGTCACGGACGCCAGCAGGACCGCGCCGGTCGCACGCAGCGCCGCGATGCGGTCCGCGCTGGGGAGGCCGAAGTGGAAGCTGACGACCGGCGGCGTCGCCTCGACCAGCGCGGCGAGCATCGCGTCGTCTTCGACGAGGCTGCGGTAGAGCGTCCGCAGCGTCGCCGGCGGCTCGGCGCCGTGGGCGCGGAACGTCGGCGCGAGCGCCGCCAGCCACGCCGCCTCGCGCGCCGCGTCACCCCGCGCGGGGGCGTGCACGAAGACGTTGACGTTGAACGGGCGCGCGGTCGCCGCCCGCACCTCGGCGATCATGGCGCGGGCACCGGCGGCGTCGGTCGCGCCGAGGCCGAGGGCGCCGAGCGCCCCCGCGTTCGACACGGCCGCCGCGAGCGCCGGGGTGGAGACGCCGGCCATCGGCGCCTGGAGGATGGGCAGCTCGATGCCGATCCGGGCGAGGAAGCGCGTCATGGTCGATGTGCGCTGGCGGTGGCGGGTGGGCTCGTCGAATGTGACAGGAGCCGGCGGAGCAGTCGACGGATCATGCCGAGCTTGACGAATCCGAGGTAGGGGATCGCCAGCTTCTCGAACCGCGTAGCCACACCGCGCGCTTCCTCGAGCCAGCCGCGGGGTCGCCGTCGGGGACGCCGGGTCGGGGCACCGCGCCACCCCTGTCAGACGAACCCTAGTGCAGCGGCGCGCGCGGCGCCGCCACCACACGCGCCATGTGGTCGTCGCGCACGGCGAAGCCGAACCGCTCGTACAGCGGCCGGCTCCGGTCGGTGGGCCAGAGCAGCACCTGGTGCACCCGCCGCCGCTCGCACTCGGCGAGCGCCGCCTCGAGCAGCCGCGAGCCCGTCCCCGCCCCGCGCTCGCTCTCGCGCACGTAGAAGTTCGTGAGGTAGCCGTGGCACTCGGCCTCGGCCACGGGGTTCGGCATCTTCTCGAAGAACTCCATCCACAGCGTCCCCACGATCGCGCCGCCGCGCTCGGCCACCCACGCGGCCCACGCACTCCCCGCGGCGAGGCGCGGCGCCATCCAGGCCTCGCAGCGCGCGAGGAACGAGCGCTCGTCCTCCGCCGCGGGCTTGAGCGCCGCGCGGAACTCGAAGCGCATGCGCGCCAGCGGCGCGGTGTCGGCGGGCCCGGCGCGGCGCACGCGCAGCGCGCTCACGGTCCCGTGATGCGCTGGAGCACCCGCGCCGCGCGGCGCGCTGGTGCGGTGCCTGCCGGGGAGAGCGACACGTCGCGATCCGGATACCGATGGGGTGAGGGACGGGCCCGCGCGCCACTCGCGCGGCCGCCGCGGCGGAGGGAGATTGTGGGCGGGAACGATCCCCCGCAACGCCGCGCACCCCGAGGGCCGTCCATGGCCGCCACGCCGACCCGCGCATCGCTCGCCGCGCTCCTGCTCTCCCTCGCCGCGTGCGGCGGCGGCGGCGGCTCGGGCCGGCAGGCGTCCGCCGAGAGCGCGCGCCCGCCCTGCGACCTCGGACGGGCGGTCCCGGGCACCAGCGTGCTCGTCTTCTCGCGCACCGCCGGCTACCGACACGCGTCGATCCCGCGCGGCATCGCCGCCGTCCGCGAGCTGGGATCGCACCACAGCCTGATCGTCGACGCGACGGAAGACCCGAAGGTCTTCTCCGACTCCGGCCTCCGTCCGTACAAGGTCGTCGTGTTCCTGAGCACGACCGGCGACGTGCTCGACGACGCGCAGCAGGCCGCGTTCGAGCGCTGGGTCCGCGCCGGCGGCGGCTTCGTCGGCGTGCACTCGGCATCCGACACCGAGTACGACTGGCCGTGGTACGGGCAGCTCGTGGGCGCCTACTTCAAGCGCCATCCGGCAATCGCGCCGGCGACCGTCGACGTGCGGGACCGCAGCCACCCCTCCACGCGCTGCCTCGCGGCGCGATGGTCCCGCACCGACGAGTGGTACGACTTCCGCGCGCCTCCGGGCGGCGACGTCCACGTGCTGGCGTCGCTCGACGAGTCCACCTACGCCGGCGGCGAGATGGGTGCGAGCCACCCCATCGCCTGGTACCACGAGCGCGACGGCGGACGCGCCTGGTACACGGCGCTCGGCCACACCGAGGAGAGCTACGCCGAGCCCGCCTTCCTCGACCACCTCGCGGGCGGCATCCTCTGGGCGGCCGGGGCAGCGAAGTAACCTCCCGGGCGGTTCCCGCGTATCGGTAGAGGGCGCGGCTCGAGGGTCGCGCCGCCCACGTTCCCCCCAGCCCAGTTGCCGTTGAACCTCGCCTCCCTGATCGAGTCGGCCCGCGTGGGCGCCGACGCGCTGCGCGCCAACCCGCTGCGCACGCTGCTCTCGACCACGGGCGTCGTCATCGGCGTCGCGGCGCTCGTCGCCGCCTTCGCCGTGACCGACGGCGTGGACGTGTGGTCGCGCCAGCTCATCGCGCGCGAGTCGAGCGTGCAGGACGTCGTCGTCTCCCCCATCACGTCGCACACGGTGAACGGGCGCACCTACCCGGTGCGCGGCTATCCGGTGTTCACGCCGGACGACGCCGCCGCGGCCGCCGCCGAGGTGCCGGGGGCGGTGCGGCAGGTGCTCACCCTCTCCGGCAACGCGCCCGCGCAGCACCTCGACCGCCGGGCGACCGTGCTCCTCACCGCGAGCACGGCCGGCCTCGACCAGGTCAGCGGCCTGCGCGTGGCCGCGGGCCGCTTCTACACGGCCTCCGAGGTCACGCACGCGGCGCCCGTCATCGTCCTCGGCCACCGCCTCGCGGTGGAGCTCGCTGGCGACCACGACGCGTACTGGCTCGTCGGGCGCCGCATCCGCGTCGCCGGCGAGGCGCGCGAGGTGATCGGCGTCCTCGAGCCGCCGGCCGGCGGCGAGCGCGACCACGTCGCCTTCGTCCCGCTCCGCGGCGGCGCCGAGCTCCTCGAGGCGGCGCGCGCCCCGCGCGTTCCCGTGCTCCGCCTCAAGGCGCGCAGCATCGAGGCGGTGGACACGCTCCGCGGCGCGACGATCGACTGGCTGGCCGAGCGCTACGGGAGCGCGGTGGAGCGGCTGCGGGTGGAGGTGGCGACGCAGCAGCTCGAGAACACGCGCATGGCGATCCTGCTCACGAAGCTGCTGCTCGGGATGCTGGTCGGGTTGATCCTCTCCGTCGGCGGCATCGGCATCATGAACGTGCTCCTCGCCGCCGTGTCCGAGCGCACGCGCGAGATCGGCGTGCGCCGCGCGGTGGGCGCGCGCGCGCGCGACATCCAGATGCAGTTCCTCGTGGAGTCGGTGACGATCACGGGGGCGGGCGCGGCGGCGGGCTTCGTGATCGGCCTCGCGCTCGCCTACGGCGGCACCGCGGTCTTCCGCCACTTCCTCGGCTCCGAGATCCACCCGGTCGTGCGCGCGCCGACGGTGACGTTCGCGGTGCTGTCCGCCATCACGGTCGGCGTGGTGTTCGGCACGTACCCGGCGCGGCGGGCGGCGCGGCTGTCGCCGGTGGACGCGATCGCAAGAGAGTAGCGAGCCGACGTCGGCTCCCGTGGGCGCCGTCCACGAGACGGCGTATCATCGTGCTCCTATCCATCTCCCGGATGGCCGCCATGACCCGCACCCGTCGCGTGGCTCGCCTCGCCGCGCGGACCCTCGTCCTCGCGCTCCCGCTGCCGGCGCTCCTTCGGGCGCAGCCGCCCTCGCAGAATCCGGACAGCCTCCGCGTCGCCGTGAACCGCGTGTTCGCGCCGTGGACCGCCACCGACGGCCCGGGGTGCGCCGCGGCCGTGGCGCGCGGCGGCCAGCTCGTCTTCCAGAACGGCTACGGGATGGCGAACCTGGAGACCTCGACGCCCATCACGCCCGCGTCGGTGTTCCACCTCGCGAGCGTCTCGAAGCAGTTCACCGCCACGGCGATCATGCTGCTCGCGCGGGACGGCAAGCTCTCGCTCGACGACGACATCCGGAAGTATCTCACCGAGCTGCCGGACTACGGGCACCGCATCACGATCCGCCACCTGCTCACGCACACGAGCGGGCTGCGCGACCAGTGGGACCTCCTCGCCATGGCGCGCGGGCGCTTCGAGGAGGACCGCATCACCGAGGGCGACGTCCTCGAGATCGTCGCGCGGCAGAAGGCGCTCAACTTCGTCCCCGGCACCGAGTACCTCTACAGCAACACGGGCTACACGCTCGCGGGCGTGATCGTGAAGCGCGTGAGCGGCAAGTCGCTCCGCGACTTCGCCGAGGAGCGCATCTTCCGCCCGCTGGGGATGACGCAGACGCAGTTCCAGGACGACTACACGCGCGTCATCCAGAACCGCGCGGCCGCCTACGTCCGCCGCGGCGACGGGAAGTGGCACGTGAGCCTGCCGAACTACGACGTGTACGGGGCGACGAGCCTCTTCAGCACGGTCGGCGACCTCCTCAAGTGGCAGGCGAACTTCGACAAGCTCGCCGTCGGCGACTCGGCCATCTTTCGCGAGATGACGCGGACGCCGACGCTCGCGAACGGCGACACGAGCGGCTACGGGCTCGGCATCGCCACCGAGCGCTATCGCGGCGTGCGCAACGTCAACCACTCCGGCGGCGACGCGGGCTACCGCACGTGGCTCGGCCGCTTCCCGGACCAGCAGCTCGACGTCGTCGTGCTCTGCAACGCGGGGAGCAGCAACCCGGTCGCGCTGGGGCGCGCGGCGGCGGACGTCTTCCTCCCTGCCGACCTCGCGAGCAACGACGTGCCGCTGCCGCCGCGCGTCGCCCTCGCGCCCGACCTGCTGCGGTCGCTCCCCGGGGTGTACGTCCACACGGTCACGGGCACGCCGGTCCCCGTCTCGCGCCGCGGCGACACGCTGGTGGCGGGGCCGGACGGGAGGGGGCCGGTCCTCGTCCCGGTCGGCGAGCGCCGGTTCCGCATCACGGGCCAGCCGTCGGAGCTCGAGTTCCTGGCGGACGGCACGGTGCGGCAGCACGCGCTCACCTGGCCGCCGCGGGCACCGGCAGTCTTCCGCCGCGCGGAGGCGCCGCGTCTCACCGCCGCGCAGCTCGCGGCGTACGCGGGCACGTACTACAGCGAGGAGCTCGGCGCGACGTACACGGTGACGCCGAAGGACAGCGCGCTCGTGCTGAGCACGCGCTGGGCGAACGACGCGACCGTGCGGCCGGCCTACGCCGACGCGTTCGTCGGGCCGTTCCTCGTCAACTTCACGCGCACGGGCGGGAAGGTGGACGGGATGACCTTCTCGACCG
>JBJMNJ010000516.1:0-5306 GCA_045804325.1 Gemmatimonadaceae bacterium
CCTCCCTGGGAGCGCCATCGCTCGCCGCGCCTGCGGCGCGGCTCGCTCGGCTGGGAGCGCGTTCGGCGGCTGCGCCGCCTCCGCTGGGAACTACTCGCGAGTCCGCAGGCAGTGACCAGCCGAGCCGCGCGTCAGCGCGGCGACGGCGCTCCCAGGCGAGGCGGCCGCAGGCCGCCGACGCCGCTCCCAGGGGAGCGAGCCGGCCGCAGGCCGGCGAGCGAACCCGCTCCCAGCGGAGGCGCCGAAGGCGCCGAACGCGCTCCCCGCTTCCAAGCGCGATGGAGGAGGCGTCACAGCGGACCGCGACGGGCGCTACAGCCTCAGGTCTACACCCTGATGCAGCAGCCAGCGCAGCGTCGCCGCGTCCCGTGCGGAGGGCCGTGCCGCCGCCGGCGCAGCGTACATGAGATCGGATGCGTCGGGGCTGTGCGCGCCGATGCCGAGCGCGTGGCCGAGCTCGTGGGCGACGAGCGCGGGGAGGCCGCCGGCGCTCGGGATCTGTGCGGGGTCCACCAGCACGTCGACCTTCACGCGACCGCCGCCGCCGGCGAGCAGCGGGAGCGTCAGCGCCGTGTCCTGCTGCGCCGTCAGGCGCGCGCGGCAGAAGAACGTCGCGCCGGCCGGCTCGCCCGCCGGCGGCGTGCAGCCCGCGGTGCCGACGAGGCGTGGCGCGGCCGCGACGTGCAGCACGACGTCCGCCGCTCGCGGGTCGTCGGTCAGCGCGAGCGAGAGCTCACGGTAGTGGAGCGCGCCGCGCCACGCGCCGAGCGCGGATGCCGCCGCGGCGCGCAGGTCCGTGCCCGCCGGCTGCGCCGTCGGGTCGACGTAGACCGCCACCGTCCGGCCGAGCGTCCAACGATAGAGCTCGCCGCTCGCGAGGGCGGGGTCGTACCCGGGCGCCTCGCCTGGCACCGTCGGGACGTAGCAGGCGGCGAGGCCGAGCAGAGCCAGCGCCGCGACGCGCTCAGCGCCCATAGCGCGCCCCGAGCATCGCGCGGCCGATCGCGCCGCGCTGTACACGCCCCGCGCCCGCATCGCCCGTGTCGCTGCCGTAGCTGAAGACCCCGATGGCGCCGGTGATGAAGACGGGGCGCGGGGCGACGCGCAGCGCGGCGCCGAGCTCCGCCGCCTGGTGAAAGCCGTCGACGTGGTCGAAGCGGAACGGCGCGACGTCGGCCGGGCCCCGGAGCCACGTGGTGCCCGCCGCGCCATACAGCTGGAGGATGCCGTCTCCGTCCTGCTCGACGCGCGCGGAGAGGTCGGCGAGCACGGCGCGGCCCGCCCGCCGCGTGGGGCCGGTGCCGTCGGTGCGCTCCCGGATCTCGACCGCCGGTGCCGCGATGCGCAGCTGCAGTCCGCCGCGAAGCCGGAGGTGCAGCAGCGCGCTGTCGAACAGCACCCAGGACGGGCCCCCCTCGACCGCGAGCGTCGTGCGCCCGTGCACCGTGACGCCGTTGCCGTCCTCGAGGAAGCGCGACTGCTGCACCCAGGTGCCGCCCAGGCGCCAGTCCGGGCTCCGCCACCGCGGGCCGCGTGGGAGGGACGGCTGGCCGCCCGCCGAGGACGGTGCGGCGGCGGCGAGCGATGCGACGAGCAGCGCCGCCGCGGCGCGGCTCACGCGGCCGGGACCGCCGCGGCGCCCTCGGCGTACGAGCGCAGGCGGCCGAGCATCCGTGCGTCGGTCGCCTCGGCGTCGTCGAGCTTCGGCGTCTCGATGACCTTCACGACGCCGGCGAGACGCTCGTCGGTCATGATCCGGCGGAAGGCCCCCTCGCCGATCGCCCCCTCCCCGATGAGCTCGTGCCGGTCGCGCCGCGAGCCGAGCGGCGCCTTCGAGTCGTTGAGGTGCATCACCTTCAGGCGGTGGAAGCCGATCGTGTCGCCGAAGCGCGCCATGACGTCGTCGTAGCTGCCCACGATGTCGTAGCCCGCCGCGAAGATGTGCGCGGTGTCGACGCACACGCCCACGCGCGACCGGAGCGGCTCCGGCACGAGCTCGATGAGGCGCGCGAGCTCCTCGAAGCTCGCCCCGATCGCCGTGCCGCTTCCCGCGGTCGTCTCCATCAGCAGCGTGGCGCGCCCCGGCACGCACTCCAGCCCCGCGACGATCCCCTCGGCGTTGCGCGCGACGCCCGCGTCCCGGTCGTCCATGAAGTTGCCCGGGTGCGACACGAGGTAGTCGATCCCGAGCTGCTCGCAGCGCTTCAGCTCGCAGATGAACGAGATCATCGAGCGCACGCGCAGCGCCTCGTCGGGCGACGCGAGGTTGATCAGGTAGCTGTCGTGCGCGACGGTGGCCGCGACGCTCGTGTCGCCGAGCGCGGCGCGCCACGCGAGGCACTCCTCCCCCTCGCAGCCGCGCTCCGCCCAGCGGTTCGCCTGCTTCGTGAACAGCTGCAGCGCCGTGGCGCCGATGGCCTTCGCGCGAGGGGGCGCGGTGGGCAGGCCGCCCGCCGTGGACACGTGGGCGCCGAGGAGCAGCGACGGGGAGGTCATGCCCGGAAGGTAACGCTAGTGCTCGAAGTCCGCCGCGCGCCCGCGCACGACCGCGCCGCAGCGCGGGCAGTGCAGGTCGCCCTCCTCCGCGAGCGCGTAGTCGAAGCTCCGGCCGCACGCGTGCGCCGCCTCCAGCGTGTCCTCCCCGCAGACGAGGCAGAACCGGTCGTCCGCCTCGTACGCGCGGAAGCGCCCGCAGGTGGCGCAGCGCTTCGCCGTCCGCGCGCCCACGCCCCGCTCAGCGCTCGCCACGCAGCCAGCCGAGCGGGTCCACCGCCTCGCCGCGGCCGCGGCGGATCTCGAGGTGGAGGTGCGGCGGCATGTCCGGATCCGAGGAGCCCACCGTGCCGAGCGTCTGCCCCTTCGCGATGCGCTGCCCCTTGCGGACGTCGATGCGCGCGAGCGAGCCGTACACCGAGTAGTCGCCGCCGCCGTGCTGCACGATCACCGTGAGCCCGTACGTCCCGAAGGCCTCGGCCGCGACGACCTCGCCGGCCGCGATGGACTTCACGACCGTTCCCTCCGACGCGCCGATCCCGATGCCGTTCCAGCGCGTCGTCGTGTTGTTCGGGTTCACGACGCGGCCGAAGCGGTAGAGGATCGTCCCGTCGACCGGCCAGTCCAGGCGGCCGTAGTCCCCCGTGCGGAGGGAGCTGCCCGAGGGCGCGCGCGCGCTGGACCGGGCCGGCGCGCGGAGGCGCTCCGTCTCGAACGACGCGATGAGGCCGGAGACGCGCTCCTCGTCGCGCCGGATGGCCTCGAGGCGCTGCGCGACCTGGTCGGCGCTGCGCTGCGCGCGGCGCAGGCTCGCCTGGCGCTGCGCCTCGAGCGTGCGGAGCCGGTCCCCCTCGGCCGCCCGGTCGGCGCGGTTCGCCTCGAGGTCCCGCTGCAGCCGCACGAGCGTCTGCCGCTGGCCGCGCGTCTGGTTGCGCAGCTCCTCCACGCGGTGCACGAGCGCCCGGTCGCGCTGCGCGAGCACGTGCAGGTACTTGTAGCGCGCGACGAGCGCGCCGAACGACTGCGCGCTGAGCAGCACCTCGACCGAGTAGAGGGGGCCGCGCTTGTAGATCTCGCCGAGCCGATGCTGCAGCGCGGCGCGCTTCGCCACCAGCTCGTCCTCGGCGCGCACGAGCTCGCGGTTCGCGGTCGTGACCTCCGCGCTGAGGGAGAGCAGCGCGGCGTCGAGCTGGCGGACGAGGCGCGCCGTGGCGTCGGCCTGCCGGTCGAGGTTCGCGAGGTCCTCGGACAGGTCGTGGACGCTGCTCTGGAGCTGGTCCATCCGCTCCTGGAGGATCTGCCGCTCCTTGCGGATGCGCTCGAGCTCCTCCTGCTGCTGGAGGCGGGACGTGCCCTCGGACGGCTGCTGCGCGGCGAGTGGTGCGGCCAGCGTCAGGCAGAGCGCGATCCGGGAGGCGAGCGCCCGGGTCATACCCGCCGCAGGTGCCGGCCGACCGACACGAGGCTGCCGAGCAGCCCGATGGTCGCGCCGCCCACGAGGCCCACGACGATCAGCAACTCGTCGAAGAACACGGTGCGGATCACGTACTTGTTGATCAGGTGGTTCGCGACGCCGACGAGCACCAGCGCGAGCACGCCGCCCAGGACGCCCTTGAGGAAGCCCTCGATGAGGAACGGGCGGCGGACGAAGCCGTCGGTGGCGCCGACGAGGCGCATGATCGAGATCTCGCGGGCGCGCGCGAGCACCGTCATCCGGATGGTGGCCCCGATGATGATGACCGCGACCGCGCCGAAGGCGAGGCCGAGGGCGAGCCCCGCGAGCGTCGCGATGTTGCGCATCTGGTAGAGCTTCCCGACCCACTCCTCGCCGAAGCGCACGTCGTCCACGAACACGTACCAGCCGATGCGCTTCGCGACGGCGGCGACCGTCTTCGGGTCGCGGTGGCCGGGCTTGAGGCGCACCTCGATCGAGGCGGGGAGCGCGGCGCCCTCGAACACGTCGCTGAACTCGCTGAGCTCGCGCCGCGCGCGCTCGAGCGCCTGCTCGGGGGACACGTACTCCGCGCGCGCGACCTCGGGGAACGCGCCGATGTCGCCGAGCGCCGCGGCCACCTCCTCCACGGTCGTCCCCTCGGCGACGAACGCGCGGATCTCGACGCGCTCCTCGATCTGGTCGAGCGCCGTGCGCAGGTTGAGCGCGACGAGGCTGAACAGGCCGAAGGCGAACAGCGAGAAGGCGATCGTCGTCACGCTCAGGAAGCTGAGCAGCGGCGAGCGCCGGAAGCCGATGAGGGCCTCGCGGAAGGCGAGCATGTCGGGGCGGGACTGCGAGCGAGAGGCTGCGGGAAGGACGGACGGGGCTCCGGGATAATACTCCCGAGCGCCCTTCCGGGTCACGCGCTCAGTGCGCCTCGGGGAGCGGCTCGAGGCTCGGGGGGCGCGGGCCGCCGTCCGGGTCCGCCGAGTCGTACACGATGCGGCCCTTGTCGAGCTCGATGGTGCGGTAGTCGGACCGCCGGAGCAGCTCGAGGTTGTGCGTGGCCATGAGGACCGTGGTGCCCGAGGCGTTGATCTCGCGCAGGAGCTGGAACACGCCGCGCGTCGCGCGCTCGTCCAGGTTGCCCGTCGGCTCGTCGGCGACGAGGACGAAGGGGTCGTTGACCAGCGCGCGCGCGATCGCGACGCGCTGCTGCTCGCCGCCCGAGAGCTCGCGAGGCTCCTTGCTCGCCTTGGAGGCGAGCCCCACCTGCGTGAGCAGCCGGCCCACCTTGGCCGGGATCGACGCGGGCGCGGCGCCGGTCACCTCGAGCGCGAACGCGACGTTCGCCTCCGCGGTGCGGTCCTCGAGGAGG
>JBJMNJ010000517.1:0-7750 GCA_045804325.1 Gemmatimonadaceae bacterium
GCGAGCCGGGCGCCGAATGCGTGCATGCGCCTGTTCATGTCGCTCCTCCTGTATGCGTGCAGTCCGCGGGTGCGCACGGGGCGCCGCTCGCGCGGGACGTCTGGTCTCCTCTCAGTCTATGGATGCGCCGGCCGCAGCGGACGTGGCCCTGTCACCACCTGCACGAGCGCGTCACGAGTGGCGGCGTGCGGCGGTCGCAGCCGTTCGTGTCGCCGGGGCCGCAGGTCGTATCGTCGCGGCGCAACTCGTATCGCGGGGCGGATCGGCGGGACCCGGCGCGCGTAGTACTCCCCGTCAGCACGACGGCGCGCGACGATCCGCGCGGAGCTACGAGACACGAACTCATCGGAGACCGACAATGCGAAAGAAGATCGCGCTGGGCCTCGGCCTGGCAGTGACCCTCGGCGCCGCGGGCGTGACGGGCGCGCAGATCGCGCAGCAGGGCGCGAGCGCGAAGCAGCAGGTCGCGCAGCAGGACAGCACGAAGCGGCGCGGCGAGCGCGGCGCGCGCGGCGAGCGGCGCGGCCCCGGCGGGCCGGGCGGCTTCCTCCTCCGCGGCATCACGCTCAGCGCGGACCAGCAGAAGCGCCTCGAGGCGCTGCGCCCGGCGCGCGGCGAGCAGGGCGCGCCGCAGGACCCGCAGCGCGCCAAGGTGCGCGCGCTGATGGACGAGGCGCGCGACGCGCGGCAGCGCGGCGACAGCGCTGCGGCGGCGGCCAAGTTCCAGCAGGCCCGCACGCTGATGACGCAGCAGCGCGAGCAGCAGGTCGCGCAGATCCGCTCGATCCTCACGGCGGAGCAGCGCGTGCAGTTCGACGAGAACGTCGCCGAGATGAAGCGGCGCGAGGGCGAGCGCGGCCAGCGCGGGTTCGGCCCGGGCGGCGAGCGCGGCCGGCGCGGGGAGCGCGGCGCGAAGCGCAGCCGCTGAACGTATAGATGAGGGTCCTCGGCCCTCGGCCCTCGGAGAAGCAGCCGAGGGCCGAGGGCCGAGCGCGTTCAGCTCGTGATCCCCAGCGCGCGCTCCACCGCCTCCCGGCGGGATCGGCTGACCCGGAGCTTGGCGCCGGTCTTCAGGTGCACCTCGTAGTCGCCTCCCGCGCCGCGCAGCAGCGTGTCCACGAGCGCGATGCGCACGATCACCGAGCGGTGGATGCGCAGGAAGACCTTCGGGTCGAGGCGCTCCTCGAGCGTCTGCATCGCCTCGCGGATGAGCCAGCGGCGGTCGCCGACGTAGAGCTCCGCGTACGGGCCGCTCTGGACGATGTAGTCCACCTCGTTCGCGGGGATCACGCGCACCTTGCCGCGCGTCTCCACCGCGAAGCGCTCGAGGTAGCCGCCGCCGGATGGCGCCGGCGCGGCGCTCGGCGCGGCGCCCGGCGCGGGCGGGGCCGAGGCACCGTCGCCGCCCTGGAGCACGGCGAGGAGCTGCCCGCGCAGGCGCTCGACCTCCTGGAGCTCCACCAGTCGGCGCGCGCGCTTGAACGCCTGCTCGAAGCGCTCGTCGTCGAACGGCTTCACGACGTAGTCCACCGCCGCGAGGTCGAACGCGGTGAGCGCGTGCTGGTCGTACGCCGTCACGAACACGGTCGCCGGCATCGCGTCGGCGCCGACGTCGCGGACGACGTCGAGCCCGGTGCCGCCCGGCATCTGCACGTCGAGGAAGACCAGGTCGGGGCGCAGCCTCCGGATGGCCTCGACGGCCGCGGGGCGGCTGTCGGCGGTGCCGGCGATCTCGACGCCGGGCTCGTGCGCGAGCATGTCCTCCACGCGCTGCCGCGCGAGCGGCTCGTCGTCGACGATGAGGACGCGGAGCGGCCTGCGGTCGGGCATGGACCCTCGGGTCGTCAGGCGGAGCGCGCGGCCCGCGCGTCGGGCGCGGGCCGGTACGGGAGGACGATCTCGGCGACGGCACCCGAGGGCGGACTGCCTGACATATCAGTGGTGTCGGTGGCGTCGGCGGCGCGCAGCGTGAAGCGCGCGCGGTCGCCGTAGAGCTGCGCGAGGCGCTCGCGCGTGTTGGCGAGCCCCACGCCCCCCTCGCGCCCGACCACCGGACCGGCCGGGCCGGGGCCGTCGTCGCGCACGCGGAGCACGAGGTCGTCCCCGCGCGCCTCCGCGTCCACCCACACGTGCGCCGCCCCCGGCACGGTCCCGACGCCGTGCTTGATGGCGTTCTCCACCAGCGGCTGGAGCACGAGGTTCGGGACGAGGGCGGCGCGCGCCCGCGCGTCGGCGTTCACGGCCACCTCGAGCCGGCCCTGGAAGCGCACCTGCATGATGTCCACGTAGCGCTGGAGCAGGCCGAGCTCGCGCTCGAGCGAGATCTCCGGCTCCGCGGAGCCCTCGATGCTGTGGCGCAGCAGGTCGCTGAGGCGCGCGATCATGCGCCGCACGCCGCGCGGGTCGCGCTCCACGAGCGACGACACGGCGTTGAGCGTGTTGAAGAGGAAGTGCGGGTCGAGCTGGCGCCGCAGCGCGTCCAGCCGCGCCTCGGCGAGCTGCGCCTGGAGGCGCGCCGTCTCCGCCGCGAGCCGCGCCGCCTGCTCCTTGCGCGCCCGGTAGCGCTTCGAGGCGTCGCGGGCGAGCCCGGCGGCGACGATGCCGAACGCGACGAGCATGTCGTTGAGCACGCGGAAGCGGTCGAAGCCGCCGCGCCCGCCGCCGCCGCGCCGCCCCGCGCGCCCGCGCCCGTCCCGCACGACCGACGCGAACGCGTCGTGCATGAGCGACTCGCGCACCCAGCCGACGAGCGCGTTCGACAGCACGGCCGCGAGCACCGCCGCCGCCACGAGGACGACGAGGCCGAGCCCGCGCTGGCCGCGCTCGAGGTTGAAGCGGCTGGCGAGCGCGAAGAGCGGCACGGTGACCACCGCCCAGAACGCCGCCTCGAGAAAGGCGACCTGCGCGAACGCGACCGCGATGGGCGAGTCGGGCCCGGGCCCGCGGGGGTCGAAGAGGCGGCCGGCCGCGGTGATGGCCGCGAAGAACGCCCAGAACGCGACGATCGCCGCCAGCTCGCTCCGGCGGAGCGGGAAGGCGTCGGGGCGCGGGTCGTCGTGGGCGGTCGCGGGATCGGTCACGGCTGGCATCTCGGGGTCGCTGTCAAAGCATACCCGGTTCCAGCGCAGGGCGCTCGCCGTTCGTGCCACCCACGTGCACCTCGTGACACGCCCGCCTACGCCGCCGGGCCGACGGCGTCAAACTGTGTGAAGCGAATCTCCCCGGCCCGGCGCCGGGCACACACACGAGGCCGACACATGAACAGGAAGACCATCGTCACCGCCGCGGCCACCCTCTCGCTCGCCATCGGGGGCGGCGCGTGGTTCTACAGCCGAGCCGAGGCCAAGGAGGCGCCGGCGTACCGGACGGCGGCCGTCCAGCGCGGCAGCCTGCAGCAGACGGTCTCGGCCACGGGCGCGCTCGGCGCCGTCCGCACGGTGCAGGTCGGCACGCAGGTGTCGGGGCAGGTCGCCGCCATCTACGTCGACTTCAACGACCGCGTGAGGAGGGGCCAGCTCCTCGCCCGCATCGACCCCACGCTGCAGCAGCAGGCCGTGGCCGACGCGCAGGCCGGGCTCGACCGCGCCATCGCGCAGTACGAGCTCGCCAAGGGCGAGTACGAGCGCGGCAAGCAGCTCTTCGACGCCAAGGTCTACACGGCGGCGGAGTGGGGGAGCGCGCAGAGCGGGTACGCCGTCCAGCAGGCGAACGTGAAGTCCGCGCGCGTCGCGCTGGAGCGTGCGCGCCAGAACCTCGCCTACACGAACATCCACTCGCCGATCGACGGCGTCATCGTCGAGCGCAACGTGGACGTCGGCCAGACCGTCGCCGCGAGCCTCTCGGCGCCGCAGCTCTTCCTCATCGCCAACGACCTCTCGCAGATGCAGATCCTCGCGTCGGTGGACGAGAGCGACATCGGCAGCATCAAGGAAGGGCAGCCGGCGGAGTTCTCGGTGCAGTCGTACGCGGACCAGACCTTCAAGGGGACGGTCGAGCAGGTGCGGCTCCAGTCCAAGACGCAGGACAACGTCGTGAACTACACGGCCGTGGTCCGCGTGCGGAACGAGGGCGGCAAGCTCCTGCCGGGCATGACGGCGACGGTGAAGTTCCTCACCGCCACCGCGGACAGCGTGCTCGTGGTGCCGAACGCGGCGCTGCGCTTCACGCCGTCGGCGGAGGAGCTGAAGGCGGCGGGCATCGACCCGACCGCTCGTGGGGCCGGCGCGCCGAGCGACTCCGCGCGCGCCGCATGGCGGGCGCGGCAGGGTGCTCAGGGCGGCCAGGCGGGTGCGCCTGACGCCCAGGCCGGCCAGCGGCAGGCCCAGCGCGCCGCGGGCGCGGCGGGCACGACCCGCCCGCGCCGGACCGGTAGCGTCGGGACGCTCTACTACATGAAGGACGGGAAGCTCGCGATGGCGCGCGTGCGCACCGGGCTCACCGACGGCCAGAACACGCAGGTCACGGGGCGCGACCTCACCGAGGGCATGCAGGTCATCGTGGCCGCGGGGGGCGCGACGCAGGCGGCGCAGCCGGCCGCGGCGGCGAACCCGTTCCAGCAGAGCCAGCAGCAGGGCGGCGCGCGCCGCGGCCCGCCGGGGCCCTTCTAGGACCTCGGCCTGCGACGAGCACACGGAGACTGACATGACGACGACCGAGACTCCGGTCATCCGGATCGAAGGTGTGAAGAAGGTCTACAGGATGGGCACCAACGAGGTCTTCGCCCTCCGGGGCGTGGACCTCACGGTGGGCCGCGGCGAGCTGCTGGCCATCATGGGCACCTCCGGCTCGGGCAAGTCCACCCTCATGAACGTCCTCGGCTGCCTCGACGTGCCGAGCGAGGGGACGTACGTGCTCGACGGCGTGAAGGTGAACGGCATGAGCAAGAACCAGCTCGCGGACCTGCGCAACCAGAAGCTCGGGTTCGTGTTCCAGGGGTTCAACCTGCTCGCCCGCACCAGCGCGCTCGACAACGTCGAGCTGCCGCTCCTCTACGATCGCACGGGCACGAAGAAGGACACGAAGGCGCTCGCGCGGCGCGCGCTCGCGCGCGTGGGCCTCGGCGAGCGCGTGGACCATCACCCGAGCGAGCTCTCGGGCGGGCAGCAGCAGCGCGTGGCGATCGCCCGCGCGCTGGTGACCTCGCCCACGCTGCTCCTCGCGGACGAGCCCACGGGCAACCTCGACAGCCGCACGACGGTCGAGGTGATGGCGCTCTTCCAGGAGCTCAACGACCAGGGGATCACCGTCGTGCTCGTGACGCACGAGTCGGAGGTGGCCCAGTACGCGAAGCGCGTCGTCGTCGTGAAGGACGGGCGCATCGTCCGCGACCAGGCGGTCGCGAGCCGGCGCCGCGCGGCGGACGACCTGGCCGAAATGGACCGTGCGGCCGAGGCCGAGCACGCGGCGCTGCAGGAGGCGGCATGAAGCAGACGACGCTCCTGAAGGTGGCCTCGCAGTCCATCCTCAAGAACAAGATGCGCACGCTGCTCACGATGCTCGGCATCGTGATCGGCATCGGCTCGGTGATCGTCATGGTCGCCGTCGGCAGCGGCGCGCAGCGGCAGATCGAGGCGCAGATCAACAGCCTCGGCACGAACATGATCGTCGTGACCCCGGGCGCCGCGCAGGTCGGCGGCGCGAGCGGGGGCGCGGGCACCATGAACCGGCTCACGGTCGAGGACGCCGACAAGCTGAAGCGCGAGGCGACCACGCTCGCCGGCGTCTCGCCGGTGATCGTCACCCGCACGCAGGTGATCGGCGGCGCCGGCAACTGGCGCACGCAGGTCAACGGCGTCTCGACGGACTACCTCACGATCCGCGACTGGGGCGTGACGAGCGGGCAGCTCTTCGGCGAGGACGACGTGCGCGCGAAGCGGCGCGTCGTGGTCCTCGGCGCCACCGTCGCGAAGAACCTCTTCCCCGACGGCGACCCCGTCGGCGCGCAGCTCCGGCTCGGCAAGTCGCCGTTCACCGTCGCCGGCGTGCTCGCCCCCAAGGGGCAGTCCGCCAACGGCAGCGACCAGGACGACGTCGTGCTCGTGCCGTACACCACGGCGCGCGACCGCCTGAGCGGCTTCACCTTCATCGGGCAGATCCTCGCCAGCGCGGCGAGCGCCGAGCAGGTGCCGGCGGCGCTCGAGGAGGTGCGGGCGATCATGCGCGAGGCGCACGGCGTGGGCCCCGCGAACGAGGACTTCACCGCGCGCGACCAGACGGCGATCGCCGCGGCGGCCACGAGCACCACGGAAGTGATGAGCGGCCTCCTCGCCGCCATCGCGTCGATCTCGCTGGTGGTGGGCGGGATCGGGATCATGAACATCATGCTCGTCTCGGTGCACGAGCGGACGCGGGAGATCGGCATCCGCCGTGCGCTCGGCGCGCGCCGACGGACGATCCTCCTCCAGTTCCTGGTCGAGTCGTCGGTGGTCGCCGCGCTGGGCGGCGCGCTCGGCACCGCGCTCGGCCTCGCCGCAGCGCAGGCCATCGCCATGCTGTCGCCGCTCGCCGCGGCGGCCACCCCGTCCGCCGTCGCGCTGGGACTCGGCTTCTCCGCCGCCGTGGGGCTCCTCTTCGGCTCCTGGCCGGCGTGGCGGGCCGCGAACCTCGACCCCGTGGAGGCGCTGCGCTGGGAATGACCTCGCTCCTCGACACCCTCGCGATGGCGCTCGGGACCCTGCGCGGGAACCCGCTTCGATCGCTGCTCACGCTGCTCGGGATCGTCATCGGCGCCTCGACGGTGGTCGCGATGATGTCGCTCACCGAGGGCTTCCGGCTGCAGGTGAACAAGGACCTGTCGCAGCTCGGCGCCGGCGCGTTCCAGGTCCAGAAGTTCCCGGGCATGAGCTTCGGGCCGATGGACCGGCGGAGGTACGAGAGGCGGCACGACCTCACCCGCGAGCAGGGCGAGGCCCTGCGGACGCTGCCATACGTCGCGCACGTGTCGATCGAGGCGTGGGGCCTGCCGGAGCGGGTGTGGACGCGCGAGCGGGCCACGCGCGGGAACGTCCAGGTGTGCGGCGGGGTCCCCGACTACGAGTACGCGAACGCGGTGGTGGTCGAGCGCGGCCGCTTCTTCTCCGAGGTCGACGTGACCCTGGGCCGCCGGGTGGCGGTCATCGGCGCCGACGTCGCCGACGCGCTCTTTCCGGGCGAGGAGGCGGTCGGGCAGGAGCTCCGGATCCGCTCGACCGCGTTCGAGGTGGTGGGGGTGGCCGAGCGCGTGGGCAGCTCGTTCGGCGGTGGCTCGCGGGACAACTGGGCGGTGGTGCCCATCGGCGTCGCCGCGCAGGCGTTCGGGAAGAAGACGAACCACAACCTCGCGATCCAGGCCACCTCGCCCGAGGTCGCGGGGAAGGCGATGGACCAGGTGATCCTGCAGCTCCGGAAGCTGCGGGGGCTGCGCGGCAGCGAGGAGAACGACTTCGAGGTCTTCTCGAACGAGTCGCTCTCCGGCACCTTCAACCAGATCGCGGCCGTGGTGGCGGCGGCCACCTTCGGCGTCTGCGCGCTCGCGCTCCTCGTCGGCGGCATCGGCATCATGAACATCATGCTGGTGGCGGTTTCGGAGCGGACGCGCGAGATCGGGGTGCGGATGGCCCTCGGCGCGCGGCGCCGCCGCATCCTCACCCAGTTCGTCCTGGAGTCGACCGCGCTCTCGCTCCTCGGCGGCGTCCTCGGCGTACTCCTGGGCGCGCTGCTCGCGGTCGCGGCGCGCGAGCTCGCGGGCGTTCCGGCGAGCATCCCAGCATGG
>JBJMNJ010000518.1:0-3040 GCA_045804325.1 Gemmatimonadaceae bacterium
GACCTCGTGCTCATCTCCACGGAAGGCAACAGGGCGATCGACGTGTTCCATCTCACTCAATCGGCCGCCAAGTTGCCGCGGCCGGTTTCTCACGCGCTCAAGGTCGACCTCGAGCGTCTGCTCCAGGAGGGTTCATGAAACTCGTAATGGCCATCGTGCGGCCCGCCAAGGTCGATGACGTCACCGCCGCGCTCGAGAAGCTCAACCTGCCGGGCCTGACGGTAACGGAAGTGCGCGGCCACGGCCGCCAGAAGGGCCACACGGCCACCTACCGCGGCGCGGAATACGACGTCAACCTGCTGCCCAAGGCCATGATCGAGACGGTGGTGCCCTCGGAGCTCGTCGAGCCGGCGGTCGCGGCCATCACGGCCGCGGCGCGCACCGGCGAGGTCGGCGACGGCCGCGTCTTCGTGATTCCGGTCGAGCGCAGCACGAACATCCGGACCGGCGAGACCGACTAGCGGCGTCCACCGCGTCCGGCGCCGCTCGGTGCGCCGGCCCGCTTCGCGGCGGGCCGGCGGCGACGGTGCGCGCGTCCGGTTCGTGGCGCTGTTGCACGGGTCGCAGCTCGCATGTGGCACACTCCGGGCACGGAGTTGGCTCATGGCGATGCGCCGGTAATGTCTCCCACGCCGCTCGTGCTCTGCGCCGTGGATTTCTCCCCCTCTTCGGCGGACGTCGTCCGCCATGCGGTGGCGTGCGCGGGAGGAGCCGGCCCTGACCGTGACGGCCGCGGCGCCCTGACGCTGCTGCACGTCGTCGAGCCGCTGCTCGTGCAGGCCGCGGCGATGACCGTGGACGCGCAGGCGATCCGCGACGAGTGCCGCCAGGCGCTCGCCGCGCTCGCCTCCTCGGTCACGTCCACGGCGTTGGCCCAGCCGCCGACGCTCGAGGTCCGCGTCGGGCTGCCGCACGTCGAAATCCTGAACGCGGCGGCGGACGCGCCGGCCAGCCTCGTGGTGCTCGGCACGCAGGGCCAGACCGGCGCCGCGCGTCTCTTCTTCGGATCGACCGCCCAGCGCGTGCTGCGCGAGACGGTCACGCCGACGCTCGTCGTGCCGCCGGCGGCCAGCCCCATCGTCCGCGAGGACCCGTCCGGCCCGGCGCTCGCCGTCGCGCACGTCATCGCCGCCCTCGATTTCAGCGATACCACCGCGGCCACCGCGCAGGCGGCGGCCAGCCTCGCCGTCCGCAGCGGCGCGCGCCTGACGCTGGCCCATGTGGTGCCGGAGGTCCGCGGACTCGAGCGGTGGGCCGCGCTCGTGGAGGCGCACCAGGCGCAGCGGACCGCGCGGGCCGGCGAGGAACTGGCGCAGTTCGCGCGCGAGCTGCAGGCCCAGGTGCCGGACGTCCGCGTCACCGCACTGCAGGGCGAGCCCGAGCGCGTGCTCGCCAGTCTGGCCAGCGAGCAGCCGCAGACTCTGCTCGTCATGGGAATCCGGCGCGGCGGCGGGCTGCTCTCCCCGCAGCCCGGATCGACGGCCTACAAAGTCCTGTGCCTGGCGCGCGCTCCGGTCCTGGTGGTGCCGACGCGACTGCGATGATCCGCGAGACGACGGGGCGCATCCTGCGCGTGGCGACAATCGCCGCCGCGGTGGCCGTGTCGCTCGTCACCGCCTGCGGCGGCTCGCGGCGCCCCAATCTCGCCGGGCAGCGACAGGTCGCCGACAGCCTCGTCGCGGAAGGCTGCTATCGCTGTCTCGACGAAGCGGTGGCCCGCTACGTCGCCCTGCCGCCCGCAACTGGCGCCATCGCCCGCGTCCACGACACGCGGCTGTTCCGGGCACTCGTCCTGCTCGCACTGCGGGAGAAAGAGCTCGGGGTCGACGCCGCGCAGCACCTGAAGCAGGCGGGGCTCCTGGCGCCGCGGACCGCCGCCCCGGCCAGCGCGCGCGAGCAGCTGAAGTGGGCCGACCTGTTGCCGTCGAACCCATCGGCACTCCCGCGGGACGACGCAGCCGCCGAGCGCCTCCGTCTCGCCGACGCCCGGGGCGATCTCGAGCAGCGTCTCGCGGGCGCGGCGGCGATGACCGATCCCGTCGACGTCTACCTGAACGTCGGCCTGGCGTGCTCGTCGAGCTTCCCGCTGCCGCCCGATCCCGAGACGCTTGCCGGCGGCGCCGCGGGCCAGCCTCTGGTGCAGTGGCGGCTGGCTACCTGCGGCCGCAACCACGAGGCGGCGCTCGACGCGTTCGCGGCGGCGCATCCCCGCTACGTCGAAGCGGACTACTGGCGTGGCCGTTACCGCACCGCCGGGCCGTTGATCGGCGTTCCGGCGGCGCGCCGGGAGGGCCGGACACGCCTGCAGGCGGCGCTCACGGCCATCCCGGGTTCACCGGCCATCGCGTTCGATCTCGCCGGTGTCACCAGCGTCACCAGCCCACGCGACGCGCTGCCGCTCTACGAACGCGTCACGAAGGCGCAGCCGCGACACAACGACGCCTGGCTCGGCCAGGGCATCTGCCTCACCTACCTGGAACGCCCGCGCGAGGCGATCGACGCGCTGTCACGCGTCGTCGATCTCGGACGCTGGTCCGTGGGCGACGCGCTGTATTGGCGGGCCTGGAACCGTCATGCGCTCGGCGAGCTCGAGCCCGCGTGGGCCGATGTCGAGCAGGCGCGCACCACGCTGTACAACACGAATGTCTACGGCCTCGCCGGCCGCATCGCGTTCGAGCGCAAGGCGCTCGACGTCGCACGGCCGCTGCTCGAGAAGGCCGTCGAGCTGAGCGACGCCAACTGCACGGCCGCGTGGTTCCTCGGGCTCCTGCACAGCACTGCGGAACGATGGCTCGAGGGTGGAGCGGCGTTCGAGGCGGCGGAGGCATGCTACCGCGCCGACATCAGGCGCGCGCAGGAGGACGCGCAACGCGCGGGCGGCGACGCCACGGACGAAACCGCTCGTGCCGAGCAGCAGGCGCAGACCGAGGCGTCGATCCGCACCGCCGAACGCCAGGCCGCGCTGTCGGCCTACAACGCCGCCTTCAACCTGGTGCGCGGCGGCGAGCCGGCGCGATCGCGTCCGCTCCTCGATCGCGCG
>JBJMNJ010000519.1:0-17197 GCA_045804325.1 Gemmatimonadaceae bacterium
CAGTCGTGCATTCTTGTGGGGGCGGCCCGGGTGAGCCTGGTTGTTCACTGAGTCCTCTGGCGAGTGCCGGTTGGTGTGGAACCCAAGCACCCCCAGCTTGCAGCCGTTACGGCTCAGTGAACAACCTCCTCATCAATCACAACTAGCTCTCTCTGAACGCCGTCACCGGGTCGATCCGCGTCGCGCGGCGCGCCGGGAGCCAGCACGCGAACGCGGCGACGGCGAGGAAGAGCGCCGCCGTCGCGGCGAAGGTCGCCGGGTCCGACGGCGCCACGCCGACGAGCAGGCTCCGCATCACCCGCGTCAGCGCGAGCGCCCCGAGGACGCCCAGGACGACGCCGAGGGCGCTCATGACCATCCCCTCGCCGAGCACGAGGCGGAAGATGCTGGCGCTCGGCGCGCCGAAGGCCATGCGCACGCCGATCTCCGCGGTGCGCTGCCTGACGACGGTCGAGAGCACGCCGTAGAGCCCGACGCCCGCCAGCAGCGTCGCGATGCCGGCGAAGACGGCGATGAGCGCGAGCGTGAAGCGCGTCGGCGCCATCGCCTGGTCCACGAATGCGCTCATCGGCTGCACCTCGGCGAACGGGACGCTCGGGTCCAGCCCCTGGAGCGCGCGCCGCACCGCCGGGGCGATGGCGGCCGGGTCGCGCGTCGTGCGGACGGCCCAGCGGCCGGCGAAGCCGTGGCCGAAGATCCCGTCGGCCATGAAGGCCTCCTCGCGCCCCTCCTTCGCCAGCGTCTCGTGCCGCTGCTGCTTCACCACCCCGATGATCTCCCACGTCTCGGGCTCGGCGGAGCGGACGCGGAGGAGGATGCGCTCGCCGACGACGTCGCGGAACGGTCGGCCGGGAAACGCCTTGCGGGCGAGCCGCTCGTCCACGACGAGGCGGAGCGCGTCGGGTCGGTTGTCCTCCTCGGTGAACGTCCGGCCGGCGAGCAGCGGCGTGCGCATGGCCTCGAAGTAGCCGGGGAGCACGACGAACGCGTACGCCTGCTGGAACTTCGACGGATCGGCCGCCGCCTCCATCGTGCCCCAGCGCCCGTCCTGCTGCCCGCCGTCCAGCGGGAGCTGGTTGGCGGCGGTGGCCGCGGTGACGCCGGGGAGGGCGAGCAGCCGCTCGCGCAATTGCCGCATGTACGCCGCCCGGGCGCCCGCCTCCGGGCTCTGCGGGTTGGCGACGAAGGTGAGGACGTTGTTCGGGTCGAAGCCCGGGTCGGTGCCCTGGAGCGCGACGAAGCTGCGCGCCATGAGCCCCCCGCCGATCAGCAGCACGAACGAGAGCGCCACCTCCGCCGTCACCACCGCGCTGCGCAGGACGCGCCCGCCCTGGAGCCCGGGCTGGCGGCCGGCCTGGCGCAGTACCTCCGCGAGATCCGGCCGCGCGGAGCGGAGCGCGGGCACGAGGCCGAAGACGGCGGCCGAGACGAGCGCGGCGATCACGGCGAACGCGAGCACGAGCGGGTCGAGCGACACGTCGTCCATGCGCGGCAGCGTGGCCGGGGCGAGCGCGAGCAGGACCTTGATGCCGGCCCACGCGAGCGCGATCCCGATCACCGCGCCGCCCAGGGCGAGCACGAGGCTCTCGGCGAGCAGCTGCCTGACGAGGCGCCACGGCGAGCCGCCGAGCGCCGCGCGCACGGCGAGCTCCCGCTCGCGCTGGCCCGCGCGCACGAGGAGCAGGTTCGCGACGTTGGCGCACGCGATGAGGAGGAGGAACGCGACGGCGCCGAGCAGCGCGACGATCGCGGGGCGCATGGCCCGCACGAGGTCCTCGTGCATCGGCCGCACGTCGAAGTGGACGTCCGCCGTCTTCTTGATCGGGAAGCGCTGGCGCAGGTCCGCGGCGAGCCGCTCCGCCTGGTCCTGCGCGGTCGCGAGCGGCACGCCGGGCTTGAGCCGCCCGACGACGCGCAGGAAGACGTTGTTGCGGTTGGCGTTCGCGAAGTCGATGCGCATCGCCAGGAACATGTCCGGGTCGCGGTCGACGTTCGAGTGGGTCGGCCAGAGGAGCTCGAAGCCGGGGGCGAGCACGCCGACGACGAGCGCGGACTGCCCGCCGATCTGGAGCGTCTTCCCGACGGCGCCCGGGTCGCCGCCGAAGCGGCGCTGCCAGAAGCCGTGGTTCAGCACGACGATGGCGGGGACCCGCGGCGGCGGCGGCGGCCCCTGCGGGGCGTTCGGCTGCTGGTTGCCCTGCGGCGGCTGCGGCTGCGGCTGCGCGTCCTCGGCGACGAAGTCGCGCCCGTGCAGCATGCGCGCACCGAGGAGCGGGAGCAGGTCCGTCGTCACGCCCGCGACCTTCACCTGCTCCGGCTCCCCCTCGCCGGTGAGCGGGGCGCGGAACGGGTTGACGGCCGCGAGGTCCTGAAAGCCCGTCGCCTGCTCCTTGAGGTCCTGGAAGTCCCCCGGCGAGAAGGGGAAGTTCAGCCGGTTGCGGGCGCGCAGCTCCCCCCACACGGTCACGAGCCGGTCGGCCTGGGGGTAGGGGAGCGGGCGCAGGAGCACGGCGTTCGCCACGGAGAAGATCGCCGTGCTCGCGCCGATGCCGAGCGCCAGCGTGAGCACGGCGGTGAGCGCGAACCCCGGCGCGCGCCGCAGCGCCCGCGCGGCCTGGCGGAGGTCCTTCAGGAAGGCGTCCATGTGGTGTTCCGGCTGTGCGGGTGAACGGGGCCGAGGGTCGAGAGCCGAGCAGATCAGACAGGAACGGCTGGGGGGTCGTTGCTCTTCTTCAGCGCCCGCCCCACCACCAGCGTCACGTTGTCCGACCCGCCGCGGTCGAGCGCGAGCTCGAGAAGGTCCCGGCAGACCTGCTCGGCCGAGCGCATGCCGGCGAGCGCCGTGGCGATCTCGGGGTCGGAGACGTGCTTCGTGAGTCCGTCCGTGCAGACGAGGATGACGCAGCCCCGCTCCCGCACGCTCACGCGCGTGATCTCGGGCGTCAGTTCCTCGGCGCCGATGGCGCTCGCGAGGACCTGGCTCAGCGGCGACGCGCGCGCGTCGTCGCGCGAGAGGACGCCCTGGTCGACGAGCGCCTGCGCCATCGTCTGGTCGCGCGTGATCTGCCAGAGCTTGCCCTGCAGGAAGAAGTAGCAGCGGCTGTCGCCCACCTGGACGACGTACATCCACGGCCACACCACCACCGCGAGGCAGAGCGTCGTCGCCATGCCGCGCTCCGCGGGCTCGGCGGCCGCCTCGGCGCGCACGGTGTCGTGCGCGCCCAGCGCGGCCTCGCGGAGCGCCTTCATGAACTCGCGCTCGCTCGAGGCGCCGCCGGCGTTGTACGAGCGCAGCGCGCTCGAGACGTAGCGCGTCACCGCCTCCGCGGCGAGCCGGCTGGCGCGGCTCCCCGCGACGCTCCCGCCGACGCCGTCGGCCACGAGCATGATCGTCGCGAGGCGCTCCGAGCGCCCCGCGAAGCTCTCGGGGTCGGGGAGGCTCGTGCCGTGCACCACGACCTGCGGATGCACGGTGCAGAGGACGTACTGGTCCTGGTTCTCCGTGCGCACGCGCCCCGGGTGCGTGAGCCCGAAGAGGTCGAGCTCGGCGTCGCGCGGCCGGTCGTCGGCCGGCGCCTTGGTGGCCGCGGTGGAGAAGGGCGACGCGAGCTTCATCGGGCGCTCCGGCCTGGGGTCCCGCATGAATCGTTGCCCGGACCCCCCACCGCAAGACCCGCCGACACCCCTTTAACAGACCCCGTACGGATGGCGCGTCGGCGGAACCGCCACCTGGGAGAAGGAACGCTCCCGACGCCGCCCGGTCGCGCCGGCCCCCATGATGGGCCGCGGGCGCGTGCGCCCGGGGAGGGCTTCGTGGACGCCAGGAAGCTGTGGGTCGTCGTGGGACTGCTCGCCGCCACGTGCGCGGCGCTGCCCGCCAGGGCGCAGCGGCGCGGCACCGTGGAGGTGGGCGCCTTCGCCAACGCGATGGACTACGACCGCGACCTCCACATACGCGAGGGGATCGGCGCCGGCGCGCGCGTCGGCGTGTTCGTCGCGCGCAACTGGAGCGCCGAGGTCGAGGGCACGCTCATGCGCGTGGACCGGGAGGGCGCGGGCGGCGTGCGCGTCGCCCCGCTCTACGCGCGCCTCGGCTACACGGCCGACGTGCCGGGCGGCCGCGGCATGCGCGCCTTCTTCGCCGGCGGCGTCGTGCGCGCCGACTACGAGTTCCGCCGCGACCTGGGCCTCAGCGGCGTGCTCGGCACCAAGCTCGCCGCCGGCGACCGGTTCGCCGCCCGCGTCGAGGGCACGGGCGAGGTCATGCCCGGGCCGCGCCACTGGAACACGGGGCTGCGCCTGGGCCTGAGCCTCTTCGAGTCCGTCAGGTAGACGACACCCGCGGCGCCACTCCTCCAGCACCTCTCCCTTTCGCCCCCTGTCGCGGGGCGCGGCCGTTTATCTTTCGGCGTTCGACCCCCCGACCCCGGAACGCCGATGAAGACGGTGCTGCTCGTCGAGGACAACTTCGACAACCGCGAGATCTACGCGACGATGCTCACCGTCACGGGCTACCGCGTCGTGCAGGCGGCGAACGGGAAGGAGGGGGTGGACCGCGCGATCGAGGACCCGCCGGACATCGTCCTCATGGACATCTCCATGCCGGTGCTCGACGGCTACGAGGCGCTGAACCTCCTGCGCGCGAACCCCAGCACGCGCACGGTCCCCGTCGTCGCCCTCACCGCCCACGCCCTCACCGCCGACCGCGACAACATCCTCGGCGCCGGCTTCGACGGCTACATCGCGAAGCCCGCCGAGCCGCGCGCGGTGGTGGCGGAGGTGGAGCGGAGGATCGGGCCGCCTGACGCGGATCGCTGACGGCGGTCAGCGGCTGTTCGCGATCCACTCTCCGGCCTTCACGCGAATCGCCTCGGGCACGGTGTGCCCGCCCGCGAACTCCTGGTACGTGACGTCGTAACCGTCGCCGCGCAGGCGGTTGACGATGGCGCGGCTGCACCGGTCGATGTTGAGGATCGGGTCCTCGGTGCCGTGCGACACGAAGCACGACGGCTTGCCGCGCAGCTTCGCCGGCTCGTAGAAGCCCGGCGAGAACGCGACGAGGCCGCGGAACAGGTCGCCGTTCGTGGCGCCGAGCGAGAGCGCGTACGACGCGCCGTCGGAGAAGCCCGACGCGAACACGCGCGCCGGGTCCACGCGCACGCGGTCGAACGCCCACGCGAGCGCGAGGTCCAGGAACTTCGCGTCCCAGTCGAACGCCAGGTAGTTGAGGTCCCACGTCTGGCGGCGCGAGTCCGGCGCGAGAACGACGAAGCCGCGCGCCTCCGCCTGCGCCTGGAGCACGGGCAGCACGCGCGTGGCGCTGCCGCCCGCGCCGTGGAAGAGCACGACGAGCGGCGTGGCGACGTCCGGCCGGTAGCTCGACGGGACGAAGAGGAACCCATCGCGCACCTCGCCGCGCACCGGCCCGAGACCCAGCGGAACGAGCCCGGGCTCGGCGGCCTGCGTCGGCGCGCCCGGCCGCGCCGCGAGGTGCCCGCTCTCCCCCGTGGGCCCGGCGAGAATCTCGGCGTGCGGCTTCTTGCACGCGCCGAGCGCTCCGAGCGCGCCGATGCCGAGCGCCCCCGCCGCGATCCGCTGCAGCGCCTCGCGCCGGCCGAGCGGCGCGCCGAGGTCGTGTGTCATGGGGCGACGATGGAACGGCGCGAGGGCGCGGGCAAGCGCGCGGGGACGAATGGCCGCAAGCCCTCGGCGCGTACGGCCTACGGCTGCTCCTTCGGCATCCACCGGCCCCGCACCATCACCCCCGCGATCCGCCGGGTGTTGTCGATGCGCTCGAGCGGGTTCGCGTCGAGCAGCAGGAGGTCGGCCCGACGGCCCGCCGTCACGACGCCCGCGCGGTCGGCGCCGCCGAGAAAGTCCGCGGCGTTCGCCGTCGCGGCGCGGAGCGCCTCGTAGGGCGTGAGACCCGCGCTCACGAGGAGCGCGAGCTCGTCGTGCGCCGACGTCCCGGGCACGGTGCCCGTGTTGAGCGCGTCGGTGCCGAGGACGAGGCGCACCCCCGCGTCGCGGAAGCCGCGCGTGAGCCGCTCGAGGAACGCGTAGCGCTCCATGATCGGCCCGTACTGCCGCCGGCCGAGCCGCTGCAGGTACGGGTTCGTCTCCGGGCCCCAGCTCGCGCGGATCGCGGCGGGCATCGTCGCCATCTCCGGGCGCGCGAGCATCGAGTCGAGGTTGCCGAGCTGGCCGCCGATGTTGCGGAACGCGGTGAGGTTCGGCATCACCCACAGCCTCGCGGCCGCCGCGGCGCGCGCGATCTCGGGGATCCGGGGCTCGAGCGTCGCGAAGTCGCGCGAGCTCCCCATGCGGTCGTAGATGAACTCCTCGGCGTGCACGACGGCGTATTGCCGCTCCGCGAACATCGCCTCGAAGCCGAGGTTGCGCGGCGAGTGCCCGACGACGCGGATCCCCTCGCGCCGCGCGACCCGCATGAGGCGCGCGTACGCCTCGCGCGAGAGGTTGCCGTGCATCTTCACGAAGTCGTACCCCGCGCGCCGCTGCGCCACCACCGCGCGCTCGACCTCCTCGGGCGTCGTCACGAACGGCTCGTTGACGTACGGGCCCGCCGTGAACACCGTCGGCCCCACCACCGCCCCGCGCGCGACGTCCGCGCGGAGCGCGAGGTGGTCCGGGTTGCCCTTGAGGTTGAGGACCGTCGTCACCCCGCTCGCGAGGAAGAGCCGCAGCAGCTCCTCGTTGGTCGCGCGGTCGTAGGCGAGGTGCACGTGCAGGTCGGCGAGCCCCGGCACGAGATACTTGCCGCGCCCATCGACGACCAGCGCGCCCCCCGGCGCGCGCGCGGTGCCGGGACCGACGGACACGATGCGGCCGCCACGCACGACGACCAGCTGGTCGCGCAGCACGCGCTCGCGATCCATCGGCACGACGGTCACGTGCACGAACGCCACGGTTCCGCTGCGCGCGGGCGGCTGCGCGACCGCCGTGCCGCCGGCGACGCTCAGGCCGAGCGCCGAGAGCAGCGCCGCCCCGCGGCGCCGAGAGCGGCGGCTGCCGTCAGGCATCGTGCAGCACCGCCGCCGGGTCCGCCCTCCCCGCGCGCCGCGCGGGCCCCGCGCTCGCGAGCACCGCGACGAGCCCCGTCACGACGACCACGGCCGCGAACGTCACGGGGTCCGTCGGCGCGACGCCGTGCAGCAGGCCGCGCAGCAGCCGCGTGAAGAGCAGCGCCGCCGCGACGCCGAACGCGAGGCCCACGACGGCCTGCCGCACGCCCGCGCCGAGCGAGAGTCGCACCAGGCCGCCCGGCGTCGCGCCGAGGGCGAGTCGGATGCCGAACTCGTGCTGCCGCGCCGCGACCACCTGCGACACGATGCCGTAGATGCCGATGGCCGAGAGCACCAGCGCCAGCACGCCGAAGAGCGCGAGCAGCTGCATCGCGAAGCGCGGCGCGGCGATCGAGCCCGCGACCACCTCCTCCATCGTGCGCACCTCGCTCACCGGGAGGCGCGGGTCCATGGAGCGGATCGCCTGCCGGATCGGGCGCACCAGGGCCGCCGGGTCGCCCGCGGTCTTCACGACGAGCGTCATGCCGCGCGACGTGCTGCCGGGCGCCTTCGCGTACTGCGCGACGGTCGCGTAGAACTGCGCCTTCACCTCCGACGTGAGCCCGTTGTGGTGCACGTTCTCGACGACGCCGACGATGGTGTACGGCAGGCTGTCGGGCGAGCCGCCGATCCACACGCGCGTGCCGAGCGGGTTGCGGCCGGCGAGGTAGAGCTTCGTGAACTCCCGATTCACGACCATGGCGAGCGGCGCGCTCATGCCGTCGCGCTCGTCGAGGGTGCGGCCCTGGAGCAGCTTCAGCCCCATGGCCTCGAAGTAGCCCGGGCCGACGACGTTCCAGTCGCCGGGCGTGTACTGGCCCTCCGCCGGCGTGTAGCCCTCGACGCGCAGCCCCCAGTCGCCGGCGTCGCTCGCGAGCGGGAGGATGCGCACGGCGCCGACCTCGCGCACGCCGGGGAGGCTCTTCACCTTCCGCCGCAGCTCCTCGTGGAACGCGGTCACCTTGATCGAGTCGGCGTAGTACGTGCTCGGCGTGCTGAGGCGCATGGTGAGCACGTGCGACGGGTCGAGCCCGGCGTCGATGGCGAGGAGGCTCGCGACGCTGCGCACCATGAGCCCGGCCCCCGCCGCGAGCACGACGGCCAGCGCCACCTCGGTGACGACGAGCGCCTGGCGCCAGCGCAGGCGGGCGGCGCCGGCCGTCGCTCCGCGCCCGCCCTCCTTGAGCTCGCCGGCCGGCGCGACGCGCGTGGCCTGGAGGGCGGGGAGGAGGCCGGTGAGCACGGCCGCGAGCGCCGCCGCGACGAGCGCGAACGCCAGCACCGCCGGGTCGAGGCGCGTCTCGGTGAAGCGCGGCAGGTCCACGGGAGCCGAGCGCCGGATCGCCCACACCGCCGCCGCCGCGAGCGCGACGCCGGAGGCAGCGCCGATCCCGGCGAGCACGAGGCTCTCCGTGAGGAGCTGCCGCGCGATGCGCCGCGTCCCCGCGCCGAGCGCGACGCGCACGGCGAGCTCGCGCCGGCGCCCCTCGCCGCGCACGAGCATCAGCCCCGCGACGTTCGCGCAGGCGATGAGCAGCACGAGCCCCACCGCGCCGAACGTGACGAGCAGCGCCGGACGTACGCGCCCCGTCACCTGGTCCTGCACCGGCACGGCGTACGCGCGGAACCGCATCGGCTCCGGGATGAACCCGTCGCGCACCAGGCGGGCGACCTTGTCCGTGAGCTGCGCGTTCACCTGCTGGGCCGTCACGCCCGGCTTGAGGCGCGCGACGGCGAGGAAGCCGTGGTTGCCGCCGCCGCGCTGGAACGTGGGCCCCGGCACGGCGCCGTTCTGCTCCGCGTCGGTGGCGAGCGGCATCCACGCCTCCGTCGGCGCGCCGCCGGCGAAGTCGAGCGGCAGCCGGAACCCCGGCGGCATGATGCCGACCACCGGCGTCGCCTGGCCGCTCACGAGGATCGACTTGCCGACGATGGCGGGGTCGCCCCCGAAGCGGCGCTGCCAGAGGCCGTGGCCGAGGACGATCGCGCGCGGGCCGTTCGGCGCGTCCTCCTCCTTCGTGAAGCCGCGGCCGATCATCGGCGAGACGCCGAGCACGGAGAACATGTCGTGCGTGACGGTGCCGGCGACGAGGCGCTCGGGCTCCCCGCCCTCGGTGAGGTTGATCGCCTGCGTGGACCAGAGCGCCGCGTTCTCGATGCCGGGGATCTCCGAGTCCCACGCCTCGAACTCGTCGTACGAGAGCCACGTCTGGTCGAAGCCCGTCCACGCGCTCCACAGCACCGCGACCCGCTCGGGCTGCGCGTAGGGGAGGGGCGTGAGCAGCACCGCCTTCACGACGCCGAAGAGCGCGGTCGTGGCGCCGATGCCCAGTGCGAGCGTGATGGCGGCGACGGCGGTGAAGGCGGGGCGCCGGCGGAGCGAGCGCGCCGCGTAGCGCACGTCCTGCCCGAGGTCCTCGAGCACGCGCGTGCCGCGCTCGTCGCGCACCTCTTCCTTGTAGCGCTCGACGCCGCCGAAGTCGCGGGCGGCGCGGCGCCGCGCCTCCGCGTCGTCCAGCCCCTCCTCGCGCACGAGGCGGCGTGCCTCCATGTCGAGGTGGAAGCGCATCTCCTCATCCATGTCGCGCTCCTGCGCGCCCCGGCCGACGAGGGCCTGGAGCCTCGTGCCGATGGCGTGGAGCAGCTGCAGCGGCGTCATCGCGGTCACCCTCCCTGGAGTGCGAACTGCAGCACGCGCTCGACCGCGCCGGAGGAGCGCCGCCACTCGGCGGTCTGCTCCTCGAGCTGGCGCCGCCCCTCGCGCGTGAGCTCGTAGTAGCGCGCCCGCCGGTTGTTCTCGCTCGCGTGCCAGGAGGACTTCACCCACCCGCGGCGCAGCATCCGCTGGAGCGCGGGATAGAGCGACCCCTGGTTCACGTCGAAGACGTCGCCCGAGATCTGCCGCAGCCGGAGCGAGATCCCCCAGCCGTGCATGGGCTCGAGCGAGAGCGTCTTGAGCACGAGCATCTCCAGGGTCCCCTGAAGGAGCTCCGAGCGTTCGTCCGACATGGCCACGTTCCTCTAGACAGACTAAAAGAGTGTATGGTTTGCTCCTTTAGACCGTCAAGAGGAGTGGGCGTAAGAGGGTTGTATGGCGGGGGCGGGGAAAAGCGTGACCGGGAGCGGGCGGAGGGGTCGCAGGGCGCGCCCGCTCACGCGATGCACTTCGCGTGAGGAGCGCGAACGACAGCCGAGATGCCTGCCGGGCCGCGGAACTGTGGTTTCGGGAGCGCCCGAAGGCCCCTCCGCCCGCGACCGTCAGCTCACGCGCCCGATCAGTCCTTCACCAGCGGCAGCCCTGCTCCCTGCCAATCCTTCTTGCCGCCCGTGTACTCGCGCACGTTGGTGTAGCCCATGGCCGCCAGATCCCGGGCGGCCCACCCGGAGGTGGGTCAGTCGTCGTCCCAGCAGTACAGGACGATCTCCGCGTCCAGCTCCGGCACGAGCTCGGCGATGCGCTCGCGGACGTCCTTCGGCGGGAGGTTCTTGGCCCCCGGGAGGTGGTGCTTTCGGAAGTACGGCGGCCCGAGCACCTCGAAGAGGTGGAACCGGTCGCCGCGCTCGATCTTCTCCTGCAGCTCCTCGCGGGAAATCGTCGCCGTCATGGCCGTCCCCCCGTGAAATCCCCGTGCCGCGGCCCCGCCGGGTAGCGCGAGTGGCCCGCTCGCCCGTACTGTTTGCCTGGCGGCGACGCCTATGCGTGTTCTAACACGTACCCTCCTCGGATGATGCCCTCCCTCCGCGACGAGATCAAGCAGACGAAGCCGTTCGCGAGCCCCGAGCAGGAGGCCATGCTGAGCCTCGAGCGCACGGCCGCCGTCCTCGTCCACCAGATGGCCCAGGAGTTCGAGGCGTACGGCGTCACCCCCACGCAGTACAACGTCCTGCGCATCCTCCGCGGCGCCGGGCCCACGGGGCTCTGCCGCTACGAGATCCGCGACCGCCTCGTGGCCCAGGTGCCCGACGTCACGCGCCTGCTCGACCGCCTCGAGGACGCCGGCCTCGTCGAGCGCGAGCGCGACTCCGCCGACCGCCGGCAGGTGAAGACGCGCATCACCCGCGGCGGCCTCGCCCTCCTCGCCCGCATGGACGCCCCCGTCGGCGACATGCACAAGCGCATGCTCGGCCACCTCGGCGAGCGAAAGCTGCGGGCGCTGATCGAGCTGCTGGCGGAGGCGCGAGACACAGGGAGCAGGGAGCAGGGAGCAGGAAGCGGCGTGGGTGCGTAATGAATCAGGGAGCAGCGACGACCCCTCCGGGCCGCCCCTGCTCCCTGTCCACTGCTCCCTGCCGTCAGGGCTGCTTCCTGCTCCGCAGCTCCTCTGCCATCCGCACCGCGGCCAGCGCGTTCACGACCCCGCCCGTCGTCGACAGGTCGCCGAAGCGCACGCGCGCGCCCTCGCCGCCGGGGCGGAGCACCATGTCGTCCGCGCGGCGCACCGCGGACTCGAGGATGATGCGCTTCACGTCGGCCGCGGTGAGGTCCGGGTAGTACGCCATCAGCAGCGCCGCGAGCCCGCTCACCACCGGCGCCGCCATGCTCGTGCCGCTCTCGCGCTCGTAGCGCCCGCCGGGCACCGTCGAGAGGATGTCCATGCCCGGCGCGAACACGTCCACGACCTTGCCGTAGTTCGAGAACGGCGCGACGAGGCTGTCGCCGAGGCGCCACCCGATCGCGCCCACCTCGATCCAGAGGCCCGCGCGCCCGCCTCCCCTGAACACCGGCGTCGGGAAGTTCGCCGCCGTCGTCGTGTTCTCGGACTCGTTCCCCGCCGCGTGCACCATGAGCACGCCCTTCGACTCGGCGTAGCGCACCGCGCTGTCCACCGACGCCTTGAAGGGGGAGTGCGACTTCCCGAAGCTCATGTTGATGATCTGCGCGCCGTTGTCCGCCGCGTAGCGGATGGCGTTGGCGATGTCCTTGTCGCGCTCGTCGCCGTCGGGCACCGCCCGCACGCCCATGATGCGCACCGCCGGCGCGATCCCCTCGACGCCGACGCCGTTGCCGCGCACCGCGCCGATGATCCCCGCCACGTGCGTGCCGTGCGACGCGTCCGGCCCCGTGACGTCCGTGTTCCCGTAGCGGCGCTCCGTCGGGTCGAGGTAGCGGTCGCCGACGATGGGGCGCGGGTCGTACGTCGGCTCGAGCCCGTACTTCACCTGGCTCTCGTACGCCTTCAGCGCCTCGGCCACCTCGTCCGGCGTCAGCCCGGCCTCGGCCATCTGGAGGTAGGTGGAGCGCGCCTCGCGCGCTTCCTGGTCCGCCGGCCGCAACGCGCGCACGCGCTCGATGGTCACCGAGTCCGGGGCGAGCACGCGCCGGAGCACCGCGACCGCCTCGCCGAGCACGGCGTCGATCTGCCGGATCTGCTGGAGCGTGCGCTCGGCCTCCCCGCGCCGGCGTGTGAAGTCGCGGCGCACCGAGTCGCACGTGGCGGGGGACTGCGGGGGCGCGGCGTTCGGGTTGATGCCCGTGCAGCGGGCGTGCAGCCGCGCGACCTCGTACGTGTCGTGCTCGACGTCGCGGCCGTCCGCGCCGCCGATGAAGTTCCAGCCGCGCACGTCGTCCGCGAAGCCGTTGCCGTCGTCGTCCGCGCGATTCCCCGCCTGCTCGCGCGCGTTCGTCCACAGGTTCGCGCGGAGGTCGGCGTGCGCCGTGTCCACCCCGCCGTCGATCACCGCGACGACCACCGTGCGCGCCGGCTGCCGCCCGGCGAGCACCTCGCGCATCGCGCGCTCGCTCGAGATCCCGGGCACGCCGTCGCGCTCGAGGTCGAGCAGCTGCCAGTTCGCGGGCGCGGAGTCGAGTCGGACGCGGCCCGTCGGCGCGGGCGTCGGCCCGGGCGCGGGCGCGGGTGCCGTGGCCACGGAGCCGCCCGGCGCGCAGGCGGCGAGTGCAATGAGCGTCGCCGCGGCGAGCGGCGCGGGACGAAGCAGCGTGAGTGACATGCGTGGATCCAGGGGACGGGGCGTGAAAGTGCCGGGCGGCGCCGATGCGGAACGCCAGCCACGCCCGGAACGTGCCGGAGAGCCCGCCGCCGGGCAACATCCCGGGGACGAACTTTCCGAGCCCTTTCACTTGTTCGGCCCGTGGAGACCCGCCGGAGCACGAATGCTCCGGCTCGAGGGCGTCAGTCGCTTCGGAGCGCCACGCTCGGGTCCACGCGCGCCGCGCGACGCGCGGGGACGAGGCTCGCGGCGCCCGCCACGAGGAGCAGCGCGACGGCCACGCCGACGTACGTCGTCGGGTCCTTCTCCGACACCTGGAAGAGCAGCGGCTTCACCCACCGCCCCGCGAGCAGCGCCGCGGCGACGCCGAGCGCGATGGCCACGACCGTCACGCGGAGCCCCTCGCCCACGACGAGGCGCAGCACGTCCCCGGTGCGGGCGCCGAGCGCCATGCGCACCCCGAGCTCGTGCGTGCGCTGCGCCACGTTGTACGCGATCACGCTGTAGAGCCCCACCGCCGCCACGAGGAGCGCGAGCAGGCCGAAGAGCGAGAACATCGTCGCGCCGAGCTGCCACGAGCGCACCGCGGGGGCGACGATGTCGGCGAGCGCCTGCGTCTTCACGAACGCCGCGCCGGGCATGAGCTTCTGCAGCTCGCGCCGCACCGTCTCCGTCGCGCGCGCGGCGTCGCCGCGCGTGCGCACGAAGAGCCCCGCGCCGCTGTTCGACTCCTGCGCGATCGGCACGTAGACGTGGCGCGCCGGCCCGTCCTCGAAGCTGAGCCGCACGTCGGACGCGACGCCCACGACGTCCTCGCACGGCGCGGTGTCCGCCCCGCGCCGCAGGCACTTGCCCACCGCCTCCTGTCCGGGCCACACCGTCTTCGCCGTCTGCTCGCTGATCACGAGCACGCGCCGGCTGCCCGCGCGGTCGGCCGCCGTGAGGCCGCGCCCGCGCAGGATGCGGATGCCGGTCGTCGCGAAGTACTCCGGCGACACCGCGTTCATGTAGTACTCGTCGCGCAGCCGCGTCGTGTCGACGCCCGGCGCGCGCACGGGCTCGCTCCACGTCATGTAGAACGGCACCGCGAGCGTCTGCGCCGCCGCCTCGACGCCCGGCAGCGCCGCCGCGCGCTCGCGGAGGGCCTCCTGCAGGCTGACGCCTGCCGCGGAGTCGAGCTTCGTGCCGCGCATCTCGCTCGAGACGTGGATGAGCTTCTCCGCGTCGTAGCCCAGGTCGAGTCCCTTCACGTTCCGCAGGCTGCGCACGAACAGCCCCGCGCCCACGAGCAGCAGCACGCTCACCGCGCCCTGGAGCACGAGGAGCGCCGTGCGCAGCCGCGACCGCCGCAGGCTTCCCTCGCGCCCGCCGGCCTTCAGTGCCGCCGAGACGTCGTCGCGCCGCATCTGGAGGGCCGGCGCGATTCCGGTCAGGAGTCCCGCGAGGAGCGCGAGCGCCGCCGCGAACAGGAGCATCCGGGCGTCGAGGAGCGTGCTCCCCCACGCCACGTCCGGGAGCAGCGTGCGCCGCAGCACGCCGCCGCCCCAGTGCGCCGCGAGCACGCCCGCGAAGCCGCCGATGAGCGCGAGCAGGGTGCTCTCCGTGAGGAGCTGCCCGAGCAGCCGCGCGCGGGAGACGCCGAGCGCCACGCGCACGGCGATCTCGCGCCGGCGCTCCACGGCGCGCGCGAGGAGCAGGCTGGCCACGTTCGCGCAGGCGATGAGGAGCACGAGGAACGACACGCCGCCCAGCCACGTGGCCACGCGCGCCTCCTGCCGCCCGTTCGGCCCGCGGTCGCGGATGATCGACGCGAGCTCGGCCCGCGGCTTGACCTTCTCGATCGGCAGCCCGCCGCTGTTGCGGCGCGCCTGCTGCGCGAGGTAGCTCCGCCGGTACGCCGCCGTGAGGTCCGCGTTCGCCTGCTCGACGGTCACCCCCGGCTTGCGGCGCGCGACCATCTCCATCCACGTCATGTTGTACGTGTCGTACCAGGGGTCGCGCAGGCGCCGCTCGGAGCCGCCGAACAGCTCGCTCGCCCCGGCCGTGATCGGCATGTACGCCGTGACCGACTGCATGTCGAGCCCGTTGAATCCCGGGGGCGCGACGCCGATCACGGTGTACATCGACCTGCCGATGCGAATGGCCTTGCCGAGCACGCCGGGGTCGCCGCCGAAGCGCGACTGCCAGTAGCCGTAGCCGAGCACGACGACCGGCGCGCCGTTCGGCAGCTTGTCCTCGGCGGGGCCGAAGAAGCGCCCGAGCGCGGGCGCCACGCGGAACATCGACCAGAAGCTCGCGCTCACGAGCGAGGTGCGCTCCTGCTTCGCCTTCTCGCCGTCGCCGAAGACGAGCTGCGCGCCGAAGAACGCGGCCGTCTTGTCGAACGAGCGCGTCGACTCCGTGAGGTCGAGGTACCGGCGGTACTGGATGTTGTTCTGCGCGCTCGGCCCGTCGTCGAACGTGCGCCAGAGGAAGACGCGCCCCGTGCGCTCGGCGGCCAGCATCATCGCCGGCGGCCGCAGCAGCAGCCGGTCCACGATCCCGAACATCGTCGCGTTCGCCCCGATGCCGAGCGCGAGCGTCAGCGCGACCGCGGCGGTGAAGGCGGGGCGCTTCCGCAGCCCGCGCAGGGCGAAGCGGAGGTCGTGCACCAGGGCGTCGAAGGTGTCGCGCATGCGAAGCCTCTCCTCTCGCCGGCGGGCGGAGTGTCTGAGGGTGCGGCGTGCCTCGTCGAGCGGGCCGAAGCGGGCGAGCGCCTCGCGCCGCGCCGCGTCGGGCGTCAGCCCGCGGCGGACGAGCTGCTCGACCCGCAGCTCGAGGTGGAGCCGGATCTCCTCGTCCACCTCGGCGTCCACGAGCTCGGGCCGGCTCGGACGGAGCCGGAAGAGCCGGCGCACGCCGGAGCGGGCGGCGAGCCCGGGCAGGCCCGGGAGATCCGGCACCGGCGTCCTAGGCGGTGCGGGTGGCGGCGGTGAGGATGCCGGTCACCGTTTCGGCGTACCGGACCCACCGGGTGGTCTCGGCGCGCAGGTGCGCGCGGCCGTCGGCCGTGAGCTTGTAGTAGCGGGCGCGACGGTTGTTCTCCGTCACTCCCCACTCGGCCTCGACGAGCCCGCGCTCCTCCATGCGGTTCAGCGCCTGGTACAGCGCGCTGTCGTCCACGCCGAGCCGCCCGCTCGAGCGGTCCTCGAGCCAGGTCGTGATCTCGAAGCCGTGCATCGCGCCCCACGAGAGCGCCTTGAGCACCAGCACGTCCAGCGTGCCCTTCACGAGCGGCAGCGCTTCCGTCGTCGTTCCCACCAGATTCTCCCCTGAGAGTCTGGAGGGAAGGTCGGCCCGCGCCCGCCACCCGTCAAGTTCGGGCTTTGTAAGTCGGCCGGGCACGCCTCTGGCTCGGTGGACCAGCAACCAGACGAACTTGACCATGACCATCCATACCGAAACAGACGGGATCGTCCTCGCCGAATACACGGCGGTCCTCGAGCGCGCGGGAACGCGCTACGCCGCGCGCGCCCTCGGTCGCGTGGAGGCGGATGCGAGGTGGGTGGGGTGGCTCGAGTTCGTCCCATCGGACGGCCCGCCGCTCGCCACCGACCGCGAGACGACCCAGCCCGACCGCGACGCCATCGCGCACTGGGCCCGCCACCTCAGCGACGTCTACCTGGAGGGAGCCCTCGAGCGCGCCGCCCGCGCCGCCGAGCCCGCTCCGACCCGGCCCGCCGCCACCACCCGGGAGCTCCCTCCGGTCGAGGTGCGCGCGGTGCTCGATCCGTTCGCCGTCTACGCGCAGGGAGAGGAGATCCTGCGAAGCGAGCTCGGCGCCCTGAGCCCGGACCATCTCCTCTCGATCGTCCGCGCCTACGGCCTCGGCGACGCTCCGCCGCGACTCCCGACGGAGCAGGCGACGAAGGAGCGGCTGGTGGAGCAGATCATGGCGGGTGTTCGGTCGAGCCTGTAGCGCCCGTCGCGTTCCGCTGCAGCTCCTGCTCTCCGCGCGCCTGGAGGGTGGGAGCGCGTTCGGCGGCCTCGCGGCCTCCTCCGCTGGGAGCGCCGTCGCTCGCCGCGCCTGCGGCGCGGCTCACACGGCGGGGAGCGGCCGCAGGCCGCGAGCCCCCGCCCAGGGGCGCGAGCGGGCGGAGCCCGCGAGCGAACCCGCTCCCAGCGGA
>JBJMNJ010000520.1:0-2622 GCA_045804325.1 Gemmatimonadaceae bacterium
GCTCCCGAGCCGCGCGTACTCCTCGGCCCACACGTCCACCACGCGGCGCACCGCCGGCTGGTCCATCTCGGCGAGCGTGAGGTCGTGACGCGGCGAGAAGCAGACGACGCGGCAGACGCCGGGCTCTAGGCGCGCCTGCAGCATGCGGGCGACGGTGATGGTGGGAGTGCCCGCCAAGGGCGTGGACGGAGCGCTGCTGCCGTTAGGCAGCAGCGCAGCGAAATCGTTGTCGAACACGAACGTCCCCGTGTACCCGGGGTTCTGGTGGCCGCCGGCGCGCTGGTTCCCCGGGCAGAGATAGCAGGTGGGCTCGTACTGCGGACGCACGACGTCCATGAGCCGCTCCACCTTCCCCTGCCACGGCCGCTTCGTGCGGTGCGGGCTCACGAGCACCCACTCGCCCGTCAGCAGGTCGAGCCGCCGGTGCGGCTCCTCGGCGAGGCGCTCGAGGTCGGGCGCGGACGCGGCCGCGTGTGGCGAGCTCACGCCTCCACCCGGCGCTGCATGCGCCCCTGGATGACGACGACCATGAGGAGGAACGCGCCGCGGATGACCCACTGCCACCACGGCGAGAGCGTCCCCTCGAGGTTGAGCAGGTTGAGGATGACGCCGAGCAGCAGCACGCCAGTGAGCGTGAGCCCGGCGCCCCCCTGCCCGCCGGTGAGCAGCGTCCCGCCGACGACGACGGCGGCGATCGCGTCGAGCTCCCACCCGGCGCCCGCCACCGGCTGCCCGGCGCCGAGCCGCGCGGCGAGCAGCACGCCGGCGAGCCCGGCGAGCGCGCCGCTCGCCGCGTACGTCGCGATGAGCACGCGGTCCACCTTGAGGCCGAGCAGGCGCGCGGCGCCCTCCTCGTCTCCCACCGCGTACACGTGGCGGCCGAACGCCGTGTGGCGCAGCACCACCCAGCCGACGAAGTACACGACGGCGAGCAGGAGGACCGGCACGGGGATGGGCCCCACGAAGCCGCGGCCGAGCCACGAGAGCCCCGTCGCCTCGGTGGCCACGCGCACGGAGTTCTCCTGCGTGACGGCCAGCGCCACGCCGCGCGCGGCGATCATCATGGCGAGCGTCACCACGAACGGCTGGATGCGCGCCTTCGTGATGACGACGCCGTTCACGACGCCGAGCAGCGCGGCGACGCCGACGCCGGCGAGGATGGCGACGAGGCTCCCCTGCGGCGAGAGCGTCGCCGCGACGATCCCCGCGACGGCGAGCAGCGACCCCACCGAGAGGTCGATCCCCGCGGTGAGGATCACGAACGTCATCCCGAGCGCGACGATGCCGACCATGCTGTTCTGCCGGAGCACGTTCAGCAGGTTGGTCGACGTGAGGAACGTCGCGTAGCGCGCGAAGCCGAAGAGGCAGGCGACGACCAGCGCGATGAGCGCGCCCTGGTGCTGGAGGATGCGCAGCGCGCGGTGCGCGCGAGGGCGGTTCTCGGCCCTCGGCCCTCGGCCCTCGGCCGCGGGCGGCGGCGGGCCCACGGCCGAGGGCCGAGGGCCCGTGTATCGCTCGGACTCCGCGACGGGCTTCATCAGACCTTCCTTGGCCGCTGGAAGTACACCGCGACGACGATGATCGCCGCCTTCAGCACGAGCGACCACGCGTACGGCACGAGCAGCATGTTGAAGCTCGTCGCGATCACCTGCATCACGAGCGCGCCGACGACCGTGCCGAGGATCGTGGCGCGCCCGCCGGTGAGCGCGGTGCCGCCGACGACCGTCGCGGCGATGGCGTCGAGCTCGATGTTGAGGCCGATCTTCGCCGCGTCGCTCGCGCCGAGTCGGCTCGTCTCGAGCAGGCCGGCGAGCCCGGCGAGGAGGCCGGACACCGCATACACGACGATGAGCGTGCGCTTCACCGGCACGCCCGCGAGGCGCGCCGCGGCGGGGTTGCCGCCGGCGGCGAGCACGTAGCGACCGAACGGCGTGGCGCGCAGGGCGAACGCGGCGACGGCGACGACGACCGCGGCGACGATCACCGGCACGGGCACGGGGCCGAGCCGCGTGCGGCCCCACGCCTCGAAGCCCTTGTGGTAGATCGAGACGAGCTGGCCGTCGTTCGAGAGGACCTGCGCGAGCCCCCGCCCGGCGATGAGCGTCGCGAGCGTGACGACGATCGGTTGGATGCCGTCGCGGGCGACGAGGGTGCCGTTCAGCATGCCGACCAGCAGCGCGGCGACGAGCGCGAGCCCCACCGCGGGCACGAGCCCCATCCCGAGCCGCGTGGCGGCCACGGCGCCGGCGATGGCCATGACGCTCCCCACCGACAGGTCGATCCCGCCCGTGGCGATGACGAGCGTCATCCCGACGGCGACGAGCACGACCGAGCTCACCTGCCAGAGGATGTTCCAGAGGTTCGCGGTGCTCGCGAAGTTCGGCGTGAAGAGCGCGTTGAGCACCACGAGCAGCACGAGCGCGAGCACGGCACCGGCGGCGGGGCCGCCGAGAAGCTGCCGGAGGCCCTCGGCCCTCGGCCCTCCGCTGGCGGCGGCCGAGGGCCGAGGGCCGTCGGCCGAGGGCCGGGCGATGGCGCTCATGCGTGCGGCTCCGGAGCCGTGGTGGCCGCGCCGCCCGCCATCGCGCGAATGATCGCGTCCTGCGACAGCTCCGCGCGCCC
>JBJMNJ010000521.1:0-2563 GCA_045804325.1 Gemmatimonadaceae bacterium
ACGCTCGATCCACGTCCCTCGCGCGATCCGCGCGGCGCGCGTGGCGCGCGCGTCGACTCGATCGACGTCGTGCGCGGGCTCGTCGTCGCGCTCATGGTGCTCGATCACGTGCGCGAGTACTGGTCGAACACCGCGCTCGTCTTCCAGCCCACCGATCTCGCGCGCACCACGCCGGCGCTGTTCGCCACGCGCTGGGTCACGCACCTGTGCGCGCCGACGTTCGTCTTCCTGGCCGGCGCGTCGGTGTACCTGCAGTGCGTCGCGGCGCGCGACCGGCGCGCGGTGGCGCGCTTCCAGGTGACGCGCGGACTCTGGCTCGTCGCGCTCGAGCTGACCGTCGTCGGCTTCGCGTTCGACTTCGCCGCGCCGTTCTTCTTCTTCCAGGTGATCTGGGCCATCGGCGCCGGGCTCGTGCTGCTCGCGGCGCTCCTCCGATTGCCGCCGTCCACGGTCTTCGCGGTCGGCGCCACGACGCTGCTCGCCGCCGATTCGATCGCGCAGCTCGGCGCACCCCTCGCGCCGGGCCTGCCGCCGGTGGCGCAGCTCGCGTGGCACCTGCTCTTCGCGCCCGGTCCGGCCGCGCCGCTGCCGGGGTTCGTCGCCTATCCGCTGCTGCCGTGGTTCGGCGTGCTGTGCATGGGCTACGGCGCCGGCCCGGCGTTCGCGCGCCCCGCCGGCGAGCGCCGCCGGGCGCTGCTGCGCATCGGCGCCGCGGCGCTCGCGCTGTTCGCGCTGGCGCGCCTCGCCAACGTCGGCGACGTGCCGTGGCGCGCGCAGTCGACCGCCGTCTTCACCGCGCTCGCGTTCCTGAACGTCTCGAAGTACCCGCCGTCGCCGCTCTTCGTGCTCGTCACGCTCGGCGTCACGCTGTCGCTCGCCGGCCTGCTCGACGCGCGACGCACGGCGGCGCCCGCGCCGCTCCGCCCCGTGGGCGCGGTGCTGCGCGCGTTCGGGCGCACGCCGATGTTCACGTACCTGCTGCACGTCTTCCTCGTGCACGGCTCGGCGCTCGCCGCGGGCGTGGCGCTCGGCTTCCCGGCGCGCGCGTTCACGCGCTTCCTCGAGGATCCGGCGCCGCTGCGCGCGCTCGGCTGGGGGTTCGGCCTGCCGACCGTGTATGCTGTATGGGCGGCGACGTGTCTCGCGCTCTATCCGGCGTCGCGCTGGTACGCGGCGCGCCGGGCGCGGGCGCCGCGCTGGTGGATGCGCTACCTGTGAGCCCACGCCCCCCATCGCCATGCTCCGCGACCTCCTCGACGAGTACCGCCGCTACCGCGCCGTCGGCGAGCGCGCGCTGCGGTGAGCGAGGCGACCGACACGGTCCGCGACCTCCTCGCCGCGCACTCGGCGTCCGACTACCCGGAGGAGCTGGCCGGCGGTGAGGAGGTGGACGGCGTCGCGCTCGTGATGCTCGACGCCGACGTCGCCGGTCTCGCCGCGGCGTTCCTCGGCGCCGGCGGCACGCTGCGCCCCGATCAGTGGTTCACGCTGCGCGAGTGCGCGGCCGACGCGCGCGCGGTGGTCCCGCAGCTCGAGGGCGACGCGTGGGTGTACTTCGCGCGCCTGTTCGTGCTCGCGCGGGCGATGCTGAAGTTCGCGCCGGCGAAGGATCCGGAGTGAGGGCGTCGCCGCTCAGCCGCGGTCGCGGCCGAGCAGCATGTCGCGCCACTGCGTCGCCAGCGCCGGTGCGCCGAGCGCGTCGCGCGCCGCCCGCGGGTCGCGCAGCGACTCGCCGACGCGGGCCAGCGTGACCCCGTGCGGCGGGCGCGCCACGACGTGGATGGCGTCGCCGGCGCGGAGCTCACCCTCGGTCACGATCCGCAGATAGGCGCCGAGCCGCGCCACCGCGAGAAAGCGCCGCGGGAAGCGCGGATCGCCCAGGCGCATGCCGAGCTGGAAGCACGGCATGCGCGGCTGCGCGACCTCGAGCAGGACGCTGCCCACGCGCCATCGCTCCCCGACCACCGCCGCGCGCAGGTCGAGCCCGCGCACGGTGAGGTTCTCGCCGAACAGCCCCGGCGCCGCGTCGACCCGCTCGACCTCGCGCCAGTGGGCGTAGTCCTCGGCCGCGTACGCGTAGACGGCCTTGTCGGGGCCCCCGTGCACCGTCCGGTCGGCCTGGTCGTCGCCGTCGAGGTTCACCCCCCGCACCGCGACCGCCCGATCGCCCACCGGCGACTTCCAGATCCCGGTCCACACGCGCTCGCCGCGCCATTCCACCTCGCGGACCGCGCCGACGTTCACGGACAGCACCCGCGCCGCGGCGTCGAGCGGCGGGCTTTCCGGGCTTGCGGCCTCGGGCATTCGACGCTCCGCGTGTCGACGGTGAGTGGTGGCCGCTGCCGGCCCAGCCGGCCCACGACCACCCAAGCCTATCACCCCGTCATCCGTCGTCCCACCCGCGTCGCCGCCCCGTCGTTCCATCCGCCGTGACACCCTCCTCACCGCTCACGGCACGCCCCCTGCCCCCTGCGGGTCCGGCGGCGTTCCGTCGGGACGCCGCACCGTCGTCGCATTCGCTCCTCCATGCTCTCCGATTCCACACCGGCGGCCCCCGAGGCCG
>JBJMNJ010000522.1:0-17629 GCA_045804325.1 Gemmatimonadaceae bacterium
CGCGCGCGCGCGCCAGAGCATCGCGGTGTAGTCCGCGATCGCCCACGCCGACGCCGCGCCGATCGCGACGACGAGCGGCCCGACCGCGGACGGCGCGAGCGGCACCACGAGGAGCAGCAGGAGCTGCAGCACCGTGACGACCTTGCCGCCGAGCCGCGCCTGGAACGTCACGTCGCGCAGCGAGGGCATCCCCTTCGCCACGAGGAAGCCGACGGCCGTCATGAGGTCGCGCGAGATGAAGACGAAGTACTGCGTCGTGGTGATCTCGCCGCGGAACAGGTACGTGCACACGGCGACGAACACGAACATCCGGTCGGCCACGGGATCGAGCAGCGCGCCCCAGCGCGACGCGGTGTGGCTCCGCCGCGCGAGGAAGCCGTCGAGAAAGTCCGTGAGCGCGGCCGCGGCGACGACCGCGGCGCGCTCCGCGCGCCCCTCGAGGAAGGGGAAGGCCGCGGCGAGCCCCAGGCGCGAGAGCGAGAGCAGGTTGGGCGTCGTGAGCAGGGCGCCGCGCGGCATGCGCGCAAGGTAGCCGCCGGCGCAATCGCTTGCCAGCGCAGAGCTTCGCTCCTAGCTTGCGCGGACCTTCCCCCAACCCCGCCGAGGCCGTGGATGCCCGCTGTGCCCGAGCTGCTCCGCAACGTGGCGATCTTCAAGGATCTCGATGACGGGGAGCTCGCGCGCGTGGCCGAGGTCTGCAAGATGGAGACGTTCGAGCTCGGCGAGTACGTCTTCCGCGAGGGCGAGCAGGGGAACCGGCTCTATCTCATCGTCGAGGGCGAGGTGCGGATCAGCCGCGTGGTGCCGGGGAGCGGCGAGGAGGCCCTCGCGGTGCTCCGGCCGGGCGCGCTGTTCGGCGAGATGGCGGTGTTCGACCGCAGCGAGCGCTCCACCGACGCGATCGCCAACGGCACCGTGAAGTGCCTCACGATCGCGCGGCCCGACTTCGAGCTGCTGCTCGACTTCAACCGGGAGATCGCGTACAAGGTGCTGTGGGCGTGCGTGCGACTCCTCTCGGCGCGGCTGCGCTCGACGAACGACTCGCTGCGCAGCTTCCTCGCGATGTCGATGTTCTGACGCGCCCCGGCGCGCCCGCGCGATGACGGCCACTCCGGAACGCTTCACGCACCTCCTCGCCGACTTCGTCGGCGTGCCCGCCGCGCAGGCGGGCGACGCGGCCCTGCTGAGTGGGCTGCTGATCGCGGCGGCCGGCGGGGCCGGGCTCGCGTCCAGCGGCACGCCCGCCGTGCACATGCTCCCCGCGGGCACCCTCACCGCCTTTCTCCTGCTCGACGGCTGCCACATGGCGCTGCACACGTTCCCGGAGCATGGGCTCGTGCTCGCCGACGTGCTGGTGCCCGCCGCGTTGGACGGCCGCAAGGCGATCGACGTGCTCGCGCGGCGCCTCTCGGCGCGCGAGGTCCGCCTCGGCGTCCACGAGCGCGGGCCCGGATCGGAGCCGCTACCCGCCGGGCGGGACCGTTAGCGGCACGAGGAGTGCCTCCAGGCACCTCAGCCGATGAAAGAGCTCCTCGCCCCCGCCCACCTCCTCGTCTCCGCGATCATCCTCCTCTGGAACATCGCGATGGCGGGCCAGATCGCGCGCGCGCGCTCCGTCCCGCGCACGTTCGCGTCGCTGACGGGGCTCGCCGGCCTGCTCATCGCGCCGGCCGTCATGGCGGGGGTCGCCGCGTCCACGATCCTCACCGGCCGCGCGATCGTCACCATCGGCTGGGTGTGGGCCGCCACCGCGATCCTCTTCGCCGTGCAGGCGCTGTACGCCATGGCGAAGGGGATGGTGACCTCGCTCATCGCCGTGCCCGTCGCGGCGTACGACGTCATCATCGCCGCCGCCGCGGTCACCCGCTGGCTCATCACGCGCGAGGCGACGCCCGCGCCCATCATGCTCTCGCTCACGGCCGCCCAGGCCGCCGCGCTCGGCGCCGCGATGGGGCCGTCGTCGCTCTACTCGCCGTTCGCGATCCAGGTGCCGCTGCTGGCCCCGGCCTTCCCCGCGCGCTGGCGCGCGAGCAAGACGGTGCGCGCGGCGCTCGCGCTCTACGCCGGCGCGTCGGCGGCGGTGACGCTGTTCGAGCTGCCGCAGGGCTCGCGCGCCATCAAGAGCTACGACCGGTTCGCGGACGTGCGGCTCACGGAGCGCCCCGCGCGCGACTTCGTGATCGGCCTGCGCATCTTCCCCGACATCGCGTCCCCGCCCTCCCCGCTCGCCGTCAAGAACGACCTCGCGCTGTTCGACACGCTCGGCGTGGGCGCCGTGCACATCGTGGTGGACGCCGAGGGGGCGACGAACGCGACGCTCGACTCGGTGAAGAAGCTCATCGACCCGATCCGCCTGGTGGACAGCGCGCTGATCATCGTCTCCCTCGGCTACGGCGAGGACGCGGGCGCGGCGTACCGGCGCGACCCCGAGGCGTACACGCGCGCGCGGCTCCGGAACGCCGACCGGATCATGCGCTGGCTCCAGCCGAACGTGTTCATCCCGGCGGCGGAGCCGTACGGGCGCGGCGCGCGACTGCTCGGCGACGTGCCGGTGCGCTACTGGCAGGACTACCTCACGCGCGTCGCCCGGCTGCGCGACCGCGTGAACCGGCGCATCCGCATCGGCGTCGCGGCCGCGCGCTACGACGACGCCGACAGCGCGCTGTACGCGTGGGCTGCCGGGCCCGGGTCCCCGGTGGACGTCGTGGGCTTCACGCTCCAGCCGTCGTTCCGCGGCGCGCCCGCGCTCGACGCGCGCATGCAGGCCGCCGACCGCTGGCTCCGCGCGTCGCGCCTCACGCGGCAGAAGCCGCACTGGGTGTTCGCGAGCGGCGGCTTCCCGCTGGCGCACGGCGAGGAGGCGCAGGAGCGCGCGGTCTGGGGGAGCCTCGCCTGGGCGACGAGCGAGTCCGCCGTGAAGGGCATCATCATCGCCGAGGCGGGCGACTACCACCGCCTCACGGGCCTGCGGGCCGCCGGCGGCCGCCTGCGGCCGGCCGTGTGGGACGTGGCCAGAGCGGTCCGCGGGCTCAGGGAGACGCAGGCGGGGCAGTAGCCCGCGACGGGCGCTGGCGACCGGCCGCCGGCTTCACCGCGACCGCGAGCGCCGTGCCGGCGATGTGATACACCGGCGCCACGGCGCGCGCGAAGTCGTTCACCGCGCGGAAGACGCCCGGCCACATCTCCACTCGCGGGTAGTAGTCGTGCCAGACGAGCAGGCCGCCCGGCGCGACCCGCGGCCACGCACGCTCCGTGTCCGAGCGCGCGAACTCGTACTCGTGGCACGCGTCCACGAACACCAGGTCGAACGCCGGCGGGAAGTCGGACTCCGTCCAGTCGAGCAGCCGCGAGTCGCGGAACACCTGCGTCACCTTCCGAGCCTCGGGCAGTCGCCGGTACACCTCGCCCGTCCGCGCGCGCGGGAGCACCATGTCGAGCTCGCGGCTCCTGGCCAGCGCCGCCTCGTCGAACATCTCGCGGCAGACGTCGACCGTCCAGATCCGCGCGGCGTCCTCCGTGTTCAGGGCGAACATCGCCGTCGAACACCCCCAGTTCGTGCCGATCTCCAGCACGGTGCGCGGCCGCACGTGGGAGAGGAGGCGGGTGAACGCCGCCACGTCGCGCGCCGGCATGGGTCCGGCGCTGACGCCGGGCACGTCCAGCCCGGGCGGCGCGACCTCCGGGGCGGGCACGAGGCCGGCCCGGCCGAGTCGCGCGAGCAGCGCGTCCATCGGCTCCGTGCGCACGGCGATGCGCAGCCGGCGCGCGGTCAGTCGCGCCTTGAGCCCGCTGCCCTGGTAGACGGCCCGACCGATTCGGTACGGCAGCGTGGGCCGCAGCCGGTCGCGGAGCCCCTCGAGCGTCCCCGACATCAGACGGTCCTCCCGACACCCCGCACGATCCCCTCCACTCGGCGCTCCGGATCGAAGTACCGCTGGGCGAGCCGCTGGATCGCCTCGGCGCTCACCGACGCGATGCTGGACTCGTACGCGGCGAGCTCGCCGAGTCCGGCGCCGAGCAGCCAGGCGTCGACGATGTCGGCGAGCACCGCGCCCCCGCTCTGCTGGCGGATGGCGTGCGTGCCGATGGCGTAGGTCTTCGCGCGCGCGAGCTCCTCGGCCGTCACCGGCGCGGCGCGGAGCTTCTCGAACTCCGCGAGCAGCCCCCGGCGCGCCGTCTCCTCCTGCTGCGGCCCCGTGGCGATGTAGGCGAGGAAGGCGCCCGCGCGCGTGCGCTCCAGCGTGTACGCGTGCACCGTGTAGGCGAGCGACTGCTTGTCGCGCAGCTCGTCGAAGAAGCGCCCCCCGAGGCCGCTGGCGACGCCGGCGAGGATCTCCGCGGCGAAGCGGTCCGGGTCGCGGCGGCCCGGCCCCGGGAACGCGAGCGCGAGCGCCGTCTGCGCCTTCTCGCGCGACTCGGCCGTCTGCGTCGCGGCGTCCGGCCACGCCGGCGCCGGCAGGTCCCCCAGCTCGCCCGGCTCGATCCGGCCGAAGTCGCGCGACACCACGCCGGCGACGTCGTCCGGGTCCAGGTCGCCGACGACCACGGCGACGGCGGGCGCGCGGAGGACGCGCTCCCGGTGCCACGCGCGCAGGTCGTCCGCGCTCAGCCGCGCGAGCGACTCCTCCGTCCCCATCGCCGGCACGCCGTACGGGTGCCCCGCGAACGCGGACGAGAGCGCGAGCCGCACCGGGTAGCGGTACATGTCGTCGCGCAGCATCGCGAGGTCGGAGAGCAGCACCGCGCGCTCCGTCTCCGCGGCCGCCTCGGGGAAGGTCGCGTGCTGCGTGACGTCCGCCAGGAGGTCGAGCGCGGCGACGACGTGCTGCGTCGGCACGCTCAGCGTCCACCCGAGGTGCTCGCCCCCCACCGACGAGCCGACGCTCCCGCCGAGCAGCTCCGCGTCCTCGGCGATCTGCGCGGCGCTGCGGCGGGTCGTGCCCTTCACCGCGGTGCGCGCGACGAACGTCGAGAGCCCCGCGCGCTCCGCGCCCTCCTCGCGTGGCCCGCCGAGCGCGAACACGCCGAGGTGCGCGATGGGCGCACCGGGCCGGCGCCTGACGAGGATCGGGAGCCCCGTGGGCGAGCGATACACGCGCACCCCCTGCTCCTCGCGCTCGAGCCGCGGCGCGCCGCGCGTCGCCGGCGTCGCGCGCGCGGCGCGCGGCGGCGTCGTGGGGAGCGGCGCCGGCCGGTCGGCGTCCAGCGCGGAGCGCAGACGCTCCGCGCCGCCGAGGACCTCCGGCGACTTCGCGGGGCGGTAGAGCACCACCGCCGCGTGCTCGGGGTCGAGGTAGCGGCGCGCGACCTCTGTCACCTGCTCGACCGGCGCACAGAGCACGCGCTCGAGGTAGCGGTCCCCCTGCTGCCAGCCGCCGAGCGCCTCCCACTCGGCGAGGTACTGCGCCTGCCCTTCCATGGTCTCGAGCCGCCGCACCCAGCGGCTCTCGAAGATCCGCCGCGCGCGCTCGATCTCGTGCGCGCCGACGCCCGACTCGCGGACCTCGCGCACCTGCTCCCAGACGCCGCGCGCCGCACCGAGCGCGGTGTCCGGCGGCGTCTCCGCGTGCACCACGAAGACGCCGAGCTCCGTGGGCGTGTAGTTGTACGCCGTCACGGACGCGGCGAGCTGCCGCTCGCGCACCGCGCGGTAGAGCCGCGAGGCGCGGCCGGTGCCGAGCACCGTCGCGAGCAGGTCGAGCAGCGGCGTGTCGGCGTGCAGCGAGCCGGGCGTGCGCCACCCCATCACGAGCTGCGACTGCGCGACGTCCCCCGAGAGCTCGCGGCAGCGGAAGCCCCGCCGCTCCGGCTCCGGCGGGCCGGGCGTGCGCGCCACGTCCCCGTCGGGAAGCGCGGCGTAGAGGCGCTCGACGTGGCGCATGACCTCGTCCGGGTCGAGGTCGCCGACGATCGCGAGGATGGTCTCCGACGGACGGTAGAAGTTGCGGTAGAAGCCGAGCAGGTGCTCCCGCGTGAGCTGCCGCAGCCCCGCCTCGCGACCGATGCGCCAGCGGCGCATCCGGTGCCGGTCGTGCAGCACCTCGTACAGCGTTTCGGTGGCGACGGCCGACGGGTTGTCCGCCTTGCGCTTCGCCTCCTGGATGATGACCTCGAGCTCCTTGCGCAGCTCCTCGGCGTCGATGAGCGAGCTCGCGTAGGCGTCCGCCTGGATCTCCAGCCCCGACACGAACCCGGCGCTCGGGAGCACCGTGTAGTACATCGTGTGGTCGTAGATCGTGTGCGCGTTGAGGTAGCCGCCGCTCGCCTTCGTCTGCTTCGCGATCTCGCCCACGCCGCGCGTGGGCGTCCCCTTGAAGTACATGTGCTCGAGGACGTGCGCGATCCCCACCACGTCGTCGGTCTCGTCGAAGTAGCCCGCCTTCACGTAGGTGACGACGGCCGCCACCGGCGCCGACGGGTCGCGGCGCACGAGCACGGTCAGCCCGTTCCGCAGCACGTGCCGGCGCACGGACGCGTGGTCGAGCGAGAAGTGGCGGGGGTCGGCGCCGCGCGCGGCGGCGTCGGAGCCCACGAGGGGGGGAGCAGGGTGTGCCATGTGGTCGCGAGCGAAAAGAGGTCGGCTCGTGCGGGTGCGCGGCGCGCCCGGACGCCCGGCGCGCGAGCCGTCAGACGCAATTGACACGCCCCGCGGGAGGCGCGCTACCGCGCGAGCTCCCGGCGCCCGAGCACGAGGAGGCCGAGCACGAAGCACCCGAGGCCGTAGCCGATGGCCCACCAGAGGTGCCCGGGCGGCAGCGCGCCCGCGCCGCCGATGAACGCGTCGCGCGCCGCATCGAGCTTGTCCACGGGCGGGAGCACGAGCGCGAGCTCCTCCGGGATCCGCTCGGGGTAGGCCCGGCGGAGCTGGAGCAGCATGGACGACGAGACCCAGACGAGCGCGAGCGCGAGCCCGTCGAACGGCACGATGGCCGGCACCAGCGCCGACAGCAGGAAGCCGATGCCGCCGAGCAGCACGTAGACGAGGGCCGTGTAGCCGAGGAAGCCCGCGAGGAACGGGGCACCCGAGGAGAGCGAGAACACGACCAGCACGAACGCCAGCAGTGCGCTCACGCCGACGAAGCGTACGACGAAATCCTGCGCGTAGTAGGCGCCGACGCCGACCGGCTTCGAGAAGAGGAGGCGGAAGTACCCCTTCTGCCGGTCCTGCGAGCTGATGCCGTTGACGGCGAAGATCACCGCCACCGCCGCGAGCGGCAGCGCGAGCTCGGCGAGGGTGCCGCGCGCGAGGGCGGCGCCGCTCTCCGTCGCGCCCCACGCCGCGCCGTGGATGTTCCGCAGGATGAAGAGCTGCGGCCCCAGCGTCATGACGGCGAGGAGCAGCGTGAGCAGCCCGCGCTCGAGGGCGTAGTCCCAGAGCTGGTAGAGCGCGTAGCGCCCGAGCCGAGCGCGCGTCCCGGTCATCGTCTCACTCCCCCACCGCCTCGCGGAAGTGCTGCTCCAGCGCCGAGTGCGCCGGCGCGAGCTCGCGCACCACCGCGCCGAGCGCGAGCAGCTCCGCCACGCCGCGGTTGAGGGTGGCGAGGTCCTCCGCGCGAACGAGGAACTCGCCCGCCGCCGGCCCGTCCTCCGCGGCCGGGAAGACGGCCCGCACGTGCTCGGCGCCCTCGGCCACCGCGATGCGGTAGGCGACCACGCCCTCCGCCGCGCCCGCGCGAACGTCCACCACGCGCTGCAGCCGCCCCCGGTCGATGATCGCGACGCGGTCGGCGACGCGCTGGAGCTCGTCGAGGTTGTGCGAGGCGATGAAGATCGCGCGGTCGGGCCGCCGCAGGTCGGCCACCAGGTCGCGGAAGCGCTGCGTCCACACCGGGTCGAGCCCGTGCGTCGGCTCGTCGAGCACGAGCACCTGCGCGCCCTCGTTCTCGCCGGCGCCCGCGCCCTCGCGCAGCAGCGCCTGCGCGAGCCCCACCTTCTGGAGGTTCCCCTTCGAGAGCGCCTTGATCCGCTTCGCGCGGTGCTCGCCGAGGCCGAGGCGCTCCACGCCCGCGTCCACGCGCGACCGGAGCTCCCTCTCCGGGACGCCGCTCAGCACGGCGAAGCGCGTCAGCGCCCCCTCGGCCCTCCAGAGCGGGTTGATCGCGACGAGCTCGGAGAGGTAGGCGACGCCGTAGCGCTCGACGTACTCGCGCGGCTCGAGCCCGCCGACGCGGACCGTCCCGTCCGTGGGCCGGAGGAAGCCGAGCATGAGGCCGATCAGCGTGCTCTTGCCCGCGCCGTTGGGGCCCGCGAGACCGAGCACCTCGCCCGCGCGCACGTTCAGCGTGAACTCGTCGACCGCGCGCACCGGCCGGCCGAGCAGGGGCCGGTACGTCTTGCCGACCCGGCGGAGCTCGATCACGCCGGCGGGCGGGGCTGCTGGGGGGGATACGGAGTCGGCTGCGCGGGCTGCGGGTACGCGCCGCCCGGCGGTACCTGCTGCGGGTAGGCGGGCTGCGTGCCCGGCGGGTACCCTGCGCCCGGCTGGAGCATTCCCGGCTGCGGCGGCAGCACCTGGCCAGGCATGGTCGGCCGCGCCGCGGCGCACGCGGCCCACGGGCCCTGCCCCGCGCGCTGGAACCAGCGCTGCGCCATGTCCGCGCGCCCGATGCGCACGAGCGAGCAGCCGAGGAAGCCCATCGCGCTCCGGTCCGTGGGGTCGATCTCGAGCGCGCGCACGTAGAAGCGCCGCGCCAGCTCCGCGTTGCCGGTGGAGAGGAGGAACGACGCCATCTCGCGCTGCGCGATGGCGCTCCGCGGGGCGAGGCGGACGGCGTTCTGGAGCTCGCGGCTCGCCGTCGCCATGTCGCCCGACTCGCGCGCGATGCGGCCGAGGTAGACGTGCGACATCGCGTGGTTCGGGTCGTCGCGCACGGCCTTCTCGAGCTCCGCGCGCGCGGCCTCGCGGCGGCCCGCGGTGTACGCCTCCACGCCTCGGTTGTAGGCCGCGGGGTTCCCGCCGCCGGCGAACCGGTCCCACGCCAGAAATCCGAGCCCGCCGAGCACGATGAGCGTCACGACGAGCACCGCCCAGGCGGGCACGCGGCCCACGCGCGACTGGATCGAGCGGCGCGGTGCGACGGCGTCGGCCGGCGCCGTCTCGGCGGCGGGCGCGGCGACCGCGGCGGCCGCGGTCGGGAACGGGGCGCCCACGCTCGCGCCGAGGAGGCCGCTCTCGAGCTTCTGGAATCCCTCGCGCGCCGCGACGATGTCGCCCGTGGTGGGGCGGTACGTGGCGCTGTTCGCACGGTCGCGCGCCGCGAGGAACTCGAGCAGCGAGTGCGCGGCGTCGAGCGAGATCACCTCGCGCGTGCGGAGCTCGCGGATGAGCGCCTGCCCGCCGAGCCCAGTCCCACCCACCAACGCGCGGAGGGCGGTTTCCACCGCCCCCCACGATTCGAGCAGGTCCGCCGCGTTGTCGTCCGCGTCTCGCGCGAGGTCGAGCCGGTCGATCGCCGGCCTCGCCTGGTCGAGCGCCGCGAGCGCCGACCGCTGGTTCGCTGCGCTCACCGAACGATGCGCAGGAGCCCGGCGTCCGCACTGCCGCGGAGGAAGCTCTCCGCGTCGTCGGTCGGGATGTGGATGCCCGAGCGCGCGAGCTCGCGCCGCGCCGCGGACTGCATGAACTCCTGCAGCGTGCGGCCCGCCGACCCGTCGGCGTCGCGCATGCGCGCGACGATCTCCTCCCAGCTCCCGCGGTACTCGTTGCCGTCCGTCAGCACGACCTCGTGCGACAGGACGTCGGCGAGCGGGTCCTCCTCGCGCCGCTGGTCGGAGAGCTCGGTGAGCAGCGCGCCGAACAGCTCGAGCTGCCCCTTCGACGCGTCCGCACCCTCCAGCCCCTTCGCCTCGATCTCGGCGAGCATCTCGTCGATGTCGTCGGCGTCGCCGCCGAGCTCCGAGAGGCGCTCGTCCCACGGCTTGAGCTCCGGGTCGTCGTCCGTCAGCCGGTAGACGCTCTTCTTGAGCTCCACGAGCCGCCAGATCCCGAGCTCGTCCCAGTGGTCCTCGGGGTTCGTGCGGTCGAGGTGGTAGAGCGCCGCCTCGTACTCGCCGCGGTCGTAGAGGATGTTGCCGAGGTAGATGCGCGCCTCGGAGTAGTCGCTGTCCAGCTGGAGCGCCTTGCGCAGCGTGGCGATCGCGCCGTCGTCGTCGCCGAGGCGGTGCTGCGCGTAGCCCACGCACGAGGTGGCCTCGGCCGACTCGGGCGCGTTCTGCGCGGCGATCTCGAAGAACTCCTTCGCGTCCTCGATGAGCCCCTCGCGGAAGAGGGCGCGCCCGCTCTGGAGCATCAGGTCGATGTCGTCCTGGTACCCGAGCTCGAGGTTGCGGCGGAAGCAGCGGACGCCCGCGTCCTGCTGCCCGAACTTGAGGAGCGTCTCGCCGAGCCCGGCGAGCGCGTCCTCGTGGTCCGGGTCGAGGACGAGCGCCTCCTCGAAGCTGCGACGCGCCCACGCGTACTCCTCACGCGCGAGTCGCGCATAGCCGACACCCACGTGCAGCTCCACCGCGTTCGGGTAGAGCGCGAGTCCCTCGCGGAGCACGTCGAGCGCTTCGTCGTACTGCCCCTCGTTGTACAGCTGATGGGCGCGCTCGTCGTACTCCTCGGAGCTCAGAAACGGCGTGGGCATGGGTCGACGATCCTCCTAGCAGAGGGTACGCCAATAGTACCAACTGAACACGGCCGAGTTCAACCGTCCCGAAACGCATGGTGAGCATGGTTCGGGCCGGCAAGGAAACGGCGCTGCGCACGACGGCGGACGGACGAGCGGCCGAGCGCCGAGGGCCTCCTTCTCACCTGACGCTCCACACCCCCAATGGGCATCCGGGACCATTAGTGCGCCAGAGGGGGCAAACGTTCCCGCGCGAGGCGGCCGGTCAGCCGCGTCTGGGACCCCGGATCGCCAGGGCAATCTCCGCGGCCAGACGGGCATTGGCCTCGAGCAGCGCGAGGTTGGCGGCGAGCGAGCGTCCCTCCGTGGCGCGGAGCACGGCGCCCAGAAGGTACGGCGTCACGGCGGCTCCGCGGACCCCTTCCTCGCGCGCCGCGGCGAGCGCCTGTCGCACCGCGTCGTCAACAATGTCGCGCGGAAGCGCCGCCTCGGCCGGCGGCGGCTGGACCACGAGCAACGCCGACGTGCGGCCGAGCTCGCGATGCGCCGACCAGATGGCGGCGATCTCCGAGGCCGACTCGACGCGGTGCGGAAGCGGGATCCCCGTGCTGCGCGTGAAGAAGCCCGGGAGCTCGCTCGTGCGATAGCCGACGACGGGAACGCCGAGCGTCTCGAGGCGCTCCATCGTCGCCGGGAGGTCGAGGATGGACTTCGCGCCGGCGCAGACGGTGACGACGGGCGTGCGCGCGAGCTCGATCAGGTCGGCGGACTCGTCCCCCACCCACGCGTCGTCGGCGTGCAGCCCGCGGTGCACGCCGCCGATCCCTCCCGTCGCGAACACCGGGACGCCGCCGAGCGCCGCGAGCGCGAGCGAGGCCGCGACCGTGGTGGCGCCGTCGACACCCGCGACCATCGCCGGCGCGATGTCGCGCGCCGAGACCTTCACGACGTCGTCGCGGCGCAGGAAGCGCTCGAGCTCCTCGTCCGTGAGCCCGAGCGTCGGCGTGCCGAGCACGACGGCGGTCACCGCCGGCACCGCACCTGCGGCGCGCACGGCGCCCGTCATCCGCTCGGCCGCCTCGCGGTTCTGCGGCACGGGCAGCCCCTGCGCGAGCACGCTGCTCTCGAGGGCGACGATGGGACGCCCGTCCGCCATGGCGGCGGCGACGTCGGGGGTGAGACGGAGAGGTGAGGGCATCGAAGGGCGGCCTCGGCCGTCGGCGGCGCACGAGCGGCCGAGGGCCGGGGGCCGAGGGCCGAGAGCTTATTTGCCGACCGGCTCCGCCGTCAGCACCAGCCGATCCGGCGCCGCGCCGAGGAAACGCATCGGCCAGCACGTCGTGAGCGTGAGGCGCGGGCCGTCGCTCGCGACGGGGAGGCGCGCCGTCTTCGGGAGGATGCGCCGGCGCGTGACCACCCAGGTCACGTTCCCGTACTCCGATTCCGTCGCGATGGTGTCGCCGGGCTGTACGCCCTCGAGCGCCATGAAGTGGCGGTCGCGGTGCGCGGAGAGCACCGAATTGCCCCGCTGGCCGGGCATCGGCGTGCCCGGGATGTGCCCGGGCCCCGCGGCGAGCTGCTTGCCGCCGACCCCCTGCACCACGACCTCGTCGATCCCGACCCGCGGCACGAGGATGCGGGCGATCGGCGCGCCGGGACCCGGCGCGGCGAGGGGAGCGCCGCCGGCCGCGAGCGTCGCGGCGACTACCGCGCGGCGCGCCTCCAGCCGCTCCCACTCGGCTCGGGCGCGGTCGCGCGCCAGCGCGCCGCGCCCGTAGGCGACGCCGGACCAGCCGAGGAGCGCGCCTCCGGCGAGGAGGAGGGCGAGGCCCGCCCCCCGTCTACCGCGCACTCCGGCGGCGCCGCGCGCGGGCCTCGGTCGGCCGCCGCAGAAGCAGACCACCGAGCCCGAGGAGGAGGCCACCCGCCAGCGCGATGGCCGGCAGCGGCGAGGCCGTCTCGGGCATCTCGACCATGCCCGCCGAGGCGGTCGTGACCGTGGAAGTGGCGGTCACCGTGGTCGAGTCCTGGCGCACGACTGGACGGCCGGTGGCCGCCTCCGCGGCCGAGTCGACCCAGGCACGCATCTCGGAGAGCTGGGTGCGGCGGGCCGTGTCGGCCTGCGCGGCGGCCTGGACCTCGGCGGTGACCTGCGCGGCGGGCTTCTCGCGCTTCGGCGGTGCGACCGTCGCGGTGAACTGCGCGCGCGCCGGCTCGGCGGCTACGACGGCGAGGAGCAGGGCGGCGAAGATGTGGCGGCTGGTCACGGGAACTCCTCTGAGGACGAGAATCGGTGCCATCGAAAAGCACGAGACGTGCCCGAGCGCCGGGCGGGTGCCCCGGGCGCCCGACGCGGTTACGGCGTCCGGGTGGGCTCCGGAGCCTTCCAGGCCGCGACGATGGCCTCCCCCATCCTCGCCAGCGTGAGCTGGGCCTCGTTGTCCACGACCCAGCGCTGGTCCTCGTTCTCCTTCGTGAGCACGCAGGCCACCACGCGGCCGGGGAGCCAGAAGAGGGAGCACTCGGTGCGGACCTGGTCGGTGGCGCCCGTCTTGTGGGCTGCCCGCGCGCCGCCGGCGAAGCGCTGCATGAGCTCGCCGTCCTGGTTCTGCTCCAGGATCGCGAGCATCGCGGAGTCGGCGCGGGGGCTCACGGCCTTTCCCTGCGCGAGGAGCTCGAACAGCCGCGCCATCTCGTTCGGCGTCGTGACGCCGAGGCCGTACTTGGCGGAGCTGTCCAGGGCGACGCTCGTGAAGCGCTGGAACGTGCGCGAGTGGACCTTCGTGTGCGGCAGCCCGAGCGCCTCCATCTTGTCCCACACCCGGCGGATGGCGACGCGGTCGAGCAGGAGGTTCGTCGCCGTGTTGTCGCTGATGGCGATCATGAGCCACGCGGCGTCGCCCACGGTCACGTCGATGCCGTCGTGCATGTACTGCAGCGTGCCGCTGCCCGGCACCTTGTCGATGCCCAGCACCACGAGCCGGTCGTCGAGCGCGAGCTTCTTCTGCTCGACGAGGTCGAAGAGCGCGACGAGGATCGGGACCTTGATGAGGCTCGCCGTCGGGAAGGTCTCGTCGCCGCGCCGCTCGAGCCGCTCGCCCGTCTCGACGTTCTTGACGCTGTAGCCCACGACGCCGCGGTGGGCGGCGGCCAGCGAGTCGAGCACGCGACGCAGGGCCGCGGTGTCGGCACGCGCCGTCAGCGGCGCGGCGGACGGGCCCTGCGCGCGCGCGCACCCCGCGAGGAGCGCCGCGGACGCGAGCACGGCGGCGGCGAGCGCCCTACGCATGGGCCGCGTCCTCGAAGTCTTCCGCACGCCGCGTCTCGACGAGCTCGCGCCCTTCCTCGGAGCTCGGGTCGTAGAGGGCGATCACACGGACCCGCTCCCCGGGAAAGCAGTCGAACGCCTTCCCGGCGCCCTTCCGGACGCGAATCTCATGGCCGTCCTCGAAGCGCAGGACGACGGTCGGGAAGCGCGTGTTCGCGTACTGCTTGCGGAGCTTCGCGGGGCGCGACTGGGGCATGGGGGCAAGCATACATCTGGAGCGGGAGAGGAGAAAGGAGAAAGGAGAAACACCCTGCCGGGATGCTGCTCCTTTCTCCTTTCTCGCTTGTCAGGTCACCACCGCCCGCTTCCCCTCGTACCGCCGCCACTCCCCCGTCTCGATCGCCTCGTCGATCGCCGCCACGCACGCCTCGATCTCCTCGTCGCTCGTGTAGAAGTGCGGCGCGACGCGGATGCCGGCGTTCGGGCGGTAGTCCACCACGATGTCGCGCGCCAGGAGGTACTGCGACACCTCGTACGCGTGCGGCACGTCGAAGGCGACCGTGCCGCCCCGGCGCTCGGGGTCGCGCGGCGCGGTGACCGCGTAGCCGCGCGCGTCCGCGAGCGCGATGAGGCGCGAGGTCTGGCGCACGCTCTTCGCTCGCACGTTCTCGATGCCCGCCTCGCGCACGATGCGCGGCCCCTCGGCCGCCGCGTACAGCGCCGGGATCGGCGGCGTGCCGTTCAGCCACCGCAGCGCCCCCTCGGCGTACTCCATCTGGAGCTCGAAGCCGAAGGGGCGCGCGTGCGCCTGCCAGCCGGTGAACGCCGGCGCGACCTGCGCACTGAGCTCGGGCCTCACGTAGAGAAAGCCGCCCCCCGGTCCGCCGCAGAGCCACTTCAGCACGCCGCCCGCGAGGAAGTCCACGCCGAGCCGCTTCACGTCCACGGGCAGCACTCCGACGCTGTGGAACGCGTCGAGCGACACGAGCGCGCCGACCTCGCGCGCCCGGCGGCAGACCGCCTCCGCGTCCATCACGTAGGCCGACCGGAAGAGGACGTGCGAGATGGCGACGAGGCGGGTGCGCTCGTTGATCTCGTGCAGCAGCCCCTGGAGGTCGACCTTCACCCCGTCTTCGCTCGGCACGCTCACGATCCGCGCGCCCAGCCGCCGCGCGAGCCCGTCGTACACGTAGCGGACCGACGGGAAGTCGAGGTCCGTCGTGACGATCGTGTCGCGCCCGCCGGAGTAGTCGAGTGCGGAGACGACGGCGGCCTGCGCGATGGAGACGTTCGGCACCATCACCACCTCGCCCGCCCCCGCGCCGATGAGCGGCGCGATGGCGCTCCCCACCTCCACCGGCATCTCCCACCACCCGCGCGCCCACGCCTTCACCCCGAGCGTGCCCCACCGCTCCGCGTACTCGGCGAGCCGCTCGGGCACCGTGCGGGGCATCGCGCCGAGCGAGTTCGACACGAGGTACGTCGTGCGCTCGAGGATCGGGAACTCGCCGCGGAAGCGGAGGAGCGGGTCGTACATCCCCGTGCGCTCAGCGCGCTGCGGTGGACTTCGGCCGCACCGCGCGGAACTCCGCGTCCGGCGCCCACGTCGGGCGGCGGGCGCCGTTCGCCACCGCGCGCCCGAGCCGCAGCACGATCTCGGAGAGCTGCACCGCGCCCGACAGGTCCCAGTCCGGCCGATACTCGTCGGACGGCTGGTGGTAGTGATGCGCCGTGTAGTCCTCGCCCTGCTGCTTCCCCCACCCCGCCGGCTTGCCGACGAAGTCGTTCCCCTCGCCGATGGACACCGCGGGCACGCCCCCCTTGGCGAACGAGAAGTGGTCGCTGCGGTAGAAGTGCCCCGCCTCCGGGTGCTCGTCGGGCGAGAGCCGCATGCCGAGCGGGCGCACGATCGCCGCGAGCTGCGGGCCGAGGGAGCTCTTGTGCTCGCCGAGGACGTTCAGGTCGCGCACGCGGCCGAGCAGGTTGCCGCCGTCCACGTTCAGGTTCGCGACGATGCGGTCGACCGGCACCGTCGGGCGCTGCGCGAAGTACGCGGAGCCGAGCAGGCCGGACTCCTCCGCGGTGACGAAGACGAAGAGCTGCGAGCGCCTCGGGCGCGGGCCGTACGCGTCCTGCGCCGCGGCGCGGGCGACGGCGAGCAGGTCCGCGACGCCCGAGGCGTTGTCGAGCGCGCCGTTGTAGATCGAGTCGCCGCGCGCGTCCGCGGGCCCGATGCCGAGGTGGTCCCAGTGCGCGCTGTAGGCGACGTACTCGTCGCGCAGGCGCGGGTCGCTGCCGCGCACGACGCCCACGACGTTCTCGCTCTCGAGGTGCTGGACGTCGTTGCGGAACCCGGCGTCGACGGTGATCCCCGTGGGTACGGGCCTGAAGTCCCGCGACTCGGCCTGCCGGCGGAGCGCGGCGAGGTCGAGCCCGGCCTGCCGCAGCAGCGCGGCGGCGGCGCTGTCGGTAATCCAGCCGCGCACGCCTAACGGGGCCGGCAGCCCGCCGCCCGACGCCTGGGTCGCGCCCTCCACCGCGCGCGGGAGCATCCGCTGCTCCTTGGCCCACGAGCCCACGACCGTGTGCCACGGGTAGCCGGCGCGCTCCGTCGTGTGCACGATGAGCGCGCCCGCCGCGCCGCGCCGCTCGGCCTCCTCGAACTTGTAGGTCCAGCGGCCGTAGTAGGTCATCGCGGCGCCGCCGAAGAGACTGGGCTCGCTCGCCGGCGCGGGCGGGTCGTTGACGAGGACGAGCAGCACCTTGCCGCGCACGTCCGCATCCTTGAAGTCGTCCCACCGGTACTCGGGCGCCGCGCTCCCGTAGCCGACGAACACGAGCTCCCCGCTCGCGCGGCTCTGGTCCGTCGCGGACCCCGCCCACACCACGACGTCCTCCGGATAGCGGAGCGTCGCGTTGGCGCGGCCGGCCGCGGCCACGCGGATCGTCGCGCGCTGCGCGCCGACGACGTCGATGGGCACGCGCTGGAAGTACGACGTGTCCCCCACCCCCGGCTCGACGCCGTAGCCGCGGAGCTGCGCGGCGATGTACTCCGCCGCGAGCCGACCGCCGCGCGTCGCGGGCGCGCGGCCCTCGAGCAGGTCGGAGGAGAGAAAGCGGATGTGGCCGTCGATCTCGCTCGCGGCGATGCGCGGGCCGCGCGCCGCGCCGTCCGCAGTCTGCGCGAGCGCGGGGACGACGGCGAGCGGCAGCGCGGCGAGCGCGATGAGCGTCGTGAGAGCGTGCTTCATATGTGCGGAGAGATTGCGAGTCGCGGGGCGTGATCGTCTCACCCGAAGCTACGCGCCGTGCGCGCGGGCCGGGAGCGTGGTGCGGCGCCGCGCATCTCCGGACCGCGAGGGGGTTGGCGGCGGCGGGGGGTGGCGTGAATCTTCCGTGCGCCGCGAGGGCCTCGGCACGCCGCCGCGGCCTACGACAGAACCAGTCAGGGATCGCCATGCTCCGTCACACCCGTACGCTCGCCACGTCGCTGGCGCTCGGCGCCGCCGTCCTCGCCGGCCCGGCGCACGCCCAGTCAGTCGCCCAGACCGCGGCTCCCGCCGCCGACTCCGCCGCCGCGCCGTCCAGGACGCCGGTGCCGACGGCCGCCGCCCCGTCCGCCGGTGTCGCCCGAGACGCCCTCGTCGCGGGGGTGCAGGCCCCCGCCGCCGCACCGGCCGGCACCGAGATGGCGCAGGCCGGGGTCACCCGCGCCACCCGCGGGCAGGCGCAGGCGCTCATGCTCGTAGGC
>JBJMNJ010000523.1:0-11606 GCA_045804325.1 Gemmatimonadaceae bacterium
CCACGCGCGCCAGGTCGGCGGCCACGAGCAGCCGCCTGCGGTCCACGCGGTCGGCCAGCACGCCCGCGAGCGGCGAGAAGGTCACGAACGCGAGAATGCGCAGCGTGAGCGCCGTGCCGACGACGACGGTCGCGTCGCGCCCGGCGAGCTGGTACGCGAACGCCGCGAGCGCCACGCTCGTCACGCCGCTGCCGAGCAGCGACGTGAGCTGCGCGGCGAACAGCCGCACGAAGTCGCGGTTCGCGCCGAGACTCGCCGCCACGGCGCGCCCGGCGCGCGGCTCAGTCACCAGCGGCCGACGGCTCGGGGGCCAGAGGCGCGGGGCGCCGACGACGCACCTGCCGGTGGAACGCCGTCGCCCACGCGGGCCACCGCTCTTCGAGCCACTCGTACACCACGGGGAGGACGATGAGCGTGAGCAGCGTCGACGTGAGCAGCCCGCCGATGACGACCGTGGCGAGCGGCCGCTGCACCTCGGAGCCCGGACTCGTCGAGAGCGCCATCGGGATGAAGCCGAAGCTCGCGACCAGCGCCGTCATGAGGACCGGGCGCAGCCGCACCTCGGAGCCCTCCCGCACGGCCTCGTCGAGTGGCGTCCCGCCGTCGCGGAGCTGGTTGATGTAGGCCACGAGCACCACACCGTTCAGCACCGCCACGCCGAAGAGCGCGATGAAGCCCACGGCCGCCGAGAGGTTGAGATTGAGCCCCCGCAGCCAGAGCGCCGCGACGCCGCCGATGAGCGCGAACGGCACGTTGAGCATCACGAGCAGCGCCTGCCGCCCGTTCCCGAAGCTCGCGTACAGCAGCCCGACGATGAGCAGCAGCACGAGCGGCACCAGCAGCGTGAGGCGCTTCATGGCGCGCTGCTGGTTCTCGAACTGCCCGCCGTAGGTGACGAAGTAGCCCTCGGGCAGGCGCACGCGCCGGCCCACCGCCTTCTGCACGTCCGCGGCGAACCCCCCGAGGTCGCGGCCGCGCACGTTCGACTGCACGATCACCATGCGCTCCCCGTCCTCGTGGTTGATGAGCTCCGGGCCCTCCACCACGCGCACCTGCGCGACCTGCGCCAGCGTGACGGCGGCGCCGCCCGGCGCGTGGAGCAGCAGCCGCCCGATGGCATCGGGCGTGGCGCGGTACGGCTCGGCGAGCCGTACCACGACCGGGAAGCGCTTGCGCCCCTCGATCACCTCGGTGGCCTCCACGCCGCCGATGCCCGCCTGCACCGCGTCGCGCACGTCGGACACGTTGAGCCCGTAGCGCGCCAGCGCGCCGCGGTCCAGCGCGAGCTCCACCTGCATCGCGCCGGCGCTCACGTCGGCCGACACGTCCGACGCGCCGGGCACGCCCTCGATCACCGACACGACCTCCGCCGCCTTGGCCTGGAGGATCGGCAGGCTGTCGCCGAAGATCTTCACGCCGAGCTGCGTGCGCACGCCCGAGATCGCCTCGTCCAGCCGCATCGCCATCGGCGCGGTGAAGTTGTAGTCGAGCCCGGGCACCTGCTGCAGCGCGGAGTCCATCTGCACGATCAGCGCGTCCACCGACCGCGCCTTCCACTGGTCGCGCGGCTTGAAGATGACGTAGACGTCGCCGGCGTAGAGGCCCATGGTCTCGGTGGCGAGCTCCGGCCGCCCCATCTTGGTGACGATGCTCTGCACCTCGGGGAAGCGCAGCAGCGTGCGCTCCACCTCCTTCGCGATAGCCATCCCCTGCGGCAGCGACGTGCTCGGCAGCCGCCGCGTCTCGATCAGCATCGAGCCCTCGTCGAGGCGCGGCATGAACTCCGTGCCGAGGAACGGCACGGACGCGAGCGCGACGGCGAGTAGCGCGGCCGCGGTCCCCACCACCGCGCCCCGATGGGCGAGCGCCCGGCCGAGGTCGCGCCGGTAGCGCGTGCGGACGGCCTCGAGCCAGCGCGACGGCTTCTCCTCCACGTGCGACAGCAGGAACGAGGAGAGCATCGGGACGTAGGTCAGCGCCAGCGCCAGCGAGCCGAGCACCGCCACGCACACGGTGAACGCCATCGGCGCGAACATGCGCCGCTCCAGCCCCTCGAGCGCGAAGATCGGCACGTAGACGGCGATGATGATGCAGACGCCGAAGACGATGGGGCGCCCCACCTCGAACGCGGCCTGCCGCACGAGATCGCGGCGCTGCTCGGGCGCGGTCCTCCCCGCGTGGCCCAGTCGCCGCACGAAGTTCTCGACCATCACCACGGACGCGTCGACGATGAGGCCGAAGTCGAGCGCGCCGAGGCTCATCAGGTTCGCCGAGACGCCGAAGCGCTTCATCGCGAGGAACGCGAAGAGCAGCGACAGCGGGATCACCGACGCGGTGATGAGCGACGCGCGGATGTTGCGCAGGAACAGGAAGAGCACGAGCACGACGAGCAGCCCGCCCTCGAGCAGGTTCTTGAACACCGTGCGCGTCGTGCGGTCCACCACCTCGCCCTGGTTGTAGAACGGGCGGATCGCGACGCCCGCCGGGAGGAGCGGACGGATGTCGCCGAGGCGCGCCTTCACGCGCTCCACGACCTCCTTGCCGTTGGAGCCCTTCAGCATCACGATCATCCCCGACAGCGTCTCGCCGCGGCCGTCGCGCGACACCGCGCCCTCGCGCGGCATCGGGCCGACCGTGGCCGTCGCGACGTCCCGCACGTACACGGGCGTCCCGCCGCGCGTGCTCACGACCACGTTGCCGATGTCCACCGTGTCGGCCAGCCGCCCGAGGCCGCGCACCGTGAAGCGTTCGCCGCGCGTCTCGATGTACCCGGCGCCGAAGTTCCCGTTGTTGGCGCGGAGCGCCTGCTCCAGGTCGCCGAGCGTGAGCCCGTAGCCCGCGAGCCGCGCCGGGTCGGCGAGCACGTGGAACTGCTGCACCATGCCGCCCCAGGAGTTCACGTCCGCGACGCCGGGGAGCGTGCGCAGCATCGGCTTCACCGTGTACTCCTGGAGGTTGCGCAGCTCCATGAGCGAGACCGGGTGCAGGGAGTCGCTGGACTCGAGCAGGTACTGGAACACCTCGCCCATGGGGGTCGCCGGCGGGCCGAGCTGCGGCTGGAGTCCCGCGGGGAGCCCGCCCGCCGCGTCCTGCATGCGCTGCTGCACCTGCGCGCGGGCGAAGTACATGTCCACGTCGTCGTCGTACGAGACCGTCACGACGCTGATCCCCGCCTTGGAGATGGAGCGCACGCCCTGCGTGCGCGGCAGGCCCATCATCCCCGTCTCCATGGGGTAGCTGACGAGGTTCTCCACCTCGTTGGGCGAGAGCCCCGGCGCCACCGTGATGACCTGCACCTGGTTCGGCGTGAGGTCCGGGAACGCGTCGGTGTTGATGTTGCCGAGCGCCCAGACGCCGGCCACCACGAGCAACAGCGTCGCCGCGACGACCGGGATCCGGAAGCGCAGCGCGAGCGCGATGAGTCGTTCGATCATGGTCGCCTCAGCCCTTCGCCATCTTGGCGCGCGAGAACTCGGACTTCACGGCGAACGCCCCCTCGGTGACCACCACCTCGCCGGCCGAGACGCCGCGCCGCACCTCCGTGCGCCCGCCGGCCGTGCCGCCGAGCTCCACCGCGCGCCGCTCGAAGCGCGCGCCGCCCGCGCCGTCCGGCGTCGCCACGAACACCACCGGGCGCTCGTCCAGCATCTGCACGGCGGCCTCCGGCACGCTCACCGCCGCCACCGTGCCGCCGGCGGAGGGGATCCACGCCGTCGCGAACATCGCCGGGCGCAGCCGCCCGATCGGATTCCGCACGGCCGCCCGCACCGGCACCGTCCGCGTGGACGCGTCGAGCGCACCGCCGATGCTCGCGACGCGCGCGACGAACGTGTCCGTCGGGTACGCCGGTACGACGAACCGAACGGCGCCCCCCGTCGCCAGCGACGACGCGGCGCGGTCGGGCACGCTCGCCTCGAGCCACAGCGAGCTCGGGTCCGTGATGGAGACGAGCGCGGCACCCGCCTCCGCCACCGAGCCCGGCGTCGCGTCCCGCGCGAGCACGACACCCGCGAATGGCGCCGCGATCACCACCATACCGTCGGCGGTCTCGCCGCCCACCTGCGATAGCGCCCCGCGCGCGCGCCGCACCTCGGCCTCGGCCTGCGCCAGCGCCGATCGGGCGAGCTCCTCGTCGGCCTGCGCGCGCTCCAGCTCCTGCCGCGCGAGCGCCTTCGCGGCGAGCAGCCGCTCCGCGCGCTCGCGCGCCGTCCGCGCGTAGGTCGCCGCGGCCCGGCGCGAGGCAAGCTCGGCGACGGCCTTCTCGTAGTCCGCGCGCACCGTGCTCGCCTCCTGGCTCTGCAGCGTCACGAGCGGCTGGCCGGCGCGCACCCGCTCGCCGGGCTGCACGTGGACCCGCACCACGCGGCCGCGCACCGGCGCGCCGATGCGCGCGGTGCGGTCCTCGTCCGGCACGAGTTGCCCCGGTACCTCCAGCGCGCCGGACGCGCCCGCCGCGCCTAGCGCGGCCCAGCGCACGCCGCCGTGCTGCACCTGGGCGGCGGTGAAGGTGACGACGTTCGGCGACGTGGCAGCGGACTCGCCGGCCGCCGAGTCGGCGCCGGCGGCCGCATCCCCCTCCGACGCCTTGCAGGACGCGAGCAGCAGGGCCGCGGCGACGAGGGGTTCGGTGGCGCGACGGAGCCGGCGCGCGGCGAGAGCGATACTCACGGGAGTCCTCCCACGCGGCCGGCGGCCGGCCGCGCGTCGGTGGTCGCGTCCGCGGACGCGGTGGACGGAATGGCGGGCGGGGCGAGCAGCTCCCCTCCCGTGACGACGTTCAGCTCGAGCAGGCTCTCGCGCTCGGCGAACAGCGTGCGGTAGTACGACAGACGGGCCTCGCCGAGCGTGCGCGAGGCGTCGATCACCTGGAGCAGGCTCACGGCGCCCTCGCGGTAGGCCGCGAGCGCGATCCGCCGGGCCTCCTCGGCGCGCGCCACGACCGACCCGGCGCGACCGCCGCGTCGCGCCACGAGCAGGCGCGCGGCCTCGTGCGCGGCGGCCACCTCGGCCGCCACCTGGCGCTCGCGCCACGCGAGCTCCTGCTCCGCCGCCGCGCGCTCGGCCGACGCCCGCTGCACCTCGCCCCGGTTCTGGTCGAAGATCGGCAGCGGGAGGCTGAGGCCGGCGATCATCGAGCTCTCGCCCGCGATGCGCTTCGCGCCGAGGGTGGCGCCGAGCTGGCGGACGGCGAGCGAGCGCTGATAGCCGGTCTCGGCCCGGCCCGCCGCCACGCGGGCCCGCGCCGCGACCAGATCGGGACGCGACGTCCGGGCGCGGGCGAGATAGTCGGCCAGCGGGGCGAGCGCGGTGCCCGCGGCCCCGAACCCCTGGACGGGGACCGCCGACGTGTCCGCGACTCGCACGGCGCCGAGCCCCGCGGCGACGACGGGAGCGCCGAGATACGGCGCGAGCTCCCCGCGGGCGCGCGCCAGCTCGACGCTCGCGAGCGCGAGATCGGCCTCGGCGCGGTCCTGCTCGACCTGGACCCGAATGAGGTCGCCCTCGGACGTCACCCCCTCCTTCACGCGCGACTCGGTGTACGCGCCGAGCTCGTCGAGCCGGTCGCGCACATCGGTCGCGCCTTCCACGGCGGCCTGCGCCAGTGCGAGGCGATAGTAGGCCCGCGCCGCGTCCAGTGCCACGACCCGGCGTGCGAGGTCGAGCTCCGCTCGCGCGGCACGCACGTCCTCCTCCGCGCGACGGGCGCGCGGACGGCGCTGGAACAGGGGCTCGAGCGGCAGCGTCGCGAAAGCGGAGCGCTCCGCGTCCATCCCCGCCGGGGCGTGCCCTCCGGGGAATGGGGCGTTCTCCACCTGGTAGGTGAGGATGGGGTTGCCGAAGGCGCGTGCGGTGATGCGCGCGCCCTCCGCCGCGCGGACGCGCGAGCGCGCCGCCTCGACGAGCGGGCTCTGCGCGACCGCGCGCACGAGGACGTCGTGAAGGGCGATCGGCGGCTCGTCGGGCGCGCCGCCCGGCCGCTGCGGCGGCTGCGCGGCAGCGGCGGACGCGGCGAGGACGGCCAGCGCGAGGGCGGGCCGCAAGCAGCGAGGATGGGTCACGAGAGATGTCGGCGGCGGGTGGTCGGCATCCGGCATCCGCGCGCCGAGGGCGCGAGGGCGGAACCGGGGCGGGCGCGTCGGGACGGCGCCCTTTCGGGGCCGTGGGGCGCTCGGAGACGGGGGCCGGTCGCGATCGCGACCGGCCGGCGGCTCAGCCGACGGGCGGGGCCCTGGGCTGCTCGTGCCCGTCGCCGCGTTCGGCCGGCGGCGCGGCGGTCCGCCAGGAGATCACTCCCGCCCCGGCGACGCGCACCACGGACGCGACGGGTAGGCACGTCAGCCGCGGCAGCACCGCAACGGGCGTCGCGCAGGACGCCGGCCGCGCCTCGTGCAGCCAGCCGTGCTCGGCGTCCGGCGTCGCTGCTTCGCATGCTCCGAACACGACGTCGCCAGCGGCGCGTGCCTCGACGTCGTGGGTCGCCCTGACCTCACGCCGGTGGTCGATCCCATGCGCCAGCGCGACCGTCGGGCCCATGAAGGCCGCGACGATCGCGAGGAGGTGGACCAGCAGTCGGAGCATGGGACGAGGGCGCATCGGCCCGAAATGTAGCGTGGCCCGGTGCGCCCGGCTACCGTGGCGGGCGGCACGTCAGCAGCCTCGGGCGCTGTCCCGCCCGGGTCACGCCCCCGGCCGCCGCGAGTTCGTGCGGTCGAGCGCCGCGCGCAGCCCGCGGGCGAGCCTTACCGCGTCGTCGTCCGCCCAGAAGTGCATGAAGAACAGCCGCGGCTCCTCGGCGAGGAGGTGGTTGTGCAGGCTCACGACCTCGATGCCGCTCGCGCGGAGCGCCGCGATGACCGGGTTCACCTCGCCGGCGGTCATCACGAAGTCGCCCGTGATCGCGGCGCGGCCGCTCCCGGTCGGCTGGAAGTTGAACGCCGTCGCGAGCCCCATCGTCGGCGGAATGACCTCGCCCGCGTCGCGGATCGTCTCGGCGCGCGGCACGCTCACCTGCCACACGCCGCCGGTCGCGCGCCCGCCGTACCCCAGCGCCGCCTTCACCGCGGCCGTGTCGAGCTCGAGCGGCGGCGGCGGCGCGGCGGCCGGCGCGGGCGCCGGCGTGCCGGTGAGCGCGAGCGCCGCCCGCACCGTGCGGGCGACCGCCACCGGGTCGCCGTGGCCGTGCACGTGGACGTAGAGCACGCGCGGGCTCTCGCGCATCACGTGGTGGTGGATCGCCGTCTGCTCGACCCCGCCCTCCTGCAGCCGCGAGAGCACCGGGTTCAGCTCGTCCTCGCCGAGCACGAGGTCGCCCATCGCGATGACGCCGCCGCCGGCCGCGGGCTTCATCGCGAGCCAGGCGCCGAGCGCGAAGGCGGGACGCAGGCGCACGCCGCCCGCCGTCACCTGCAGGTCGGAGCGCGGCATCGACCAGCGCCGCACGCCGCCGTCCTGCGCGGCGCCCGGACGGCCCATCGCCTCGTCCACGGCGGCCCAATCCACCGCGGCGGTGGCCGTCGCGCCGGCCTGCTGCGCCATCGGCGCGTCGGAGCGGGCAGACTGGCCCGCGGTCCCCGCGCACGCGGCCTGAACGCCGAGTGCGAGGAAGAAGGCGAGCGTCGCGAGCGGGCGCGGTGAGTGTGCGGCGGATCGAGCGTGCATCGAGTCCTCGAGGACGGGGGTCGGACGGCGTGCGTCTTCCGGCGAGCGCGCGGCGGCGCGAGCTTGCTTCGCATGATCCTCACTGCGGGACCGGCCCGCGAGAAGGGTGCCCGGTGACGACGGGGACGACGGTGGCGCTCGCGCCGCTCGCGATCCTCGTCGCGTGCGGCCCGTCGCGGGCCACGACGCGCGAGCAGGCGGCGGGCGACGTCGCGGCGCCGGCCGGCGTGTGCGCGGCGACCGCGACGTCCATGACGCCGGCCGCCTGGACGGCGCCGGCGGGCGACGCGGTCGCGCCGCGTGTCCCCGCGCCCGGCCTGCGGCTCGTCGCCGACGTGCCACTCCCCGGCCCGGCGAACCGCTTCGACTACCAGAGCGTCGACCCGGCGGCCGGGCGTCTCTACATCAGCCACATGAACGCCGGACGGCTCGTCGTCTTCGACCTCGACTCGTCGCGCGTCGTGGGCGAGGTCGGCGGGCTCCCGCGCGTGACGGGCGTGTGGGCCGTGCCCGCGCACCATCACGTCTACGCGGCCGCCGCCGGCGCGCACGAGGTGGCGGTGGTCGACGACCGCTCGCTCGCCGTCGTGGCGCGCGTGGGCGGCGTCCGCTTCCCCGACGGCATCGCCTACGCGCCGGACGCGGACCGCGTGTTCGTCTCCGACGAGAGCGGCGAGGCGGACGTCGTCATCGACGCGCGGACGCTCCGCAAGCGCGCGACCATCGACCTGGGCGGCGAGGCCGGCAACACGCACTACGACTCGGTCTCGCACTGCGTGCTCGTGGCCGTCCAGACGCAGGGCGAGCTGGCGGCCATCGACCCCGTGACGGAGCGCGTCGTCGCGCGCTACCCGGTGCCCGGCGTGGACGGGCCGCACGGCTTCGCGCTGGACGAGGCGCGCCGGCTCGCCTTCGTGACCGGCGAGGGGAACGCGGCGCTCGCGGTGATGGACCTGCGCACCATGCGCGTGACGCAGCGCCTCCGCGTCGGCCGCGACCCCGACGTGCTCGCCTGGGACCCGGGCTGGCGCCGGCTCTACGTGGCGTCGGAGTCCGGCGTGCTGTCGGCGTTCCTCGAGACCGGAGACACGCTCCTGCCGCTCGGCGACGCCCGGATCCCCCACGCCCACACCGTGAGCGTCGATCCGCGCACCCACCGCGTGTATCTTCCGCTCGAATCCGTCCAGGGGCGCCCGACGCTGCGCGTCCTCCAGCCCGCGCCCTGAGCTCTCGCCCGCCGCCGTGCCCCGTCGTCCGCACATGCGCTCGCCCATCGCGCTCGTCGCGCTGCTCGTCCTGCCGCAGGTCCTCCGCGGGCAGGCGCCCGGCGGCACGCCCGCCGCCGCGGAGCGGCCCACCCTCCGCGCGCAAGTGGCCGAGCGCGCCGTGCGCCTCGACGGCCGCCTCGACGACGCGGCGTGGGCCGCGGCCGACTCCATCGCCGACCTCGTGCAGATCGAGCCGCGCGAGGGCGTGGCCCCGAGCGGCCGCACCGTCGTGCGCGTCCTCGTGGACGGCGACGCGCTCGTGTTCGGCATCCGCGCCGACGACCCTGGCCGAATCGTCGCCTTCGCCCGCGAGCGCGACGCGGCGCTCGCGAACGAGGACCACGTGAAGCTCGTGCTCGACACGTACCTCGACGGGCGGTCGGGCTACGTGTTCGCCGTGAACCCGAACGGCGCGCGCTACGACGCGCTCGTGTCGGACCAGGGCGAGAGCGAGAACGCGAACTGGGACGCGGTGTGGGAGGCCGCGACGGCGCGCACGCCCACGGGGTGGTCCGCCGAGATCCGCATCCCGGCGCGGAGCCTCCTGTTCCGCCCCGGCCTCACCGAGTGGGGCCTGAACGTGCAGCGCCGCGTGCAGCGGGCGCAGGAGACCGACCGCTGGGCGAGCCCGGAGCGCGACTACAAGGTGACGCAGACCTTCCGCGCCGGGCGCCTGACGAGTCTCCCCGCCTTCGACCTCGGCGTCGGGCTCAGCCTGAGGCCCGCGCTCACGGCGGGCGGCGGCCACCCGGCCCCGCGCGCCGACGCGGAGGGCGACGCGGACGCGAGTCTCGACGCCACGCAGCGGCTCGGCGCCAATACCGTCGCGTCGCTCACCGTGAACACCGACTTCGCCGAGACGGAGGTGGACACGCGGCGGACGAACCTGACGCGCTTCCCGCTCGTGTTCCCGGAGAAGCGCACGTTCTTCCTCGAGGGCTCGGACATCTTCGACTTCGGCCTCGGGCTGCGCGATGACGTGCGGCCGTTCTTCAGCCGGCGCGTGGGGCTGCTGAACGGGGCCGAGGTCCCGCTCCGCGTCGGCGGCAAGGTGAGCGGGCGGCAGGGGGGCGCGAACTTCGGCGCGCTCGTCGTGCGCACGGGCGAGGACGACGCGCCGGCGCTCGACACGTTCGCGACGGCGAACACGATGGGGGTGCTGCGGCTCAAGCAGAACGTGCTGCGCGAGTCCACCGTGGGCGCCATCGCGACGTTCGGCGACCCGACGGGCGCGCGCCGGAGCTGGCTCGCGGGCACGGACCTCAACTACCAGACGTCGCGCTTCCGCGGCGACAAGAACTTCCTCGCCGGCGTGTGGGGGCTCGCGACCGACCGCGAGGGGCTCGCCGGCGCCGGCCGCCGCCACGCGCTCGGCGGAAAGCTCGACTACCCGAACGAGCTGTGGGACCTCGCGACCACCTACAAGTGGCTCGGCGAGGCGTTCGTCCCCTCGCTCGGCTTCGTGCCGCGCCCCGGTGTGCAGATCGCGACGTTGAGCATCAATCACAGCCCCCGGCCGCGCCGGCCCATCGGACCGCTCCGCGTTCGGCAGATGTTCTACGAGTTCGAGAACACGCTCGTGGCCGGCGTGGACGGCCGGTGGGAGAGCTACCGCTCGTTCATGGCGCCGGTGAACTGGCGGCTCGAGAGCGGCGACCGCTTCGAGCTCAACGTCGTGCCCACCGGCGAGCGGCTGCCTGAGCCGTTCGAGATCGCCGACGGCGTGACGATCCCGGCGGGCTCCTACCACTGGAACCGCTACCGGGTGGAGGGCGGCACGGCGGCGAAGCGGCGCCTGAGCGGCCAGGCTACCTGGTGGTTCGGCGACTTCTACTCGGGGAAGCTCGACGAGCTGCAGCTCACCGGCGCGTGGAAGCCCTCGTCGCTGTTCATCGTCGAGCTGAACGCGACGCGCAACGTCGGCCGGCTGCGCGAGGGCGACTTCACGCAGGACCTCGTCGGCACCCGGCTCCGCGTGAACGTGTCTCCCGACCTCCAGCTCAACAGCTACGTGCAGTACGACAACGAGTCGCAGTCGGTCGGCGCGAACTCGCGACTGCGGTGGACGTTCTCGCCGCTCGGCGACCTGTTCGTCGTCTACAACCACAACCTCCAGCACCTGTTCGTGGACGCGGAGACGGGGTTGCCGCTCCCGGGCGGCGTTCCGACCGACCCGACCGAGCGCCTCGACCGGCGGTGGGGACTCGCGTCGAACCAGCTGCTCGTGAAGGTGCAGTACGCGTTCAGGTACTGAGCGCGGCGCTACACGCGGATGCGGATGTTGCGGAAGGCGACCTTCCCCCTGTGTGCCTGGACGCCGACGTAGCCGGAGCGAGCGTCGGCTGACGGCGGCAGACCCCGGACCGCGTACTTGCCCGCCGGCTTCGCGAAGTCGATGACCGGCTGGTAGGCGACGGGCTGTCCGTCGATCACCTCGCTGAGCTGCACGATGTACCGGTCGCCGGCGACCTGGATCTCGTACTCGTACCGCGCCCCAAGCCGGAGGATGGCTCCAGCCGTGAAGCTCTGCTCGCGCCTCGAGTTGGCCGTCAGCGGCCGCGCCGTCGCAGCTATCTAAGGTGCCGTACGGCGAGCGTGTATGAAGGTCACACCTCGGACTTGTCGCGTGACCCCCCGGGTCTTTGATGCTTCAACGCTCGCCGATCTGCGGCGACTGTG
>JBJMNJ010000524.1:0-19733 GCA_045804325.1 Gemmatimonadaceae bacterium
CGCCACGCGCGCCCATGCCGCGAGGCACCGGCGGTGCAGCGGGCGTCGCCGGCGCGTTGGCGATCGCCGTCTTCGCGAGCTGGTCGGAGACCGATTCGGCATCGACCGCGCGCGCGATCTCGAAGTCGTCGCCGCGGCGGCGCAGGTCGATCACGTCGCTGTCGTGCGCGTCCTTGAGGATGCGCGGGAAGTTGCGATCGCTGAGGCTCTCGCTGTCGCGGCCGAGGAGCTCGCGCGCCTTGGCACGGACGACGCTCGCGCGGACGGCCTCGTCGCCGGTGACGAGCGAGGCGACCGAGCGACGCACGAGATCGAACGCCTCGTCGCGCGTGAGGCGCTCGCCGGTGATGCCGATCTGCTCACCACTCTCGGCGCGCGGCGCGCGCTCCGGGCGCTCAGGGCGCTCCTGTCGTTCGTGGCGGCCACCACGCTCGGGCACCACCGGCGGTGCCGGCTCGGCGCGCGGTGCAACGTCGGCGGTGATCTCCACCGCCGCAGTGGTCTCGGGCATCGCGGCGGCTTCTCCGTCGAGCGGGAGCTCGGCGGACGGGCGCTCGGCACGAGGACCGCGATCCTCGCGATCGCGCCCGCGCCCGCGGCGGCCGCGGCGTCCTCGGCCGTCCCGCTCCTCGCCGCGCTCCGCCTCGTCGCGGCGGGGATGCTCCTCCGCCGGCCGCTCCGGCGCGGCGGCAGGGGTGGCGGCACCCGCGCGCGGCTCGCTCGGCGGGCCCACCTCGAGCTGGCCGTTCTCGAGGCGCGTCGTGGTGAGCAGGCCGCGGCCGGCGGCCTCCTGCACGAAGCGCGAGAACTTCGCCATGCCGAGGTTCTTCTCGTCGAACGTGGGGTCGACCTCCTGCATGACCTGCTTGAGCCGGTCGGAGCGCATGACGTCGCCGTTGCGCTTCATGCGGCCGATCGCCTCGCCCACGAGCTCCCACGGGTCCCACTTCACGACCTCCTCGTCGCCGGTCTTCACGAGGCCCGCGAGCGCGTTGTAGCTGTAGTACTCGTCGCAGTTCATGACGAGCAGGTCGCTCGACGACTCGCGGATGCCGACGCCGATGACGTACTTGCCGTACTCCTTGAGCTTCAGCACGAGGCTCGAGAAGTCGGAGTCGCCCGAGAGGAGGATGATCGTGCCGATCTCCGGGCGCGTGAACACGAGCTCCATCGCGTCCACCGCGAGGCGGATGTCGGTCGCGTTCTTCTTCGACGAGCCGTACGCCGGCGCGAAGATGAGGTCGATCGACGACTCGGTGAGCGGGAGGATGTACTGCGGGTAGCGCCGCCAGTCGGCGTACGCGCGCTGGACGGCGACCTTCCCCTTCACGATGTCGGACGAGAGGAGGTTGCGGAGCTCCGTCTGCAGGTCGGAGCGGATCCCCATCGTGACGTTGTCGAAGTCGATGAGGAGCGCGGCGTTCGGCGCGTGCGGCGGGGGGCCGACGAGCGACGGCATCGCGGACGGGGATCGGTGCAGCGGGGCGATCGCGGTGGCGCGCGGGGCGTTGGCCCCGGGGCGCGTGTGGCGTGGCGTCATGAAGCTCGACTCGGTTGTCAGCGGTGTCGCTGTGTGTGTCGGGGCCGCCGCACGACCCATGCGCGAGGGGCGCCGCGCCGCCGGAAAGGCGGCGTCGAGCGCGTCTCGCACAGGGGCTCGCTCAGAGACCCGCGGATGTCAGCTCGAGCGCGACGGTGCGCTCGAGCTCCCGGCGCGCCGCTCGCTCGCCGACCCCGGCCACGCCGGGGAGGTCGTCGAAGAAGCGGACCATGTCCGGGACCTTGTAATCGGCCATCGTGTCGCGGGCGAAGTCTCTGACCTCCTCCCCCGTCACCAGGGCCCCCTCGACGGGCACGACGCAGGCGCAGACGAGCTCCCCGAGCACCTCGTGGGGCACGCCGACGACCTTCACGTCGCGCACCGCCGGGTGCGCGCGCAGCTGGTCCTCCACCTCCCGGGGCACGATCCGGTACCCGCTGCGCAGGATCGCCTCCGTCGCGTGGCCGACGATGCGGAGGTAGCCCTCCGCGTCGAGGGCGCCGAGGTCCCCCGTGCGGAGGAACCCGTCGGGCGAGAACGCGCGCGCCGTCTCGCCCGGCATGCGCACGTAGCCCGACGTCACGCTCGGGCCGCGCACGAGCACCTCGCCCACCTGCGCGGCCGCGGCCGGCCGGCCGGTGTCGGCGTCCACCACGCGCACCTCCACGCCCGGGAGCGCACGCCCCACGGTGCCGACGCGCTTGTCGTCGGAGTCCGTGAAGCGCGTGACGCTCACCGTGGCGACCTCCGGGAGGCCGTAGGCGACCTGCACGTCGCACCAGCGGCGTACGCGCCGCACGAGCTCCTCGCCCACCGGCCCGCCGGCGATGACGCCCGTGCGGAGGTGGTGGAAGCGCGCCGGGTCGAACCCGGGCTCGCGCATGAGGAGCTGGTACGTCGTCGGCACGCCGTGGATGACCGAGACGCGGTCCTCCTCGATGTGCCGGATCGCCTCGGCGGCCCGGAACTCCTCGAGCAGCACGAGCGTCGCGCCGGCGGCGATGGTGCCGACCGCCACGCTGAACCCGAAGATCGTGAAGAGCGGCACCGAGGCGAGCACGCGGTCGCTCGGGTCCACCTCCACCGCCTCGCCCGTTCGCACGGCCGTCTCGACGACGGCGCGGTGCGAGAGGCGCGCGCCGCGCGGCTTCCCCGACGGGCCCGCGCCGTACAGCAGCGCGAGGTCCGTCTCGTCGGCGAGCGACGCGGGCGGGGCGAAGCTCCGCCCCTCCCCGCTCGACACGAGATCCTCGAACTGGAAGATCCGGTCGTCGTACCAGAGCTCCTCCCGTCCGACGGTGACGAGGTACTGCAGGTCGGGGAGCTCGGCGATGAGGTCCTCGAAGATCTGCAGGTAGTCGACGCCGTCGAAGCGCTCGCTGGTGAACGCGGTGGAGACTTCCGCGTGCCGGAGGAGGTACTTGAGCTCGTGGTAGCTCAGCCGCGGGTTCACCGGCACCACCACCGCCCCGAGCCGCGCGCACGCGAGCAGCGCCAGAATCCACTCGGCGCAGTTGGGGAGGTTGATGGCGACGCGGTCCCCCGCCTCCACGCCCAGCTCGGCGAGCGCCGCGGCGAGCGCGCCCGCGCGGGCGTCCACCTGCCCGTAGGTCATCGAGCGGCCGCCCGCCAGCAGGAGGGTCCGCGAGGCGTGCTCCGAGGCACGCTGCGCGAACACCTGGGCGAGCGTCCACTGGTCCGACATCAGGCTCCGACGGGAAGGTTGGGCGAGGAACCCTGCAATTTACAGGGAGCGGGGAGCAGGGGACAGGGAGCAGGGGCGACCCGGAGCGGCTCGTCGCTGCTCCCTGTCTCACTACGCACCCAGCCTGCTCCTGCTCCTGCTCCCTGCTCCCTGCTAGATCCCCATGGCCTTCACGATCACCCGCTTCGGCCGGCGGCCGTCCCACTCGCCGTAGAACACGCGCTGCCAGGGACCGAAGTCGAGCCGCCCCGCGGTGACGGGGACGATCACCTCGTGTCCCACGGTGAGGGACCGCAGGTGCGCGGCGGCGTTGTCCTCGCCCGTCCCCGTGTTGTGCCGGTAGTCGTCCGGCGACCACGGGGCGACGCGCGCCTCGAGCCAGTCGAGAATGTCCTGCCAGAGGCCGGGCTCGTGGTCGTTGACGAACACGGACGCGGAGATGTGCATCGCGGAGACGAGCACGAACCCCTCGGCGATGCCCGCGGCCGCGCGGCACTTCTCGACCTCGTCGGTGATGTCGATGATCTCCTGCCGCTTCTTCGTCGTGAACGTGAGGTAGGTCGTGTGCGTTTTCATGGGGAGCCGGAAGCGGGGAGCGGGGAGCCGGGCGGGGGCCTCGTGGAGAGGGAGAAGCGACGCGCCGCTCCGGCTCGCCCTGCTCCCTGTCCCCTGCTCCCGACTCCCTGTAGTTTGGGAAACCCGCCCCGAATATCCGTCGTAGGTGCCATGCAGTGAAGCGCCCCGGATTCCGCACCCGCCTCTTCCTCATCCTGTCGCTGTTCGCGCTCGTGCCCGCCGGCGTGCTCACGCTCGCGTGGGGCGGCGCGGTGAGCGCGGTGCTGCCGTTCGTGGGCGGCACCGCCGCGGCGTGGGACAGCGTCGCGGCGTCCGGGCGGCACGCGATCGAGCTCGCGCGGCAGGCGCCGCTGACGGCGGAGCAGCGCGCCGCGCTCGACCGGCACGAGCAGGAGCTGTCGACGTCGCTGAACAACGCCCACCGCGTCGAGTACATCGTGCGGAGCGGCACCCCCCGCCTCCTCGTCGCGTTCGCGTTCGGGCTGGTGGTGCTCACGGCCGTCGCGTCGCGCGTGGCGGGCCACCTCAGCCGGCAGCTCAGCCGGCCGCTGCACGAGCTGGTGGGGTGGACGGAGCTCATCGCCCGCGGCGCGCCCCTTCCCGAGGGCCCGCCGCGGCGCGGCGCGCCCGAGTTCGAGGTGCTGCGCCGGCGCATGCGGAAGCTCGCCCGCGAGCTCGCCGCGGGGCGCGAGCGCGCGCTCGAGGCGGAGCGCCTCCGGGCCTTCCGCGAGACCGCGCGCCGCGTGGCGCACGAGCTCAAGAACCCGCTCACGCCCATCCGGTTCGCCGTCGCGCGTCTCGCGGGAGAGGCGAAGGGCGCTCCGCACCTCGCCGACGCGATCGAGGTGCTGGAGGTGGAGTCGCGGCGCCTCGAGGAGATGGCGCGGAGCTTCTCGCACTTCGGCCGGCTCCCCGAGGGCCCCGCGGCCGACGTGGACCTCGGCGAGATGGCGCGCTACACGGCGCGCGCCGCCGTGCCGCCGGGGACCGACGTGCGGGTGGAGGTGGAGGACGGCATACCCATGGTGCGCGGCCACCACGACGCGCTCGCGCGCGCCCTCTCGAACGTGCTGCTCAACGCCGTGGACGCGAGCCGCGACTGCGGCGCGGGCCAGATCTCGGTGCGCGTCGCGCGCGCCGACCTCGGCGGCCGCCCGGCGGTGGAGGTGGCGGTGCGCGATCTCGGCTGCGGCATTCCCCTCGAGCGGCTGGCGCAGATCTGGGAGCCGTACGTGACGCACAAGGCGGGCGGGACGGGGCTCGGCCTCGCCATCGTCAGGCAGACCGTGCTGGCGCACGGCGGGCGCGTGGACGCGGCCAGCCGCCTGGGAGAGGGAACGGAGATTCGCTTCGTCCTGCCGGTGGATGGCGCGGCCGCGCCGCCGCCCGGCGCGACGCCGGCTGCGGGCGCCCCGTCGGTGTCCGCCGCGCTCGACCAGCCCGCCTCGGAGTGGGAGACCGCATGAACAGGTACGACCTCGTCGTCGCCATCGTCAGCATCCCGACGCTCGCCGTCACCGTGATCGCCCTCGCGCGGATGTACTTCGCGCAGCGCGCCGCATCGCCGCGCGCGCTCGCGCCGGAGACCGACGCGCGTCTCGCGCGCATCGAGCAGGCGGTGGACGCCATCGCCGTCGAGGTGGAGCGCATCAGCGAGGCGCAGCGATTCAGCGCGAAGCTCCTGGCGGAGGGCCGGCGCCCGACCGACGCTCTCGCGACCGCCGAACCTCGGGAGGGCCGCAGCCGTGGATGAGGACATCGTCATTCCGATCGCCGGCATGATCTTCGTCATCGTGATCGTGCTGGGGATACCGCTGATCCGCGCCATCGTCCGGCGCTGGGAGCGCGAGTCGCAGCTGCCGAAGGTCCCGCCCGAGGTGGCGGCGCGCCTCGAGCGCATGGAGACCTCCATCGACGCGATGGCGATCGAGATGGAGCGGATCTCCGAGGGCCAGCGTTTCGTCACCAAGATCCTCGCCGACCGCCAGCCCGAGCGCGTGCCCCTCCCCGGCGCCCGGGACGCCGAGCGCGCATGAGCGCCGCGCTGCTCGCCGCGCCGGCGGCGGCGCAGGCCGGGCAGCAGGCGCCGCAACCCGCGCAACCCGCGCAGTCGGCGCAGCCCGCGCAAGCGCCACAGCCCGCGCAGCCGATGATGCCGGTGTTCCCCGAGCTGCCCGTGCCGCCCGTGCCGCCCGACCCTCCGACCCCGCTGCCGCCGGGATTCGAGGCGATCAGCACGCAGCCCCCGTTCACGGGGTTCGGTCCCCCGCCCGCCCTCGTCGGCGGGGTCGCGCTCATGTTCTTTCTCACCGTCATCATCGTGGCCGTCGGCATACCCCTCGTGCGCGCCCTCTCCCGGAAGTGGGAGCGGCAGGCGACGTCGCCGGGCGTACCGCCCGAGGTCGAGCGCCGGCTCGAGCGCATCGAGCAGGCCGTGGAGGCGATCGCGGTCGAGGTGGAGCGCGTGGGCGAGGGGCAGCGCTTCACGAACCAGATCGTCGCCGAGCTGCGCGGCCTCCCCTCGGGCGCCGCCGCGGCCGCCGAGCGGGCGCTGCTCGACCGCGCCGCCGCGCCGCGCGACCGCGTGCGTTAGGCGCCTCTTCACCCGAATCACAGCTGCCAGGTGGCGACCGTCCTGATCGTCGACGACGAGCCCAACATCCGCCGCATGGTCGGCGCCCTCCTCGGCGTGGAGGGCTACGAGGTGCGCGAGGCGCCCGACGGGCACGCCGGGCTCGCCCGCGCCGCGGAGGCGGAGCCGGACGTCGTGCTCTGCGACCTCATGATGCCCGGGGAGATCGACGGCCTCGGGCTGCTCGGCCAGCTCAAGGAGCGCTTCCCGGACCTCCCCGTCGTGATGATGAGCGGCAAGGCCGGGCTGTCCGACGCGGTGCGCGCGACGAAGATGGGCGCGTTCACGTTCCTCGAGAAGCCGCTCACGCCCGAGGGCGTGCTGCTGGCGCTCTCGAGCGCCATGGAGCTCCGGCGCGCGCGGCGCGAGGCGCAGGCGCTGCGCGAGGAGCTCGGACTCGCCGGGGAGATGGTGGGGGGCAGCCCCGCCATGCAGCGCGTGCGCGAGATGATCGGGCGCGTGGCGCCGACGGACGCGCGCGTGCTCGTCACCGGCGAGAGCGGCACCGGCAAGGAGCTCGTCGCCGCCGAGATCCACACCGGCAGCGCACGGCGCGACAACCCGTTCGTGCGCGTCAACTGCGCCGCCATCCCGCGCGACCTCGTCGAGAGCGAGATGTTCGGGCACGAGCGGGGCGCGTTCACCGGCGCCACCGACCGGCGCATCGGACGCTTCGAGCTCGCGCACACGGGGACGCTCTTTCTCGACGAGGTGGGGGACCTGGGGCTCGAGGCGCAGGCGAAGCTCCTGCGCGCCATCGAGGCGCGCGAGATCGAGCGCGTGGGCGGCGGCAAGCCGATTCGCGTGGACGTGCGCATCGTCGCCGCGACGAACAAGGACCTCGAGCGCTGCGTGCACGACGGGACCTTCCGCGAGGACCTCTACTTCCGACTCAACGTCATCCCCATCACGCTGCCGCCGCTGCGCGACCGGCCGGACGACATCCCGGGCCTCGTGCGCCACTTCTCGGTGCTGCACCGGGCGAGGACGGGTCGCAAGCTGCCCGGCTGGACGGACGAGGCGATGCGGCTGCTCGCGCGCTACCGCTGGCCGGGCAACGTGCGCGAGCTCGCGAACATCGTCGAGCGGCTGGCCATTCTGCACGCGGGGCAGGAGGTCACGGGCACGCACGTGCGCGAGGTCATCCCGGTGGACCGCGAGACCGCCTCCCCGGCGACGGCCGCGCTCCCGGACCCGGCGGGCCTCGACGCGCCGCTCAGCGAGACGCTCGACGGGTTCGAGCGGGCGCTCATCACGCGCGCCCTCTCGGTCTCCGGCGGGAACGTGGCCGAGGCGGCGCGGCGGCTCCAGACGGACCGGCCCAATCTGTACCGCCGGATGAAGCGTCTCGGGATCATCGGGTAGCGCGCGCGGGCCGCGCGGCCGTTACGCGTGGACCCGGCCGTCGGTCACAGTGTAAATTGTTGCATCGGTTGCGCTTTCGGCCGAGTCGCCCCGTGCAGCGCGGGGCGCGCCGCCGGCGCACCGCCCCACCGGAGCAGTTTCCATGCGTCCCATCGTTCTTGCGGGCCTCGCCGCCGTCGCGGCGTGGGCGGTGCCGGCTGCCGCCCAGCGTGACAGCACGGCGCGACGCGACAGCGCGCCCGAGGCGCGCGCGCTGCCGCGCGAGGTCGCCCGCGAGGTGACCGAGGTGTTCAACGCCCCCTCCACGCTCCGGGTGAGCGGGGCGCTCGACGTCGAGGCGGGCCGCACCATCGAGGGGGACGTCGCCGTGCTGAACGGCCCGCTCAGCGTCGCCGGCCACATCACGGGGCGCCTCGTCGCGATCAACTCGGACGTCGCGCTGCTCAGCGGCGCGCGGGTGGACGGCGACGTCGTCGTGGTGGGCGGGCAGCTCACGGGGCGCGACTCGGCCTCGCTCGGCGGCGAGGCGCGCGTGTACGGCGAGCCGCTCTACTTCCGACAGGAGGGGGAGCGCATCACGCCGGAGGGCGAGGAGGGCGCGGACCCGTTCTGGCGCCGGTGGCGCGAGCGGCGGGAGCCGCGCGGCCCCTACGCGACCTCCTTCAGCATCGTGACCGCACGCACCTACAACCGCGTGGAGGGGCTGCCGGTGCAGCTCGGGCCGCGGGTGCGCGTGGAGACGCCGGCGGGGCGGCTGCGCGTGGACGCCTACGGCATCGTGCGCACGGCCGACGACGCGAAGTTCGACACGGGGAACATCGGCCACACGGCGCACGCCGAGCTCGCGGTGGGGAACGGCCGCAGCGTCGGACTCGGCGGGCGCCTCTACGACATCGTGGACGGGGTCGAGGCGTGGCAGCTTCCCGAGGAGGAGGTGGGGCTCGCCGCGTTCTTCCTGCGGCGCGACTACCGCGACTACTTCGACCGGCACGGCGCTGCGGGGTACGTGACCGTCGCCGCGTCGCGCAGCGCGGACCTCACGCTGGGGCTCGCGGACGAGCGCTGGGGCCCGCGCCGCGCGCGGCCGGTGTGGACGCTCTTCCGCGGCGACGACGGCTGGCGCGGGAACCCCGTCGCGGACGCGGGGCGGTTCCACCTCGCGACGGCGATGCTCCGCTACGACACGCGCAACGACGAGTCCGACCCGTGGACCGGCTGGTACGCCACGGCGGAGTACGAGCACGGCCGCGGCACGGTGGACGCCTTCGGCGCGACGTCGCCCGGCGTGCGCGACACGGCCGACCGCGCGCTCGCCTACGGCCGCGTGTTCGTCGACGTGCGCCGCTACAACCGCCTCACGCCGCACACGCAGCTCGACTTCCGCGCGGTGCTCGGCGGGTGGGCGGGCGGGGACGAGCTCCCGCTCCAGCGGCGCCTCTCCGCGACGGGCCCGGGCGTGCTCCCCGGCTTCGACTTCCGGCGCTCGAAGGGGGAGGACGACTCGTTCACGTGCAGCCCCGTGGGCTCGCCCGCGGACCTCCAGCCCGGCGGCCGCCCCGCGCAGTGCGAGCGCGTGGCGCTGGTCCAGATGGAGTACCGCGGCGACGTGCGGCTCGACCTCGTGAACTGGTGGGACGACGACGACGAGCGCGACGTGCGCCGCGGCCTCAGTGGCGCGCTCGAGTACGTCCTCTTCGCCGACGCGGGGCGCGGCTGGCTGCTCGGCCCGGCGCCCGCGGGCTCCGGCGCCGACGATCTGTACTACGCGAACGGCAGCTTCCCCTCGCTGCGCACGTTCAACGCGGACGCGGGCGGCGGGCTCTCCCTGCACGGCATCGGGCTCTACGTCGCCAAGCCGCTCTCGCGCTTCGACGAGCCGGCCAACTTCTTCGTCCGCGTGCGGCGGCGGTTCTGACGATCGAGCGCGTGCCCCTCGCGAGCCCCGCCCCCACCGCGCGCCGAGCGCGCCTCGCTCTCGCGGTCGCCGCCCTCGCGGCGGCCGCGCTGGCGCCGGCGCGCGCCGGGGCGCAGAGCCATGCGCACCTCGAGGTGCAGCTCCCGCCCGCGAGCGCGCGCCTCGACGGGCCGCTGGTGCGCGGCGTCGGCATCGTCTCCGACGGGGAGATGCGCGAGATGCTGCGCAGCGGCTTCCCGGCGCGGCTGCGGTTCCGCGTGGAGCTGTGGTCGGTGGGCGGCTGGGCCAACCAGTTCGAGGGCACGACGGAGTGGGACGTCGTCCTGGCGTACGACCACCTCGACCGGAGCTACGTGGCCGCCCGCTTCGTGAAGGAGCGTCGCACGCCGCTCGGACGCTTCCGCGACCTCGACGGCGCGGCGGCGGCGATCGCCCTCCCCTTCCGCGCGCCGATCGCCACGCCGCGCAGCGGGGGCGAGTACTACTACAACGTGGTGCTCGACGTCGAGTCGCTCTCGTTCTCCGACCTCGACGAGGTGGAGCGCTGGCTGCGCGGCGAGCTACGCCCGGCCGTGCGCGGCGAGCGCAATCCGGGCACCGCGCTCACGCGCGGCGTGCGGACGCTGATGGCGCGGCTGCTGGGGGGGCAGCGGCGGCATTACGAGCTTCAATCCTCGACCTTTCGAGTGAGTAGCGCCCGCACCGATGCGCCGTAGCTCCTGAGCTCCGCGCGCTCGGAGAGAGGGAGCGCTCGGGCGCTACGCGCCCTCGCTGGGAGCGCCTTCGGCCGCTGCGCGGCCTCGGCTGGGAGCGGGCTCGCGGCCTCCGGCCGCTCCCCTGGGAGCGCGGTCGCGCGCTGCGCTCGCTCCGCTGGGACAGGGCCTGCGCGGCGGTTCCCCGCGGAGGCGGCGCAGCCGCCGAACGCGCTCCCAGGCGAGGCGCGCGTCAGCGCGGCGACGGCGCTCCCTGCTTCGCCTCGATCGCCTCGATCCGCCCCAGCACCTCCGGCCCGTAGAAGAGCCGGATGTACTTCGCCTGCGGCGCCGTGAGGCGGCGGATCGCCCAGCTCAGGTGCACGAAGTGCGGCTCGACCGGCGCGTGCAGCGGGTGCATGCCGATCTCGCTCGGGAGGCGGTTCGCCTTGCGCGTGTTGCAGGAGCTGCACGCCGTCACGACGTTCGTCCACTCGTTCGTCCCGCCGCGGGAGAGCGGGATCAGGTGGTCGCGCGTGAGCGCCTCGCGCGGCTTGAGCTCGGCCGCGGGACGCCCGCAGTACTGGCAGCGGTAGTGGTCGCGCGCGAACAGGAAGGTGTTCGTCACCTGGCGCCGGAAGCGGCGCGGCACGTGGACGAACGCCTTGAGCCGGATGACGTGCGGGCGCGGCAGCGACATCCGCTCGGAGCGCACGACGCGCTCGTCGTCCGCCTCGACGATCTCGGCCTTGCCGTCGATCACGAGCCGCAGCGCACGACGCATGGGAACCATGGTCAGTGGCTCGAACGACGAGTTGAGCGCCAGACACCCGACGACCACGCGGAACCTCCTTCCGCCTAAACGAACTCCCGCCTGAGGGATCGCCGAACGGGATCCGGGCGGGAGCGGGACACGATCGAGGTGGTCACCACGTCCCAAGGGCGCGAGCTCCCGAGGGACCGCGCCGGCCTTTCGTACCCAGGGAAGCTACAATAGTGCCAGGAAGGCGACAAGAGCGGCCCCGAGAGCGTAACAGCTTGTCAGGTAAAGAGGTAACTGGGAACGGACCGCGAGGTCACGTCCTCGCGCTCTCATCCCATGGACTGCTTGCCCCGTGCCGTGGTTACCGCGTCACCGCAGCGCCGGCACCGGGACCGGCGTGAGCCAGCCGTAGGGGTCCTCGATCTTCCCCGTCGCGATGCCGAGGTAGCGCTCCTGGATGGCCCGGGTGATCGGGCCGCGGCGCCCCTCGCCCACCTGGATGCGGTCCACCGTGCGGATCGGCGTGATCTCGGCCGCCGTCCCCGTGAAGAACACCTCGTCCGCGATGTAGAGCATCTCGCGCGGGATCGCCATCTCGCGCACCTCGTGGCCGAGGTCGCGCGCGATGCGGATCACCGAGTCGCGCGTGATCCCCTGCAGGATCCCCGCGGCCACCGGGCTCGTGAACAGCACGCCGTCCCGCACGACGAAGAGGTTCTCGCCGCTCCCCTCGGAGACGAGACCGTTCGCGTCGAGCATGATGCCCTCGACGAAGCCGCTGAGGCGCGCCTCCATCTTGGAGAGCTGCGAGTTCAGGTAGTTCCCGCCCGCCTTGGCGAGCGTGGGGAACGTGTCCGGCGCGGCGCGGCGCCAGCTCGACACGCAGACGTCCACGCCCGCGTCGAGCGCCTCGTCGCCGAGGTAGCGCCCCCACTTCCACGCGATGATGAACGTCTCCACGGGCGCGTCGACGCCGAGGACGCCCATCTGCTCGCCGGTGCGCATCGCGACCGGGCGCAGGTAGCAGTGGCGGAGGTCGTTCGCCGTCACCGTGTCCACGGCCGCCTGGACGAGGTCGTCCACCGAGTGGCGCAGGTCCATGCGGTAGATCCGGCAGGAGTCCCGCATGCGCCGCATGTGCTCCGGGAGCCGGAACACCGCGGGGCCGGACGGCGTCTCGTAGCACCGGATCCCCTCGAAGACGCTCGACCCGTAGTGGACCACGTGACTCATGACGTGGATCGTCGCGTCGTTCCAGTTCACGAACTGGCCGTCGCGCCAGATCTTCGTCGTGCGCCCGGAGGGGGTGGCCGCCATCGCGTTTCCTTCGTTGAGGTTGCCGAAAAGTAACGGCCGGCCGCGCCGCTGTCAGACCCCGGGGTGTGGGAGCCGGGTGGGCGTCTCGCCGGCGGTCGTGACCGCCCAGCGGTTCTCCGCCTCCCACGCCCGGAGCCGCCGCTCGGCCTCGCGCAGCGACGCCATCGCGGGGTCGACGTGCGGGCCGAGCACGCGGCCGTCGCGCACGAGCTCCTCGCCGGCCACGGTCACGAGGATGGCATCGGCGCCGGTGAGCGAGAAGACCGCGGCCGCGACGGGGTCGTGGACGGGCGCGCCGCGCGTGCCGCGGAGCGAGAACGCCGCCAGGTCCGCCTCCTTCCCCGGCTCGAGCGAGCCGATGCGGTCGTCCCAGCCGAGCGCGCGCGCGCCGCCGATCGTGGCCATCTCGAGCGCCGTGCCCGCGGTGAGCGCGTCCTGCCGCACGCAGCGCACGTTCTGGAAGAGCACCGCGAGGCGCGCCTCCTCGAGGATGTCCATGCGGTTGTTGCTCGCCACCGAGTCGGAGCCGAGGCCGACCGTGACGCCGGCGTCGAGGAGCTCGCGCGCCGGCGCGATGCCGTGCCCGAGCTTGGCGTTGGACGCCGGGCAGTGCGCGACCGCGCATCCTGCCTCCGCGATGCGTCTGACGTCCTCGGGGGAGAGTCGCACGCAGTGGATGAGCCGCGGGCGCACGCCGAGCGCGCCGTGGGCGTGCTGCGCCTCGCCGGGCGTGCGCCCGCGCGCCTCGACCGTGAAGCCGCGCGCGCGCTGGTTCTTGGCGAAGGGCCCTTCGCCGTGCAGCGTGTAGCGCTCCTCCGCCTCGCTCTCCGCGAGGTGGACCGCCATCGGAAGCCCTTCGGCGCGCGCCAGCTCGGCGGCGGCGGCGAAGAGCGCGTCGCTCACGCTGTACGGCGCGTGGGGCGAGATGCCGAGGCGCACGCGCTCGGTCTGCACGGGCCGCAGGCGCGCGACGGCCTCGCGCAGCCCGGCCATCGACGCGTCGCGCTGCGCGGCGTCCGGCCCGAACACCTCGTGGTACATGATGCCGCGCACGCGCATGTCGACCATCGCGTGGATCGGCGCGCCGGTGCCCGACGTGTCCGCGTAGGTGGTGATCCCCGCGCGGAGCCCCTCGACGAGCCCCGCGCGCGCGCAGGCGACGACCATCGCGTGGTCGTCGAGCGCGGCGCGGCGGGACATCGTGAGCTTGTAGAGCCACGCCTGGAACTCGAGCCGCTCGAGGAAGCCGCGCATCGCCGTGAGCTCGAGGTGCGTGTGCGCGTTCACGAGCCCGGGCAGCAGGAGCGCGTCGCCGAGGTCGCGCCGCTCGCCCGCGGGGGCGTCGTCGGCCGGGCCGACCCAGGCGATGCGTCCGCCCTCCACGGCGACGGCGCCCCGCTCGATCGGGGCGGCGGTCACGGGCAGAACCCACCGCGCCGCGTAGACGATCATCCGAGCGTCCGCGACCCGTGCCTGAACGGGTCGTAGAGGTCCTCGTCGCGCACGCCGGCCGCGCGCGCCATCGCGAGCGGGGCGGTCAGCTCGCCGACCTGGGCGCGCGTGTGTCCGTCGGAGCCGAGGGAGATGCGCACGCCGCGCTCGGCGGCGCGGCGCACGAAGCGCTCGTGCGGCCGGTAGCGGTTGGAGATCTCGAAGGCGATCCCGGCGCGCCGCAGCGCCTCGACCGCGCGCTCCTCGCGCGCCTCGGTCCACAGCGCTTCCAACGGGAGACCGCGGATCGGGATCGGGAGGAGCGTCGGGTGCGCGAAGACGTCCACCGGCATCTCGGCCGCGAGGCGCTCGACGCACGCCACGTGGATGTCCATGTACGCGTCGAGCGTGAGGCTGCTCGGGAACGTCTTCTGGAACATGTGCAGCTGGCCGCCGCCCGGCAGCAGCACGGCGTGCAGCGACCCGACGCGGTGCGTGAAGCGGCGCGCGAGGTCGTCGGGCAGCTCGCGCCACAGCGAGTCGTGCCAGCAGAACTCGCCCCCGCGCGCGACGTCCGGCCCCGTCTCCCGATCGAGGGTGTCGAAGTACGCGCGCAGCTCGTCCAGCGAGGCGACGGAGTAGCGCACGTCGCGCGAGATGTGGTCGGCGACGCTTGGCAGCGCCCCGCGCGACCGCACCACGCGCACCATCTCCGACGGGGCGAGCTCGCCGTCGGAGAGGCTGGTGTGCGCGTGGCAGTCGCGGGGGCGCCACCCGGAGGCGGCGTCCGGCGCGGCCGAGGTGCCCGTCACTGCGGCGGCCGCGCGGGAGGCGGAGATGTGGAGTCGGGCGGCGGCGCGGGCGACGACGGCGGCGGCGGCGGCACGTACACCGTGTCGACCGGGCGCGGACGCCGAGCCGTGTCGCGCGGCGTGGACGCCGGCGGGATGTAGAACGGGCTCGTGGTGTCCCGCGGCGGCGGGGGCTGCGACGGCTGCGGTATCGGCGCCTGGCCCGGCACGACGCGCACGCCGGGCGACGCGCTGATCGGCGGCCCGTACGGGTTGCGCGCGCCGGCGCCGGTCGTGTCCGGCCCGCGGAGCGTGTCGTAGCCCGGCCCGTACGCCCCGTACGGCGTGTGGACGTTGCACTCCTGCACCGGGTCGGTGCCGGCGATGAACGACTCGTTGTAGACGAGCGAGCGCGGGCAGTAGGGGTTGGCGAGCATGCCGGTGCTGCCGTCGATCTCGCGCTGGACGATGTTCGCGGGACGCGGCCAGTCCACCGGCGGCGACTTGCGCTGGTAGACCTCGTTCATGAACGCGGTCCACGCCGGGGCGGCGAGCTGCCCGCCCTGCGCGTTCCCCTTGATCTTCTGCGGGCGGTCCATGCCCATCCACACGCCGGCCACGAGGTCCGACGTGTACCCGACGAACCAGACGTCCGCGCCCTCGTTCGTCGTGCCGGTCTTGCCGGCGGCCGGGAAGCGGAAGCGCCCGCCCACCGAGCCGGCGGCGGTGCCGCGGCGCACGACGTCCTTCATCATGTCCACCATCAGCCACGCCTCCTCCGGCGACAGCACCTGCGCGCGGGCGGGCGTGGGCTCCCAGAGGACCTCGCCCTTGGCGTTCTCGACGCGCACGATGGCGGTGGGCGCCGAGCGGATGCCGAGGGTCGCGAACGTGGTGTACGCGGAGACCATCTCGATGGGGTACACGTCCGCCGCGCCGATGTGGATCGACGGGTACGGCGGGATCGGCGTGGAGAGGCCGAAGAGGCGCGCCATGTCGATCACCGACTGCTCGCCGAGCTCCATCCCGAGGCGGATGGTGGAGACGTTGCGCGACTCGTAGAGCGAGCGGCGGAGCGGGATGCGGCCGAGGTACTTGCCGTCGTAGTTCTGCGGCGTCCAGTCGGTGCCACCCACCTGCGGCACGGACAGCGCCGTGTCGTCGAGCACGTACGAGGGCGGGCGGCCGTTGTGAATGGCGGTCGCGTAGACGATCGGCTTGAACGTCGAGCCGGGCTGCCGGAGCGCCTGCGTCGCGCGGTTGAACTTGGAGTCGTCGAAGTCGCGCCCGCCGACGAGGGCGCGCACGGCGCCGTTGCGCGGGTCGATGGCGACGAAGCTCCCCTGCAGGTACGGGCTGTTCGCCCCCGCGCGCTCGTCGTCGCCGCTCGTGGTGCGCGCGACGTACTGCTCGTACGACTGGTGCTTGTAGTCCCCGTAGCGCCCGGACTCGATGGCGCGGATCTGCCGCTCGAGCGCGCGCTCGGCGGCCTCCTGCATGTCGACGTCGAGGGTCGTGTAGACCTTGAGCCCCTGCTCGTAGAGCTGGCGGCCGAAGTGCTCGTCGAGCGTCTGCCGCACCCACTCCACGAAGTAGGGCGCGGTGTTCCCGCTCTCCACCTTGCGGGCGAGCCGGAGCGGGTACGCCTTCGCGAGGCTCGCGTCGGCGTCGCTGATCTTGCCCTCGCGCCGCATCAGCTCGATGACGGTGTTGCGGCGCTGGATGGCCCGCTCGGGGAACTTGCGCGGGTTGTAGCGCTCGGGCGCCTTGGGCAGCCCGGCGAGCATCGCCGCCTCGGCGAGGTTCACGTCCTTGATCGACTTGCCGAAGTAGCGCTGGGCCGCCGTCTCCACGCCGTGCGCGCCGCTGCCGAGGTAGATCTGGTTGAGGTACAGCTCGAGGATCTTCTGCTTCGAGTATCGCGCCTCGATCTGCCGCGCGACCTTGCCCTCCTTCAGCTTGCGCGTGGGCGTCTTCTCGCGCGAGATGCGCTCGGGGAAGATGTTGCGCGCGAGCTGCATGGTGATCGTCGAGAAGCCCTCGACGAACGAGCCCGCCCGGACGTCGCGCAGGACGGCGCCGCCGACGCGCGGCCAGTCGATGCCCGCGTGCTCGTAGAAGCGCTTGTCCTCGGTGACGACGAACGCGTCCTGGACCTGCTTCGGGATCTCGTCGAGCTTCGCGAGCGTGCGGCGCTCGAGCCCGATCTCGGCGATGAAGCGCCCGTCGGCCGCGTAGAGCTTCGACGTCTGGCGCGGGGTGTAGTCCTCGAGCACCGCCACGGACGGGCACTGGCCGCCGCGGCAGACGAGCGCCCAGCCGCCGTAGAGCAGCCCGGTGAGCAGCGAGGCGCCGAACGTGAAGAGGATGAAGAACGCGCGGACGAGCGCCGGATGGCGCGAGAAGAAGCCGCCGCGCCGCCCGCGGGTGATGGACTTCCGAGGAGTCGCCATGGTCATGAGAACCTATAGTGCGGGCACCCTCCGTACTACCGCCGGGGCCGGAGGAGGTGCCCCGGCGGCCGGCGGCGCGGCGCTGTGGGCGCCGGCACGTTTACATTAGCTCGCATGAGAGCGACCACGACCTCCCTGCTCGACGAGCTCGCCTGGCGCGGGCTCCTGCACCAGTCCACGGAGGGCGCCGCGGCGGCGCTCGGCGCATCGACCGTCACGGGCTACTGCGGCTTCGACCCGACGGCGCCGAGCCTGCACGTGGGGAACCTCGTGCCGATCATGGGGCTCATGCACCTCCAGCGCGCCGGCCACCGGCCCGTGGCGCTGGTGGGGGGCGGCACGGGCATGATCGGCGACCCGAGCGGCAAGAGCACCGAACGCCAGCTGCAGACGCCGGAGATGGTCGAGGAGAACGTGCGCGGCATCCGCGCGCAGCTCGAGCGCTTCCTGGAGTTCTCGGGGCCGACCGCGGCGCGCATGGCCGACAACGCCGAGTGGCTCCTCCCGCTGGGCGCGGTGGCGTTCATGCGCGACGTGGGCAAGCACTTCTCCGTGAACGTGATGCTCGCCAAGGAGAGCGTGAAGGCGCGCATGGAGACGGGCATCTCGTACACCGAGTTCTCGTACATGCTGCTCCAGGCGTACGACTTCCTCGAGCTGTTCCGCCGCCACGGGGTGACGCTCCAGATCGGCGGGAGCGACCAGTGGGGAAACATGACCGCGGGGACGGACCTGATCCGCCGCGTGGAGGGGAAGGAGGCACACGCGGTGACGCTGCCGCTGGTGACGACGGCCGCCGGGACGAAGTTCGGCAAGTCGGAGGCGGGCGCGGTGTGGCTCGACGCGTCGCGGACGTCCCCCTACCGATTCTACCAGTTCTGGGTGAACGCGGACGACCGCGACGTGGGGCGCTGGCTGCGGTTCTTCACGCTCAAGTCGCGCGAGGAGGTGGAGGCGCTGGAGGCGCAGGTGGCCGCGGATCCCGCGGCCCGCGCGGCCCAGCGGGAGCTGGCGCGCGAGGTGACCGCGCGGGTGCACGGCGACGAGGCGGCGCGCACGGCGGAGGAGGTGTCGAGCATCCTCTTCGGACGCGGGGCCGACGCGGCGGGGCTCTCGGGCGCGGCGCTCGAGGCGCTGCGCGCGGAGGTGCCGTTCGCGGACGTCGCGGCGGGCGAGGCCGGCATCGACGTGGCCGAGGCGCTCGTGGCGCTCGCGCTCGTGAAGTCGAAGAGCGAGGCGCGGCGGGCACTCGACCAGGGGGGCGTGTACGTCAACGGGCGGCAGCTCGCTTCCGACGAGCGGACGCTCGCGCCGGGTGATGCGCTGCGGGGGAGGTACTTCCTGCTCAGGAAGGGGAGGCGGGACTACGGCTTGATCGCCGTGAAGCGTTAGGCTCGGGTCGGGCTGGCGGCGTGCGGGCCGCTACGCCCCGCTCCCCACTCAGTACTCGCTACGCCATCAGCTCCAGCACGCGGCCCATCTCCTCCGGCGTGTTGTAGCAGTGCGGCGAGAGGCGGATCGCGCCCTCGCGCAGGCTGTGGACGACGCCGGCGCTCGTGAGGCGCACGCTCGCGGCGCGCGGGTCGCGCGCCGCGACGGCCACGATGCCGGCGCGGCGAGCCGGGTCGGCCGGGGTCACGAGGCGGACGTCGCTCCGCTCGCGCGCCCAGTCCACGATGCGGTCCGCGAGTGCGCGGACGTGCGCCTCGATGCGCGCGGGGCCCAGCTGCTCGAACAGCGCGAGGCTCGCGTCCATCGCCGCGAAATCCTGGTACGGCAGCGTCACCATCTCGAAGCGGCGCGCGTCGTCGTGCCAGTCGAGGGCGTAGTCGGTGAGGCGGGTGAAGTCCTCGCTGCCCTTCACCGCCATCCAGCCGACGGGCGTCGGCTCGAGCTCGCGCACGAGCGGCTCCCGCACGTACACGAAGCCGGTGCCCCAGGGCGAGAGGAGCCACTTCTGGCCGCCGCACGCGAGCAGGTCCACGTCGAGCTCGGCGAGGCTCAGCGTCCGCGCGCCGACGCCCTGGATGGCGTCCACGACGAAGTAGACGCCCCGCTCGCGGCAGGCGCGGCCGAGGCGCGCGAGGTCCACGGTGTAGCCCGTGGCGAACGAGACCCACGAGACCGCGAGCGCCTTCACGCGCGGCTCGTCGAGCGCCGCCACGAGGGCGTCCTCGTCGGGCAGTCGGTCGCGCGTCGGGACGAGGCGCGTGCGCACGCCGCGCGCGCGCTCGAGCGCCTGCCACGGGTAGACGTTCGCCGGAAACTCGAGGTCGCTCGTGACGACGACGTCGCCCGCGGCGAGCGGCAGCGCGCGGGCGGCGAGGTTGATCCCGTGGCCGGTGTTCGTCGTGAGCGCGATCTCGCCCGGCGTGGCGCCGACGAGGCGCGCCACGCGCTCACGCACCGAGCGCAGCGTGCCGAACTCCATCGCCTCGGAGATGCGCCACGGCTCCGCGCGCAGCCGCGCCCACTCCTCGGCGGCGCGTACGGCGGACTGCGGGAGCGGACCGGTGCTGGCGTTGTTCAGGTAGACGACGTCGCCGCGCTCCG
>JBJMNJ010000525.1:0-2700 GCA_045804325.1 Gemmatimonadaceae bacterium
GTCAGGGCGGGCGCCCCGTCGCCGGCCGCGGCGCCGTCCCCGGCGCGCGTCTCCTCTCCACCCGCGCTCCCCCGCTGGGGGCGGGGCAGGTAGAACCCCTGGACCAGGTGCACGCCGAGCGCCTTCACGGTCTCGAACTCCTCGGCCCGCTCCACCCCCTCGGCGATCACCTTCGCGCCGCTGTCGTTCGCGAACTTCACCATCGTCTCGACGAGGTTCTGCTTGATGAAGTTCGTGTCGATGCAGTTGATCAGCGACATGTCGAGCTTGATGAAGTCCGGCTCGAGGTTCGCGATCGAGCCGAGCCCGGCGTAGCCGCTCCCCGCGTCGTCGACCGCGAAGCGGAACCCCCGCTCGCGGAACGCCTTCAGCCGCTCGCGGAACTTCGGGTAGTCCTTGATCGCCGTCCGCTCGGTGATCTCGATGACCACGCGCCCCGGCTCCGCCACCTCCGGGAACGCCTCGGTGAACTCCGGGTCGGCGAAGTCGTGCGGGTCCACATTGAGGAACAGCACCTCGCCGCGGCTGAACTTCTCGCGCACGCCCTCGACGGCGCGGCTCCGGCACAGGCGCGAGAGCTCCCAGAGGAGGTCCGCCTCCGCCGCCACCTCGAACATCACCTCCGGGCTCCGCAGGCTGCGCATCGAGCCGCGCGCCAGCGCCTCGTAGCCGAAGATCTCGCGCGTCTCCGCGACGACGATCGGGTGGTAGTCCACGTACACCGCGCGGTCGCGGAGCGCCGTCTTGAGGTCGGCCACCTTGCGGCCGCGCTCGCGCTCCTCGATGCTCTTCGCCGCGTTCGCCGCCTCGCGGATGCCGCGGTAGATGAGGCGCTCGATGCGCACCTTCGGGTTGTAGTACACGTGCGCGCGCCCGACGTAGATGTCGAAGAGCGCGCACACCTCCTCGCCGTGCGCCGCCTCGATGCGCCCCGCGACGTAGCTCTGCAGCTCCGCGGCGAGCACCGTCACCTCGTTGTCGGTCGCCGCCGCCACGCCGGGCGCCGGCACGTGGAAGAAGACGAAGTCGTCGTCGTTCGTGAACGTGACCATCACGCGCGACGTGCGCAGCGGCCCGCGGGAGAGGAACTCGCGCACCGCCGCCGCGGTCGTCTCGAGCACGGCGTCGAGCTTCTCCCACCCGTAGATCTCCTCGATCTTCGAGTAGCGGACGAAGTTGAAGTAGAGGACGATCAGCTCGCCGCGCTCCTTGATCAGGCCGCGCGTGCGCTCGATCATCACCGGCAGCGTGGGCAGCCCGGTGAGGTTGTCGAAGAGCATCTGCTCGTACTCGACGCGCTCCACGCGGTCGGCGAGCGCCGCGCCCGAGGGCGTCCCGCGCGCGACGGCCGAGCGCACGCGCGCCGCCACCTCGTCCGCCGTGGCCGGGTCGAGGTACCACTCGTCGGCGCGCAGCTCCACCGCGCGGCGGCGGAGCGCGTCGTCGCGGCAGCCCACGACCACCGGCACGCTGCGCCGCCGCGCGGCGTCCACGACGTCGCGCAGCGCGTTGGGGTTGGCGGTCGTGACGACCACGGCGCGGAGGTCGGGCAGCTCGTCGATCGCCGCCGCGAGCTCCCCCTCGGCGCGTGTCTCGAGCGTCCACCCCTCGAGCTTCGCCACGGCCTCCGCCACCGCGGGATCAGCCGTGTCGGTCAGAAGGACGGAATGGCTCACGCGGGACGGGGTCTCCCCCTCAGGTCGCGGCCGGGAGCAGCGCCGCGTTGCGCTCCACCGTGCTGGCGAGCTTCGCCAGATCGAAGGGCTTCTCGACGTAGTCGTCCGCGCCGGTCTGGAGCGCCTGGCGCTTGTCGTCCCACTGGTCGAGGGCGGTCACCATGATGATGCGGATGGAGCGCCCGAGCGCCGGGTGCTGCTTCATCACGCGGCACACCTCCCAGCCGTCCCGCCCCGGCATCATCACGTCGAGCAGGACGATGCTCGGGCGCACCGTCTCGAACATCGCCAGCGCCTCGTCGCCGTTGTGCGCGACGGCGAGCGGGTACCCGCGCGCCTCGAGGTAGCTGCGGATGATCTCGGCATTGTCGTGATTGTCGTCGACGACGAGAATCGTCGGGAGGGCTGCGTCGCTCATCCAACCGGTGCCTGCGGAAGGGTCACGGGGTGACGCTGTACCCGGTCACATGGGGGCAAGATACAGGCCGAACAACAGGGAGCAGGGGACAGGAAGTAGGGCGCAGGGCGACCCGGAGAGGATCGTAGCGTCTCACCGCTCACCACGCACCCACCCTGCTCCCTGCTCCTTGCTCCCCGCTCCCTGCCCTACCGGAACGCCCAGCTCACCCCCGCGCCGAACACGCCGCCCGACGTCCCGGCCTCCCCCGCGGCCGTCGTCCCGCCGAACTCGTAGCCGACCGTGGCGCCGAGCCGCGGGATGATCGTGATGTCGCCGCCGATCGACCCGCGGAACTGGCCGCGGCTGTCCTCGTCACCCACGTCCGGCCGGAAGCTCGACCACTGGAAGAAGGGCACGCCGTACACCGAGAACGCGCGCGTCTCGCCGATGGCGCGTCGGTAGGCCACCGAGACCCCCACCGGGATGGTCGACACGCTCGCGTCGTCGTTCGTCGCCCCGCCGAACCCCACGAAGGCCGCCGTGCCGAAGCTGCCCGTGCCGCCGCGCGGCCACGGCAGCGCGTAGGCCCCGCGCACGCCGTACGTCGGCGACGACTTGGCGTCC
>JBJMNJ010000526.1:0-17342 GCA_045804325.1 Gemmatimonadaceae bacterium
GCCGAGCGCGCCGAGCAGCACGCCGAGCGCGAGCCCCGCGCGCAGCTCGCGCAGCGCCACCTTCCACCAGTCGCGCAGCCCGACCTCGCCGAGCGCCATCGCGCGGATGATGAGCGACGTGGCCTGCGAGCCGGAGTTGCCCCCCGAGCTCACGATGAGCGGGATGAACAGGATGAGCACGGCCGCGCGCTTCAGCTCCCCCTCGAAGTGCTGCATCGCGCTCGCGGTGAACAGCTCGCCGACGAACAGCACGCTGAGCCACACGAGGCGCTTGCGGATCATCTGCCAGAACCCGATCTGCATGTACGGCTCGTCGAGCGCCTCCATGCCGCCGAGCTTCTGCACGTCCTCGGTCTGCTCCTCCTGGATGGCGTCGATGACGTCGTCCACCGTGACGACGCCGAGGATCTGCCCGCGCTCGTCGACGACCGGGACGGCCACGAGGTCGTACTCCGTCGTCAGGCGCGCGACCTCCTCCTGGTCCGCCGTCGGCAGGACGGTCTGCACCTCGCTCCACGCGATCTCGTCGACGCGCGCGCCCTCCGGGGCCGCGAGGAGCTCGCGCAGGGAGAGCACGCCGCCGAGCCGCCCCCGCTTGTCGACGGCGTAGATCGCGTACATCGCCTCGCGGCGCCCCTGCCGCGCCATCACGCGCACGCGCCGCAGGGCGTCCTCGACGGAGGAGTCGCCGTCGATGGACACGAACTCCGTCGTCATGATCCCGCCCGCCGAGGACGGGTCGTACGCGAGGAGCCGCTCGGTCTCCCGCCGCGCCTCCGCCGGCATGGCCGAGACGATCTCCTCGGCCACCTCCTCCTCGAGCGTCTCGAGCGCGTCGGCGCGGTCGTCCGGCGTCATCTGCGTGACGAGCGCGGCGGCCTCGCGCGGGCGCATCGCCTCGAGGATCTCGGTGCGCAGCTCCTCGTCGAGGTACTCGAGGACGTCCGCGGCGCGCTCGGGCTGGAGGGCCGCGAGGAGCGCGGGGACGCGCTCGCGCGGGATCGCCTCCGCGACGTCGGCCAGGTCGGCCGGGTGCATCTCCTCCGTCTCGGCCGCGATGCTCGACGGGTCCGCCTCGAGCATGTCGAGGAGGTCCGGCGCGAGGAGCGCGGCTATGGGCCGGTCACCCTCGGGGCGCTCTGCGGTCATGTCGCGTCCTCCAGGGTGGCGAGCCGGGCCGCCGGGCGGCGGGTGAGCGCGGCGGTGTGACGGGCGTGGCGGGCTGCCCGTCCCCCACCGGCCAGGGAGCCGCCGCGGCGCGCGGAAGTTAAGCGTCGCAATCTGCGTCCAACAAGGCGGCATTCCTTGCAGCATGCTGACGGCGTGCGCGCTCCGGCGCCACCCGCCGAGCCCCACATTCGGACAGTGCCCCGCGGCCCTCGCGAGCCCGGTGGGCGGCGGACTCCCTCGGACGCACGATGACGCTTCGACTCGCACCGATCACCGCGCTGCTCCTCGCGCTCGGCGCCGCGCTCCCGGCGCCGGCCCGCGCGCAGGCCGACTCCGCCGCGACGCCCGCCACCACGACCCGCGCCACGGCCACCCGCACGGCGCGCGCGCCGCTCATCGACGGCCGCGACGACGACGCGGTGTGGGCCGCCGCGCGGCCCATCGAGGACTTCCAGGTCTTCGTCCCCACGGAGGGCGGCGTGCCGCGCTTCCGGACCTCCGTGCGCGTGCTCTACGACGACCGCAACCTCTACGTCCTCGCGCGCATGTTCGACCCGCGCCCGGACAGCATCCTCGCGCTCCTCAGCCGGCGCGACGTGCGCACGAACTCCGACCAGATCAAGGTGGTCGTGGACTCCTACCACGACCGCCGCACCGGCTACCAGTTCGCCATGAACCCGGCCGGCGTGAAGCGCGACTACTCGATCTACGACGACGCCGTCGAGGACGAGTCGTGGGACGGCGTGTGGGACGGGGCCGCCGCCGTCGACTCGCTCGGGTGGGTGGCCGAGTTCCGCATCCCGCTCTCGCAGCTCCGCTTCGCGCCCAGGGAGGAGCACGTCTTCGGGTTCGCGGTGTGGCGCGACGTGGCGCGCTACACCGAGCGCTATAGCTGGCCGCTCTACCGCATGTCGCGCCCGGGCTTCGCCTCCCAGCTCGGCGACCTCGTGGGCATCGGCGGCATCGGCACGCCGCGGCGGCTCGAGGTGGTCCCCTACGCCGTGGCGCAGAACGCCCCGAAGGACCGCACGCTGCGCAGCCCCGCCGACGCGCGCACGCTGTACTACCGCGACCCCGGGCTCAGCGCGGGCGCGGACGTGAAGTACGGGCTGTCGAGCAACCTCACGCTCGACGCGACCATCAACCCGGACTTCGGCCAGGTCGAGGCCGACCCGGCGGTCCTCAACCTCTCGGCCTTCGAGACCTTCTTCCAGGAGCGCCGCCCCTTCTTCCTCGAGGGGAACGGCATCTTCCAGTTCAACCTGGGCTGCGGCGGCGACCAGGGGTGCGGCTCGCTGTTCTACTCGCGCCGCGTCGGGCGCGCGCCGCAGCTCTCCGGCGAGTACTTCACCGAGGCGAACGCCGCGGCCTCGACCATCCTCGGCGCCGCAAAGCTCACCGGCCGGCTGCCGAGCGGCCTCTCGCTCGGTGTCCTCGGCGCGCTGACGCAGGAGGAGCGCGGGCTCGGCGGGCGCGCCATCGAGCCGCAGACCGGCTACGTCGTGGCCCGCGCGCAGCAGGACTTCCGCGGTGGGAAGAGCGGCGTCGGCGGGATGGCGACGGCCGTGAGCCGTCGCCTCGACGAGTGGACGAGCCCCTTCCTGCGCCGCTCCGCGTACGTGGCCGGCGTCGACGCGCGCCACCGCTTCGGGCCCGGGGACAACTACCAGCTCTCCGGGTATGCCGCCGCGAGCCGCGTGGCCGGCGACAGCGGCGCCATCGCGCTGACGCAGCTCTCCAGCGCGCGCTACTACCAGCGGCCCGACGACGACCTCGCGTTCGACCCGTCGCGCACGAGCCTCGCGGGCGCGGCGGGGCAGGCGATGGTGAGCAAGATCGGCGGCGGGATCACGCGCTGGGACCTCACGTACTCGCGCCTCTCGCCGGGCTTCGAGGTGAACGACCTCGGCTTCCTCCCGCAGGTGGACGCGCAGCGCGCGAGCGGGTGGTTCGCGCTCCAGTTCAACGAGCCGGGCCGCGGCTACCGGCGCATGTTCCACAACCTGAACACGTGGGCGGCCTACACCACGCGCGGGCTCCGCACGGACCTCGGCCTGAACTACAACGCGCACGTGGAGCTGCCGAGCCGGTGGTGGGTGCACGCGGGCGGGACGCGGCTCCGCTTCGCCCCGACCTACAACGACCGGAACGCGCGCGGCGGACCGGCGGTGTTCCGGTCGCCGGCGTGGAGCACGTTCTTCGGCGTCGACGCCGACCCGCGCTACCGGATCGTCCCGCACTTCTCCGCGGTGCTCTACGGCGGGGACTTCGGCCGCTCGCGCGGCGCGTCGATCGGCCCGGGCGTGGAGATGCGCGTGGCCAACCGGCTCAACATGGAGCTGGGGCCGAGCCTCGACGTCGGCACGGACTACACCGCGGAGCTCGGCCCGGTGATCGACGAGGACGGCACGCCGCACTACACCTTCGCGCGGCTTCGCCAGCGCACGCTCGGCGTCAGCGGCCGCGTGAACTTCACCGCGACCCGCGACCTCTCGCTGCAGGTGTACGCGCAGCCGTTCACCACGACGGGCCGCTACAGCGACTGGCGCGAGCTCGGCCAGCCGCGCGAGCGCGCGCTGGACCGGCGATTCGTCCCGTACCTGGTCGACGACGACGACGACGCCTCCACCGCGCCGATACAGCCCGACCCCGGCGGCTTCCGCTTCTCGCAGTTCCGCTCGAACACGGTGGTGCGCTGGGAGTACCGGCCCGGCTCCGCGCTCTTCCTCGTCTGGCAGCAGGGGCGCGACGAGACCGGGCAGTTCGACGGGGCGTACGACTTCAGTCGCAACTACCGGCGCCTCTTCCAGAGCCACCCGGACAACACGCTGCTGATCAAGGCCAGCTACTGGCTGAGCCTCTAGAGCACGGGCAGGCTGCGCCGCTCCTCCGCGATGCCGAGCACCTCGCAGCCGGCCAGCTCGATCGCTGCGGTGAGCTGCGCCGCCGTCGCGCGGCCGTCGTGCCACACCACCGCGCGCCCGAGCGACACCTCCGCGCGCGTCACGCCCTCGACGCCGCTGAGCGCCGTGTAGATCGCGCGTGCGGCGTGCACCGCGTGCATCCCGCCGATCTCGATCGTCGAGACGACCATCTACGCCTCCACGTCCACGCTCACCCGCCTGCCCTCGGCCCGCGCGGACACGCGGCGCGCGCAGCCCGGGCACTTCGTCACGTAGCGGAGGAGCGCGGAGGGTGCGCCGAGCGACGCGCCGCACGCGGGGCAGTGCACCGGACCCTCGTAGGGGGCCGCCTCGGGGCGCGGGTCGGCGGACCCGCTCGCCGGCGCGGCGCCCCCGCGTCGCCTCGCCTCGTGCATCGCCAGCGTCATCGCCATGAACGCCTCCTCGCGCTCCGCGCCGCGGCGCCCGCGCCGCTCCCCCGAGATGCCGGACGCCCGCAGCGCACGCCGCGCGATCCAGAGGCCCGTCGCGATGATGGCGACCAGCGCGAGGACGACGAGGAGCGCCGTGCCGATCGGCGCGGAGCGCGCGACCGGTTGCCGCGGGAGGCCGGGGGGTACGGACTGCGTCGCGAGCACGCTACGGCGACCTGCTGAAGCGCTGGCCGCAGATCGGCGTCCCCGGTGCCGACGCCGGACCCTCGGCGCAGCCGAGCAGGCTGCCGTCGGCCTGCACCTGCCCGCGGAACACCAGGGCCGTGTCCGACGCGAGCTGATCGGCGAGAAACGCCAGCGTCACCGAGGTTCCCGCGCGGAGGCCGAGCACGCCGTGGGTCGCGAAGTCGCCCGCATGCTGATAGCGGCCGCTGAGATACGATGTGCCGCTCGCCTCGCTCTCCACCCAGAGGCGCATGACCGCGGGGATCACCGCCGCGGCGGCGCGCTCGTAGCGCCCCTCGATCGGCTCGTCCTCCGGCGCGACCACCGAGAGCGCTTTCTCGTGCACGAGCACCCAGCTTCCGAAGACGCCGATGCCGCCCTCGAGGCGGTTGATGAGGCCCGTGCCAGTGAACGGGTTGTTCGACGAACGGAAGTAGTCGTAGTAGTTGGAGTCCACCGCCGCGACCGTCGCGCTCTGTACGAACCCGGGCATGAACACGCTCGGCAGCGTCGGCTCGAGCGGGTTGCGGAGGAGACCCGCGAGCCGGTACGAGGTGTCGCTGAGGAAGGCGGTGAACGGCCCGCGCGGCGTCTCGATGCGGAGCGCGTAGCGGCGCGCGGTGGGCACGCCGGCCCACACGAGCGTTACCGAGTCCGACTCACGATCGAACTGTTGCGGCTGCGGATGGACGCGGAGCGGCTGCACGTCCGGCACCGTCGTCGTGCCGGTCACCTCCCCCTGGGACGTCGTGACGCGCAGGCGGTAGCGGCCGCCGGGACGGACGTAGAGGCACTGGTCGCCGTCGAGCCCGCACGGGATGCCGGGAGACAGCATGCGGTAGACGCCCGCGCCACGCCCGAGCGGAAGATTGCCGAGCTCCTCGACGGCGACGCTGGAGTCGCCCTCCTCGGGCCCGTAGAGCACCACGCGCGCGCCGGCGACCGGGTCGCCACCCCCCGAGACGATGGGGTCGAGCGGGTCGAAGCCGCTGCGGAAGAGGTTCACCCTCCCCGTGAGCACCTGCTCCACGAGCACGTACTGGTTGGCGCCGCCGGGGTTCAGCACCGCGTGCACCGCGAGGCGCGGCTGCCCCTGGTCGATGACCGTGCGGTCGTACTCGCACGCGCCGGCGGCGAGCGCGGCGAGCAGCGCGAGCGCGAGCGGGGCGAGGCGGCGGGCGGGGAGCCGGGGGCGGGCGGACGTCACGAACGAAATGAGCCACCCGCGTCGCACGCACGTCAAGCGCCGGGGCGCGGAGCCCTTCGCGGCGCACCTCTGCGAGCTAGATTCTCCGCCATGACTCCCGTCGCCTTTCTCGGACTCGGCGCCATCGGCGCGCCGATGGCCGCGCACCTCGCCACCGACGCGCACGACCTCGTCGTCTGGAACCGCACGGCCGCGCGCGCCGAGGCCTTCGCGCGCGAGCACCGTGCGCGCGTCGCCGCCACGCCGGCCGGGGCGGCGCGCGGTCGCGACGTCGTGATCACCTGCCTGCCCACGTCGCGCGACGTCGAGTCGATCCTCGACGGCGAGGCGGGGCTGCTCGCCGGCCTCGCCCGCGATGCCGTGCTCGTCGACTGCACGTCGGGCGATCCCGCGACCTCGCGCCGCATCGCCGCACGTCTCGCGGAGCGAGGCGTGCAGTTCATGGACGCGCCCGTCAGCGGCGGCGTCGCCGGCGCGCAGAAGGGCGCGCTCACGGTGATGTGCGGCGGGGACGCCGCGGTGCTCGAGCGCGTACGCCCCGTGCTCGCGCGCTTCGGCTCGCGCATCGTGCACTGCGGCGCGACCGGCGCGGGCGACGCGGTGAAGGCCGTGAACAACGCGCTGCTCGCCGTCCACCTCTGGTCGGCCGCCGAGGGGCTGGCCGCGCTCGCGAAGGCGGGGGTGAGCCCGAGCGTGGCGCTCGACGTCATCAACGGCTCGAGCGGCCGCTCCAACGCGTCGCAGAACCTCGTGCCCGAGCGGGTGCTGACGCGCGCGTTCCCGCGGACGTTCCGGCTCGCGCTGCTCGACAAGGACGTCGGGATCGCGGCCGAGGTGGCGCGCGAGCAGCGGGTGCCGGCGCCGCTCATCCAGCTCACGGCGGAGCTGATGCGGCTGGCGCACCACGAGCTGGGCGAGGAGGCGGACCACGTGGAGGCATTCAAGGTGATCGAGCGGTGGGCGGGCGTGGAGGTGAGAGGAGCATGACCGGCCGGGTGACGACCGAAGCGGTCGAGCAGAGCGCGGCGCGCAGCGCCGCGCGTTCCGAGCAGGAGATCCGCGCCCAGTTCCCGGCGCTCGAGCGCCGGCACGGCGGCCACCCCGTGGCCTACTTCGACGGGCCCGGCGGCACGCAGGTGCCGCGCGCGGTGGGCGAGGCGATGCTCGACTACCTCTACCACCACAACGCCAACACGCACTGGGCCTACCCCACGAGCGAGGAGACCGACGCGCTCATCGCCGGGGCGCGCCGGGCGCTCGCCGACTTCCTGAACGCGACGCCCGACGAGATCGCGTTCGGCGCGAACATGACGTCGCTGACCTTCCACCTCTCGCGCGCGCTCGGCCGCCGCTGGGGCGCAGGGGACGAGGTGGTCGTCACGGAGCTCGACCACCACGCGAACATCGACCCCTGGCTCGCGCTCCAGAAGGAGCGCGGCGTGACGGTGCGCTCGGTGCGCGTGAACGCGACGACGGGCCAGCTCGACCTCGACCACCTGGAGCAGCTCCTCGGACCGAAGACCCGGCTGCTCGCGGTGGGCGCCGCGTCCAACGCCATCGGCACCGTGAGCGACGTGCGCCGGGCGGCCGAGCGCGCGCACGCGGCGGGCGCGCTCGTCTTCGTGGACGCGGTGCACTACGCCCCGCACGCGCTGGTGGACGTCCGCGACGTCGGCTGCGACTTCCTCGCGTGCTCCGCCTACAAGTTCTACGGGCCCCACATCGGCGTGATGTTCGGCCGCCGCGACCTGCTCCAGGACCTCGACGTCCCCAAGGTGGCGCCCGCCCCGGAGTACGCGCCCGAGAACCTCGAGACCGGCACCGGGAACCACGAGGGGATGGTGGGCGCCGCCGCTGCCGTGGACTTCCTCGCGGGCATCGGCGGCGTGGGGGGCGCGGACACGCGCCGCGCGCGGCTGTCGACGGCGATGCACGCGCTGCACGAGCGCGGCATGCGCCTCGCCGCGCGGCTGTGGAGTGGGCTGCGCGAGATCCCCGGCGTCACGTTGTACGGCCCCGAGCCCGGCCTCCCGCGCACGCCCACCGTGAGCTTCACGCTCGCGGGGCACACGAGCGAGGCGGTCGCCCGCCACCTCGCCGCGCGCGGCGTCTTCGTCTCGCACGGCGACTTCTACGCGGCCACCCTCGTCCTGCGCCTCGGCCAGGGCGAGCACGGCATCGTGCGCGTGGGCTGCGCGTGCTACACGACGGGGGAGGAGGTGGAGCGGGTCCTCGACGGGGTGCGCGTGCTCGCCCGTTAGGCACTCGACCAATGGCCCTCGGCCGAGGGCCGAGGGCCGAAGTCAGCGGGTCTTCTTCTTCGACACCAGCTCCTTCTCCAGCGCCGGCAGGAACGTCTCGAAGCGCGAGCCGGGGTTCCAGAGCACCCACCCGTCGTACCCGGCGTCGTAGACGGCCTGCATCTGTGCCTTGAGCTCCGCGGGCCCGTACTTCGGCGCGATGCCCGGGAGGTCGAAGGCCTGGAGCCACGGCCGCACGTGCTCCTTGGCGGTGATGCCGAGCTTCTCGTCGCGCTGCCGCGCGCGGTTGATCGCCGTGTGAATGACCTTGTACGGCTCCGCGTTCGGGCGCGGGATGCCGAACGACCCACGCGGGTAGTGGTTCGGGTACACCATCGGGAGCAGCACGTCCGTCACGGGCGCGATGCGCTCCCAGTGCTGCGCCACCTCGAGCGGCCCCGGCACCGTCGTCACGAGCCCGAAGATGTCCGCGGTCGAGCGCACGCCGAGCTTGTTCAGGCGCTCCTTCGCCTCCTTGAGGTAGGCCGCGATGAGGTCGGGCTTCTTCACGCTGCCGGCGCCCGGGAAGACCTGCTGCGGGAGGCTCTTGTAGGGCTCGGGGAAGCGGATGTAGTCCCACTGGATCTCGCCGAACCCGAGCCGCACGAGCTCCTCGGCCACGCCGATGTTGTAGGCCCACAGCTCGCGGTTGTACGGGTTCACCCACGCGAGCCGCTTGTGGTCGCGCCAGATCGAGCCGTCCGGGTCGCGGATCGTCCACTCGGGGTGGACGCGCGCGGTCACGGAGTCCTTGAAGACGACGAGGCGCGCGATCGGCAGGATGTCGTGCGCGTGGAGCGTGTCGAGGAGCGCCTTGAGGTTGCGCAGCTTGTTCGCGCTCCCCGCGTTCTTCCGCCACTCCGGATTGCTCGGCACGTAGTTCAGGCCGAACTCGTCCTTCATGTCGATCACGAGCGCGTTGATCTCGGTCGAGTCGGCGATCGCGACGAGTGCCCGTACGCGCGCGGAGCTCTGCGACGCCCAGCGGTTCACGTAGAGCGCGCGGACGACGTCCGGCGCCGGACGCGTGCTGTCGCGCGTGACGACGGCGCCTCCCGCCACGGCGCGCGTGGCCGCGGTCGTGGTCGAGTCGGCGGCGCTGGAGTCGACGGCAGCGCCCACCACGGCGCGCGGCTTCTCGGGGCTCGCCCGCTCGCCGGCGCACGCGGCCAGGGCGAGCGAGGCGAGCGCGAGGCCGGACCCGAGCGAAGCGAGCGAAGCGAGCGGGGCGAGGCGGGGGCGGGGGCAGCGGAAGGACATCGTGAGAAGAAGGATGAGATGGCGGCGGCGGGGTGGGGCGTTGCGGGGTCCGGGCGCCGGTCGTCGGCCCGGGAGCGGTCCGCGCCCCGCGACGACCGCTGCAATATATTCTCCACCGATGCGACGCCGTCTCCTTCCCCTCGCGCTCGCGCTCGCCGGCAGTGTCTGCGGCGCCTGCTCCGAGTCCCGCCGCCCCTCGCCCCCGGCCGCCGACTTCCTCGTCGCGGCCGGCGACTCGACGTACTGGGTGAGCACGGAGGGCGGCCGCGTCCTCGTGCGCCGCTCGCCGCTGTTCCTGGCGCGCGTCGGCGGCCGGTTCCACGAGCTCTACGTGGCGGACGAGGAGGAGGCGTACCGCGATGCGGTCTTCGCGAGCCAGACGATGTACTCGCGCGACCTCGTCACCGGCGACTCCAGCGAGATTCTCGCCGACTCGGCGGTGGGCGCCGCGGCGGCGGAGTACGCGGCCGGGCACCCATCGGAGCGGCCCCTCTCGGACGACGAGCCGGGCGACGAGGAGCCCGGCACCGACGTCGGCGCAGTGTTCGAGCTGGTGGACGTGCACGGGCCGTACGTCTCGTACGAGTACCACCTCGACGCCGAGCGGCTCGGCGTGCGGCCGGCGCACGAGACGCGGCGCGGCATCGTCGACCTGCGCGACGGCGCGCGCCCGGGCCTGGAACGGCTCTTCGGCGACACGGCCGCCCGCCGCATGGTGGCCGAGGGCAAGCGCCTCTTCGCCGACGCGGTCGACTCCGTGCTCGCCGCCCGCGACGCGCGCGCCCGCTCCGCGGTCGACGCCATCGGCGACTTCGCGTTCGACGCCTCGAGCTTCACGCTCACCGACATGCGCGGCCACGCCGCGGTGCAGTTCCTCGCGCCGGGCGCGGGGGACGCCGCCGGCGGCCTCACGCTGCCGCTCGCCGCGGTCCGCGCGCCGCGGCGCGACTGGTGGGCGAGCGTGCGCGAGACGCTGCCGGACGCGTCGTCCGACACGCTGGCCGAGCGCTGGCACCGCGCGGGCTACGAGGTGGTCGCGCACTACGACACGGCGAGCGACCGCGTGCGCCTCGCCATCGCCGACAGCACGAGCCGCGAGTGGACGGTCGGGCGCTTCCAGGGGCCGGTCTACCACGTCTACTGGCTCGACCGCGCGGCGGCGGACAGCGTGCAGGTCCGTGCGCTGCGCCGCGCGTTCGACGAGGCGGTGCTCTACGACGAGAGCGCGCGCACGGCCCGCGCCCCGGGGCGCCGGCTCCGCGGCGCGCCGCAGGTCCGCCTCGCCTCCGCGACCCGCCCGCAGGCGCGCCCGAAGCGCCGCCCGGGCGCCCGCCGCGCCCCACGCTCATAGGCCGCCGCCACGTACATGTCGAAAGCCCGCACCGTCCGGGAGTCGCAGCACCAGACCTCGGAGATCATGATGCCCGAGCACGCGAACATCCTCGGGCACGTCTTCGGCGGCGTCATCCTGTCGATGATGGACAAGTGCGCCGCGGTCGCCGCCATCCGGCACGCGCGCAGCGCCTGCGTCACCGTCTCGATCGACCGCGTGGACTTCAGGGAGCCGATCCACGTCGGCGACCTGGTGGTCATGACGTCGAGCGTGAACTTCGTCGGCCGCACGAGCATGGAGGTCGGCGTGCGGGTGGAGGCCGAGGACATGATCTCGGGCCGCCGGCGGCACACGAACTCCTGCTACCTCACCTTCGTCGCCGTGGACCGCAACGGCCGCCCGGTGGAGGCGCCGCCCCTCGAGCTCGTGACCCCGGACGAGATCCGGCGCCACGCCGCCGCCCAGGAGCGCCGCCGGCGGCGGCTGGAGGAGCGGGCGGCGGAGACGAAGACCAAGGCGTGACTGCGGAAGCCCGCAGTCGAGTAGATTTCGAGCATGCCGAGCAGGCTCTACACCCCCGAGCTGGCCAACCGCGCGCTCCCCTACGTGCGCCGGATCGTCGAGGACCTCGTCGCCGAGCATCGGAAGTGGTCCGACGTGGTGCGCGAGCTCGAGCTGCTCGCGGCGCGTGAGCGCGCGGACGCCCCCGACCCGCGCGCGGCCGAGCTCCGGCGCCTCGCGCAGGCCAGCGCCGCCGACATCGACGGCTTTCTCGGCGAGCTCGCCTCGCTCGGCGTCGAGTGCAAGGGCTACGACGTGGGGCTCGTGGACTTTCCCGCGGTGATCGACGGCCGCGAAGTGTTTCTCTGCTGGCGCCTCGGCGAGCCCGCCGTCGCGCACTGGCACGACCGGGATGCCGGCTTCGCCAGCCGGCGCCCCCTCCCTTCGGCCGAGCTGGCGGGCGGCCGGGCCTGACGAGCGGTCGGGGGAACGGAGCATGCGCTCCGCCCAGTCGACCCGAGCACACCCAACGCAATGCGAACTTTCACTGATCCCGACGGCCTCGCCTGGGGCGTCGAGGTGCGCGCCCCCGGCGCGAGCAATGCCATGGTGGTCTTCCTCCACCCCGACGGCTCGCGCCTGAACCGCTACGGCTGGCTGATCTGGCACGGCCCGGAGTCGCGCAGCGTCACCGCGCGACTCAAGCCGCCGGAGGTGCTCAAGTCGCTGGAGGACGCGGACCTGGGTCGCCTGTTCCGTCGGTCGATGCCCGTGCACACGGGCTCGCAGAGCGGGACGAACGTGCAGGTCGCGCGCAGCTAGCGCGCGGCTAGCGCGCAGCTAGCGGACGTGCTGAGCCCCCGCGACGCTCGCCTGCTGCTCCGGGGCGTCGCGGAACGGGATCTCGACCTCGAGCCCGTCCTTGGCCACCAGCACGTTCGCGAAGACGTGCCGCGCCTCGCGCTCCAACTCGCCCGCGTCGCGGGAGTAGCGGGCCGAGAAGTGCGTGAGCGCGAGGCGCAGGACGCCGGCGCGCTCCGCCATCTGCGCGGCCTCCCGCGCGGTGCTGTGCCCCGTCTCCGCCGCGCGCTCGGCCTCCTCGTGGCCGAACGTCGCCTCGTGGACGAGCAGGTCCGCGCCGCGCGCGGCCTCCGCCGTCGCGTCGCACGGCCGCGTGTCGCCCGTGAGGACGACGCGCCGTCCCGGGCGCGGCTGGCCGACGAGCGCTGACGGCTCGATGGTCCGGCCGTCGGGGAGCGTCACCGCGAGGCCGCGGTGGATCTGGCCCCACATCGGTCCCTCGGGGATCCCGAGCTCGCGCGCGAGGTCGGGGTTGAAGCGCCCGCGCCGGTCCTCCTCCACCAGCGCGTATCCGAGCGACGGCGTGCGGTGGTGCACCACGGCGAAGGGGACGACGGCGTAGCCCGCGCGCGCGACGGCTTCGCCGGGCGCGAGCTCGCGGTACTCGACGGGGAAGCCGAGGCGCTCGCCCGCCAGCCCGTCCGCCCGCTTGAGCAGCCGCGCCGAGCCCTCGGGGCCCCAGATTCGCAGCGGCTCCGTGCGCCCCTGGAGGGCCATGGTGCGCATGAGGCCCACGATGCCGAGCCAGTGGTCGACGTGCATGTGGGTGAAGAACACGTCGCCGAAGGAGAACGGCACGTGGTAGCGCATCATCTGCCGCTGCGTGCCCTCGCCGCAGTCGAAGAGGAAGGTCTCCCCCTCGCGCGTGAGCGCGACCGACGACACGCCGCGCTCCACGGTGGGGCGCGACGCGGACGTGCCGAGGAACCTCAGGGCGAGCGACATGGCGGGGAAATATAGCCACGCGGGGACGCGCGACCGCGGCGCGCGCCGCGGTCGCGTCTTGCGTCGCGCGCGTCTCGTCGCACAATACTCAGCGCTTCGTGCGCTCCGCGGCCCGTCATTTGCGCCCGATGACGAGTCCGATCAGCACCACCGCGCACGATGCTCTCAACGCGAAGCGGCGCCCTGCCGGGGGCGCCGGCCAGCGGACGGTAGACGGCTCGACCACCTGGACACGTTGGAGAAGGAGGCAGTATGGCGGACAGCAACAACCCCGGTTTCCGGTCGGACGACGCTCGGCAGGGCGACAACGCCGGCTCCGGCAGCAACGGCGCGCAGCGCTCCTCGGGCCGCACGGGCTCGCGCCGCGGCTTCGCGGCGATGGATCCCGAGCGCCAGCGCGAGATCGCCAGCAAGGGCGGCCGCGCGGCGCACCAGAAGGGCACCGCGCACGAGTGGAGCGCCGACGAGGCGCGCGAGGCCGGGCGGAAGGGCGGGGTCGCCGTCAGCCGCGACCGCGCGCACATGGCCGCCATCGGCCGCGAGGGCGGCGGCGCCCGGGGCGCGGCGCGGCGGCGCCGGCTCGAGCAGACCGGCATCGGCAGCCGGTCCGATCGCGAGCAGACGATCAACATCACGCGCGAGATGGGCAACGGCGGCAACGGCGGCGGGGCGCGCGGTGACAACGCCTCGGCGGGCCTCAACGCCACGAGCGGTGAGGAGCGTCCGGGCAGCGCGGGCGCCCACCGCGACACCAGCCGCTCGGGCGAGCGGCTCTGAGCCTCCCGGTTGCGGCCGGGGCCCGGGGGGCGGCGGCGGATGCGCCGCGGTCCCCCGGGCCCCGGCCGTCGCACGTTAGGCGACGGCTTCGGGCGCTCTACGGCGCCCGCGCCGCCGCGTCGGCGGGCGGGAAGCGCGCGAGGACCTCCTCGAGGCGCTCGCGGTCGATGTTGCCGCCGCTCACGACGACCACGACGGGGCCCGCGCCGAGCCGCGCCGCGCCGGACAGCACCGCCGCCGCCGCCGCGGCCCCCGAGCCCTCCGCCGTCACCCCGTCGGTGCGGTGGAGCAGGGCGATCGCGCGCGCGATGTCGTCCTCCTCCACGGTGACGATGTCATCGAGGGCGACGCGGCCGACCGCCAGCGCCTCGGGCGCGATGCCTCCCGCGAGCCCGTCGGCGAGCGTGGGCTCGTTCGGGATGTCCACGACGCGCCCCGCGCGCAGCGACCTGGCCATCGCCGCGGTGCGCACGCTCTGCGCGCCGACGATGCGCACGCGCGGCGCCACCCGGCGCAGCAGCGCGGCGATGCCGCCGAGCAGCCCGCCGCCGCCCACCGGCACGACGACCGCGGCCACCTCTGGCAGCTCGGCGAGGATCTCCAGCGCGACCGTGCCCTGGCCGGCGAGCACCGCCTCGCCGGCGCACGGGTCCACGTAGGTGGCGCCGGTCTCCGCCGCGAGCTCGTGCGCCGCCTGTGCGGCCGCGTCGTAGTCCGGGCGCGAGTCGTCCACGGCGGCGCCGAGCCGCGCGATGCCTTCCTTCTTCACGCGCGGCGCGGTCGCGGGGACGAACACCGTGGCGCGCACGCCGAGCGCGCGCGCGGCGAACGCGATCCCGAGCCCGTGGTTCCCGGCCGACGACGCGACGACGCCGCGCTCGCGCAGGTTCGGCGGCAGCGACGCGAGCGCGTTGTAGGCGCCGCGGGCCTTGAACGAGCCCGTGCGCTGCTCGTGCTCGCACTTGAGCCACACGTCGACGCCGGCGCGCGCCGACAGCACCTCGGAGCGCCGGAGCGGCGTGGGATCCACGACGCCGCGCAGGCGTCGCGCCGCCTCGAAGACGGCGATGGCCGGAGGGAGGGGGCTGGGCGTTTCGGGGGATGCGGACATCGAGGGCGTGGATTATCGTGGGGCGCGAAACGGCCGGGCGCGGCGACGACGTCTCCCAAGTTCTCACCCGCGCGGCAGTTACGCCACTTGACTTCGGCGTCGGGCGCGATAGATTCATTGCATCGCGCGCGGCCCCGCCCAGTTCGCGGGGCCGTCGCGTTCCCGGCCGCCACTCGATCGTGACGTCGTCGAGTGGAAGTCGTCTTGGGGCTGTAGCTCAGCTGGGAGAGCGCTGCAATCGCACTGCAGAGGTCACCGGTTCGATCCCGGTCAGCTCCATTCGGTACGGAATCGAAAGCTTGAGATTCGCGAGTCGTGGTGCCCGCTCAGCCTGGCACACGATTGGCCAAAGAACGAGATGCCCGCCGCCGCTCGGTAGGACGGAGAGTTCCAATGACGGCGCGCGTGGCACGACTGATCTGGTAGGACGGCACGTATACAGAAACGCCGCGGCCCTCGAGGCCTGCGGCGTTCGACTTTTCCCCCCTCTGGCTACGGCCCCGCCCGCTCGAAGGGCCCCGGCGCGCCGGTCAGCAGCGCCCGCAGGTCCAGCCGCAGGCCGTCGAACGCCTCGGCGATGAAGCGGTTCTCCTCCACCTCGGTCGGCCCGGTGTAGTCGCTCATGGCCGTGAAGCCGAGGGACCCCATCCAGCGGAGGATGGCGCTCTCCTTCACCGTGGTGGTCAGGTGGCGCGTGAGGTGCGTCTGCGCTCCCGCGCTGTCGTGCACCGCGATCCGCAGCACGGTGCCGCCCCCCTCGAACGGGCGCCGCAGCGGCGCGCGGATCAGGTGGCGCACCGCCAGCGGCAGGTGCCAGGTGGGCTCGCGGTCGAACCGCAGGAGCCAGCCGCGATCGTGCGCGCCCCTCACGAAGCTGAAGTCCGCGACGAGGTCCGTCACGCCGACGGTGAAGATCATCACCTTGGCGAAGGCCTCACCGCGCAGCTGGAGGTGCTCCGGCATCGCCCGGGCGGGCCCCTCGAGCGGCAGCAGGGTGCCGTCGCGCGTGCGGACGCGCAGTGTGAGGACCTGCTCGCGCGCGTCGGCCTCGAGCCAGTGGCCGCCCTGCCGGTCGGCCAGCACCGCGTGGTAGCGCGCGGGCTCGAGGTACTTCACGACGTAGGCGGCCAGCGCCGGCATCGTCGGGCGAAGCCGCTCGGGGTGCATCGACGCCGAGAGCGAGACGATGGTCGACCCGTCCGCGAGCCGCTGCGCGCGCAGGGTGTCGAGCGTGAGGAGGCGTCCGAGCGCGGCGCGGGCGCGGGGGAACGCCTCCCGGTAGTCCTCGCGCGTCTCGCGCTCCGTGCGGCCCTCGGCGGAGGCGAGGAGCGCCGTGAGGGCCCCGGCGATCTCCGGCGCCTTCGCCTCGCCGATGGCGTGCTCCACGCTCGTCAGCCATTCGTACTCGCCCTCGCCGCGCATGCGAAGGCGGATGACGTGGCGGGAGTCGCCCGCGCGCTGTGGGGGCGCGGCATCGGCCCGCGCGTGGAATACGTAGCGCTCGCCCTGCATCCCCGCGCTGACCACGAGCGTCCGCGAGCTGTCCACGCCGCTCGAGGTCCAGATGCCCGTGTCGCTCCAGACCTTGGACGGAGAGAGCGCGAATCGGCCGAGGCGCATGCGTGCGGCCTCGAACTTCGGGGTGCGCCGCACGTTGGTGAAGCGGTCCGCCACGGCCCCGAAGAGCGCCTCGCCGTGGGCTCGGGCGAGGGCGGGGGAGGGCCCGAACGCGCTCGCCACCCCCCGGCAGCCGGTGGCTGCGCCGAGGAGCACGCCGAGGATCGCGAGCGTCGGCTGGGCTCGCCGCATCATGTTGCCACGGACGAGCTTGCGATAGCGCTCTGAGGTGTGCACGGGGGCGTCGAGGGGTTGCTCGGCGGGTGGGGCGCGGGTATAATTAGAGTACTCCACCCCCCGGTGGAAGATTCAAATCATTGCCCCTTGGTGTAACTGGCAACACGCCTGACTCTGGATCAGGAGAGTCCTGGTTCGACCCCAGGAGGGGCAACTCGAGAACGCGATGGCCCGCGGCGCTTCAAGCGCCGCGGGCCTTCTGCTTTTTCCCCGCCTGCGCCTCGGACCGACGCGCTCTCGATTAGCGTGCTCCAACTCTGGTGACTGCAGCCGAGCGCGGCTCGTCGATTCGAAGCGAACGGCGGAGCGCCGCATCAGCGGCGGGCCCGACCGCGCGTGCGAGGTCGGCGACCGTGTTCAGCAGGATCACGAGGCTGGCTCCGAAGTGATGGGGCTCACACGCGCGGCCGGGCCCGCCGCTGATGCGGCGCTCCGCCGTTCGCTTCGAATCGACGAGCCGC
>JBJMNJ010000527.1:0-5506 GCA_045804325.1 Gemmatimonadaceae bacterium
GCTGAGCGCCACGTCGATGCGGCGCGAGACCTCCTCCTGGTGCGTGGCCAGGTAGTCGACGACCTGGACGACCTCGCGGTAGCTGTAGGCGAGGGAGCCGAGCACCGGGACGATGATGACGAGCAGCGTGAGGATCGCCGCCGCGCCCGTGCGACCCCCGAGCCGCCCGCGGAGCCAGCGGTAGATGGGGCGCGTGTACACGGCGATCACGATCGCGAGGATCCCCGGCACGATCACCGAGTGCACCATGCGGAGGAACAGCGTGACGACGATGACGAAGAGCACCGTCGTGACGATGATGCGCCGCAGCTCCGGGAGCGTGAGCTCCGCCAGGCGGTGCGCCTCCCGCCGGTCCAGCCGCCGGCGCTCGGCCGGCGTGTTGACGACGCTCATTTGAGCGCCTGCTCGAGGTCCGCGATCAGGTCGTCGGCGTGCTCGATGCCCACGCTGAGGCGCAGGAACCCGTCGGGCACGCCGACGCGCGCGCGCTCCTCCGCGCTCAGCCCGGCGTGCGAGGTGTAGCGCGGCTCGCTCACCAGCGAGTCCACGCCGCCGAGGCTCGGCGCGTGGGTGAAGATCTTGAAGCGCCGGAGCGCGCGGTCCGCCGCCTTCGCGCCGCCGGCGAGCTCGAGGCCGAGCATCCCGCCGAAGCCGCGGAGCATCGCCTGCGCGACCTTGTGGTCCGGGTGGTCCGGGAGGCCGGGGTAGTGCACGCGGCGGACGTCCTTGCGCTCCGCGGCCCACTCGGCGATGCGCTGCGCGTTCTCGTTCTGCCGGCGCACGCGCACCTCGAGCGTCTTGAGCCCGCGCTCGAGCAGCCAGCAGGCGAACGGGTCGGGGGCCTGCCCCCAGACCTGCATCTTCTGCCGCACCTCCTCGACGTAGGGCGCGGTGCCGAGCACCGCGCCGCCCAGCGCGTCGTGGTGGCCGTTGAGGAACTTCGTCGTGGAGTGGATCACCACGTCCGCGCCCTTCTCGAGCGGGCGGAAGTTCACCGGGCTCGCGAACGTCGAGTCCACGACGAGCGCCAGCCCCTCCTCCTTGGTGAGGAGGCTCAGGCCGCGCAGGTCGAGCACGCGGCACGTCGGGTTCACCGGCGACTCGATGAAGATCGCGCGCGTGGTCCGGCGCAGGCGCCGCCGCCAGCCGCGCGTCTCCAGCGGGTCCACGAGCGTGACCTCGATGCCGAGCGTCGCGAACTCGTTGGTGAGGAGGGCGAGCGTGCCCCCGTAGATCCACCCGCTCGCGAGCAGGTGGTCGCCGGGGCGGAGCAGGGCGAGCAGCGCGCACGCGGTGGCGCCCATGCCGCTGGCGAGGAGCAGCCCGGCCTCCGCGCCCTCGAGCAGGGCGAGGCGCCGCTGCACGACCTCCGCGTTCGGCGTGTTGCCGTACCGCGGGTAGCGCAGCCCCTCGGCGGTGCCGAACTCCTGGACGAAGTTGACCGACTGGTAGATCGGCGAGACGACCGGCTCGCCGGGGTCGCGCGGCTCCTTGCCGCCGTGCAGCGCGAGCGTCGAGAGCCCCAGCGGGCGCGGCGGGCCGGGGCTCATACGTACTTCTTGCGCGGGTCCACCGTCACCGGGCGGTCGAAGCCCGGCTTGTAGATGCGCACGACCTCCGAGGGCGCGACCCCCGCGATGTCGCGCAGCCCGACGCCGCCGCGCGGGAGCGAGTCGTCGATCTGGACGACCGCGAGATCGTGCCTGCGCGGGCCGTACACCCAGACGAGCTCCCCGGCGGCGACGAGGCGCACCACGGCGTCCTCCGCGCGCATGCGCACGAGCGGCCCGCGCTCGGCGTCGCCCGGGCGAGTCGCGTCGTACTGCTCCACGCGGAGCGGGCGGTCGAACGAGCCGCTCACCGCGCCCCCACCGCGAGGAAGCGGTCGGCGTCGCCGACGTCGCTCGCCACGCGGATCACGAGCCGCCGCCGGCAGAGGCGGTCCAGGACCTCCTCCGCCTCCTCGGCGCCGAGGCCCGCGAGGCGCGCGACCTCCTCCGCGTCGGCGCGCGGCACGCGCACGAGGGCCTGCCACACGCGCTGCTCCGGCTCCTCGACGGCGCCGACGAGCTCCGGCACGCCGTCCTCGCCCTCGGCCACGAGCGCGAGGCGGTGCCGCTCCAGCACCGTCTCGATCGCGTCGCGGTGCACGTCGCTCACGCCGCGGAAGACGAAGTACGCCTCGCGCGGGCCGGCGGGGGCGGGCGTGCCGTTCCAGTCGTCCGCCACGGCGCACGGCGTCTCCGCCGTGCGCGTCGCGTCCTCGCCCGCGCCCACGCCGAAGCGCAGGAGGAGCTTGGCCACGATCTCGTCGGCGCAGGAGAAGTCGAGCAGCGTGACGTGCGAGAAGTCGATGACGTTCACCGAGCGTCCGCGCAGCTCGGCGAGCTGCGCCTCGATCTCGCCGCGCACCGCGGCGCCGGTCGAGCGCGTCACGAGGTTGCTATAGAGGTCGCACACGGTGCCGCGAAGCACCATGCTCACGTCGATGTGGTTGATCACCGCGGGGCCACCCGTTCCGGAATCGTGATCTGCATCTGCGCCCCGGGAAAGGGGGCGAGCTTCTCGGTCAGCGGCACGTCGTCGTCCCACGCCGGCACCTGTGCCAGACGCGCCGTTCCACTGCGGATGCTCAGCTTCCCCTCCCAGCGGCCCACGTACTTGCGGATACCAGCAAGCCCCTGGCCACGGCCCGGGTCGCGGAACCGGCTCACGTTGCGCAGCACCGCGTCCTCCAGCGCCATCCCGTCGTCCCAGCGGTCGGTGCGGCGGCGCCCCTGCGCCCCCTCCAGCGACTGCCGGAAGCCGATCCCCGCGTCGCTCACGGCGATCTGCACGACGTGGCGGCCGAGGCGCTTCTGCCAGTTGTACGCCTGCACGCCCACCCAACCGCCGCGCCCCGCGTGCTCCACGACGTTCTGGCACGCCTCGGAGAGCGTCATGGCGAAGCCCATCGTCGCCTTCACGTCGAGCTTGAGCTGCCCCTGGAGGATGGAGGCGGCGCGCTGCTGGATGCGGTCCACCACGTCGTGCACGTCCGCGCTCTTCGCGACGGGCGTGATCTCGAGGAGCACCTGCGACTCGCCGGCGGCGCGGGCCCGCGGCACCTGGCCGTGCAGCTCGAAGAGGCCGTCGGCGTGCTCGAAGAACGCCGTCCGCGCCCAGTAGCGCGCCGTGTCCTCGTTGTCGGGGACCGCCAGCGCGGGCCGCGTCTCGCGCGTCTGCGCGAGCGTCAGCAGGGTGGTGAGCCCGTAGGGCGAGGCCCAGCGCGCGTGCCGGGCGTCGAGGAGCACCCGGGCGTCGGGCGGCAGGGGGGCGAGCTGCGCGAGGATCTGCTCGAACGTCGCGTCGTCGACGGACTGGGGGACGGCGATGACGGTGGTCACGACGAGCTGAGTTCCCCCCGCAGGTGGTTGGCGAGCCCGGTGGCGCCCCGGTGCCGCACGTTGCGCGCGGCGGCCGCATGAGCCCGCCGCATGGCGTCGCCTAACATATCACCCGCGAGCAGCCGCGAGAACAAGGTCGCGCCCCAGACGTCCCCACACCCCGTCGGATCCACCGCGCCGCCCACGATCTCCGCGGGCACGAGCTCCGTCCGGACCGCCCCGAGCCGCCCGGTCCCGCCACGCGGGCCGGTGGCGAGGCCCGCCGTCTGCCGCGGCGGCAGATCGGCCAGCCGCTCGAAGCCCGGCGCCGCGAAGTAGACGGCGCCCCGGCTGCCGAGCGTCACGCACAGGCACGAGGTGCCCGCGGCCATCGCCGTCGCCGCGAGGGCCATCGAGTCGGGCGCCATGACGGACAGCTCCTCCTCGTTCACCTGGAGCACGTCGAAGCACGCGCACCAGCCGGCCACGTCGGGCAGCGGACGCAGCGTGCGGAGGCCGTCCGCCTGCACCGCCCACACGAGCATGTGCAGGTCGCAGTAGATCGGGCCGCGGAAGTGCTGGCGGATCAGCCGGCAGGTCTCGAGGTCGAGCTCCCAGCCGCTGAGGAAGTTCACGTACAGGGCGTCGAGCCCGTCGAGCAACGGCTTGAGGCCCAGCCACGTCCACCCGGGCACGCCGCCGGTGAGCACCTCGCTCCGCCGCTCGTCCGTGTAGTAGCGCAGCGTCACGCGCTGCGTCGGCTGCGGCACGGCGATCGGCGTCGCGTCGCGCGCCACGTGGCGCAGCGTGCGCAGGAAGTCCCGCGCGCGCGGCGCGAGGTCCTCGCCCACCTTGAGCAGCGGGACGATCTCCCACCCCGCCGGCAGCGCCGCGTCGAGCGCGCCGAGCGAGTACGCGATGCCGCCCCACTCCTCGACGGGGAGGTCGCGCGGGTCGCGCCCGTGGATGACGTCCCAGATGATGCTGCCGATGACGCCGACGCGCCGCCGCCGCGCCGGGGTCGCGCCCGGCGACCTCGGCGTCACACCCCGCCCAGGTGCTGCGCCTTGAACGTCGCGACGGCGCCGACGACGCCCGCGGTGCCCGGGAGCGTGCCGAGGACGATCTTGCACGCGTCCACCGCCGGCTTGAACGCGCGCCGCCGCACCTCGGCGCGCAGCGGCTCGAGCAGCGCGTCGCCCGCCGCCGTCACGCCGCCCGCGACGACGACGCAGTCGGGGTTGAAGATGTTCAGCAGGTTCGCGATGCCGGTGCCGAGGAAGCGGGCGGTGTCGCGCACCACCTCGCGCGCGGAGTTGTCGCCGCGCGAGGCGGCCTCGTACACCGTCGCGGCGGTGATGGCGGCGAGGTCGCCGTTCACCATCTCCGTCAGCACCGACGTCTCGCCGCCCGCCAGCGCCGCGCGCGCGCGCTCGGCGATGTTGGGCCCGGACGCGTACGCCGCGAGGCAGCCGTAGTTGCCGCACTTGCAGCGGCGCCCCGTCGAGTCGATGTTCGCGTGCCCGATCTCGCCGGCCACGTCGCTCGCGCCGTGGTAGAGCTTCCCGTCGAAGATGATGCCGCCGCCGATGCCCGTGCCGATCGTGATGCCGATGACGTTGCGGCACCCCATCGCCGCGCCCACCCACCACTCGCCGACGGTCGCGCAGTTCGCGTCGTTGTCGAGCGTCGCGTGGAGGCCCACGCGCTGCCCGATGCGGTCGCGGAGCGGCCAGTCGCGCCAGCCGAGGTTCGGAGCGACGACGACGAGGCCGCGCTCGCGATCCAGTGGACCAGGCGCGCCCACGCCCACCCCGAGGAAGTCGGCGCGCGTCGCGCCCGTCTCCGCGCAGGTGATCGTGATGACGTCCTCGATCATCTGGATGATGCGGTCCGTCACGCCCTCCGGGCCGAGCGCCGCGAAGGTCGGCTGGGAGCGCATCGCGATCTGGCGGCTCCCGTCCTCCGGCATGACGCCGGCGACGATGTTCGTGCCGCCGAGGTCGACCCCGACGATGTAGCGCTGACGCTTGCGAGTGGCCATGGGGGGGTCGGCTGCAGACTACGAGCTGCGGACGGCGGACGCGACCAATCTAGCCTCGCCTCACCCCGGCAGGCGAATCGCTCGCGACCGCCAGGAC
>JBJMNJ010000528.1:0-4388 GCA_045804325.1 Gemmatimonadaceae bacterium
GCACGATACTCCAGGTCTGACGGAGCAACGCGAGACACCACATGCCGCTGCTACCTTCCGGTCCTGACGGGGTTAGCGGGCTCACGCCCTCCGGGACCTGGAGCACCGAGTAATCTAGCGAGCCACCCGGCCGCTTTCCAGCGGCGCGTTGCGAGCTCGGCCGCCGGCCCGCCCGTCGAGGAGCCCGGCGATGCGCTCGCCGGCCTGGACGACCGCCGCGCGCGGCGCGTCGAGATGCGTGACGGCGCGAATGCGCGACCGGTGCCACGGCGTGACGAGCACGCCCGCGTCCGCCGCGCGCTTCACGAGCTCGAACGCATCCACGCCGTCGGGCAGGTCCACCATCACGATGTTCGTGTCCGGCGGGACGACGCGCGCGCCGCCCGCGCCGTCGAGCAGACGCGCGAGCTCGCGGGCGTTCTCGTGGTCCTCGGAGAGGCGCGGCAGGTGGTGCTCGAGCGCGTGCAGCACGGCCGCAGCGAGGATGCCGCTCTGGCGCATGCCGCCGCCGAGGCGCTTGCGCACGCTCCACGCGTCCGCCATCGCGGCGGCCGAGCCGGCGAGCGCCGCGCCCACCGGCGCGCCGAGCCCCTTCGAGAAGGACACCATCACCGTGTCGGCGCAGGCCGCGAGGTCCGCGAGCGAGGCGCCCGTCGCCGCGGCCGCGTTCCACAGGCGCGCGCCGTCCATGTGCACGGGAAGCCCGTGGCGCTGGGCGACGTCGCGGATGGCGCGCAGCTCGGCGAGCGGGGTGACCTTGCCGCCCGCGCCGTTGTGCGTGTTCTCCACGCAGACCAGGCTCGCCGACGGGGCATGCACCGAGGGCGGGCGCACCGCGGCGGCGAGGTCGGCGGCGCTCATCACGAGTCCCGCGGGCGCCACCGGACGGATCTGGCAGCCGACGAGCGCCGCGGCGCCGGCGAACTCCCAGTGGATGATGTGCGCGTTCGCGTCGAGAAGGATCTCGGTGCCCCGCGTCGCCAGCAGCCAGAGCCCGGACTGGTTGGCCATGGTGCCGGTGGGAAAGAAGAGCGCGCGCTCCTTGCCGAGCAGCTCGCAGACGCGCGCCTCGAGGCGCCGCACCGTCGGGTCGCCGTCGAGGACGTCGTCCCCCACCGCGGCGTCCGCCATCGCGCGGCGCATGGCCGGCGTGGGACGCGTCACCGTGTCGCTTCTGAGATCGATGCGCTGTGTGGATGACATGTGCGCAAAGCTACAGCGCGCGCGCGCGAAATGACGAGGCCCGCCTCCACGTGGAGGCGGGCCTCGCCGCCGATCCGCTCACGCCGTGCCTACGCTGCGCCTACGGCCGCTTCGCGGCGCCGGTGCCGGTCTTCTTGTCGTCGGGCGTCTTGTTGCCCGGGCCGTCGACGTCCACCGTCGGCCGCTTCACGACCAGCGTGTCCTCCTTCGTGCCCACGTCCACCGTCGGCGTCTGCACCGTGTCGGTCTTGGTGCCGACATCCACGGTGGGCGACTTGACCTCGACCTCGCCCTCGCCCGTCTTCTTGCAGGCGCCCAGAGCGGCCACCGCCGCGAACGCCAGAAGAATCGCGCTCTTCTTCATAGGTATCGCCCCCGTTGGGTGTACGGGCTCTGCCATGAGCAACCATCAGGCCACGCGTCCGGAACCGGACAAAGACCTGGGGTCTACCTGGGGGGCTTGTGACCGGCGTCACCCACCCTCAGGCCTCGAGAGCGATCCGCTGCCGCCTGCGGGTGCGTCGCAGGTCGGCCACCTGCGCCACCTCGCCGCCGAGGATGAAGATCATCGCCACGTAGTAGACCCACACCACGGCGATGATGAGGGCGGCGAGCGTGCCGGTGTAGAGCGAGCCGGGGTTGAACGAGCTCGCGAGCGCGCCGAACAGCAGCTTCGCGAGCTCGATGGCCGCGGCCGAGAACACCGCCGCGGTGAGCGCGGTCTGCCAGCGGATGCGGCGATTCGGGAGGAACTTGTAGAGCGCGAAGAACATCGCCGCGATGGTCACGAAGGCGATGCTGCGGCCCATCAGGTACTCCACCCCGCCCATCACGTCGTCGCGCAGCCCGAGCTGGCTCAGGACGGCCACGCCGCGCGTCGTCGCGATCTCCACGTACGCCGTCACCGCGGTGTAGATCACGAGCAGGAGCGAGCTGACGACCGTGATCTGGATGTCGAATATCTTGCCGGCGATGATGCCGCGGTCCTGGTCGATGTCGAACACCTCGGCGAGGACGCTGCGCAGGGAGCCGAAGAGGCGCGTCGAGAACCAGACGAAGCCGACGGCGCCGTAGACCCCCACCGCGCCGCGCGCGGCGATGACGTCGTGCAGGATGGTGTGCACGGCGGCGCTGCCGAGGCCCGGGTTGGCGGGGAAGAACTGGTCGACGATCTCGTTGATCTGCGCCGACGACTGCTCGGTGTCGCGCCCGAAGAGGAAGCCGAGGCCGGAGGCGAGGAGCAGGAAGAACGGGACGGCCGCGAGCATGATGTTGAACGCGATGCCGCCGGCGAGGAAGAAGACGTTGTCCTCGCCGCTGTTGTCCCACACGCGCTTGGCGAAGTCGCGGACGGTCCAGCCGAGGCTGACGATCGCCGGGCGGCCGATGCGCGGCCGCCCGAAGCGCCGCCGGCGCCTCGGCGCGTCGGCGGGGATGGGCGCGTCGAGCGCGCGGCGCTCCTGGCCGCCGGGAGATCCGGGGACGATCCGACCGGTCTCCGCGGCGTCGCCCCGCACGTCAGAGGTCGGCGTCGTCCGCGCTCGTCTGGGTCGCGGCCGCGCCCGCCTGGTAGGCGGCCTTCGTCTCGGCGATGCGACGCTCGAGCTCCTCGCGCGCCTCGGCCGCGGCGGCGCGGCCGGCCTCCATGGCGCGGGTCACCTGCGCGCGCTTCAGCTCCACCGCGTTGCGCGCCAGCTCGATCCGCTCCTCGACGCGGGCGCGAGCCTCCTGGAAGGTGCCGCGCACCTGCCCGGTGACGTTCTCCGCCACGTCCTGGATCGACTCGCGGGCGCGCTCCGCGCCCTGCCGGATGCCGCGCCGCGTCTCGGCGCCGGTCTTCGGCGCGAAGAGGAGCGCGAGACCGGCGCCCACGGCCGCCCCGATGAGGAAGGAGCCGAGGCTGCTGTCCCGGCGCTCGATGACGACGTAGGGCTCCTCTTCGAACTCGTAGTTGCGCATCCTCGTCTCCGTCCCGATCGGGCTTCAGGTCGTCACTTCTTCTTCTTCGCCGCCGCCGGCGCCGGCTTCGCGGCGCGCGGGGCGCTCCCGGCACCGGCGGCCGCCGGCGGCTCCACCCGCGACGGCGGGAGGTCGCCTCCGACCACCGGGTCCGCGGCCCGGGTGCCCCCGGCGCCGAGCAGGCGGAGGATCTCGGCGCGCAGCTCGTCGCTCGAGACGCCGAGCGTGCGCGCGGCGCGCGTGAGGTCCCCGCCGGCCGCGGCGAACGCGGTCAGCATCTGCTGCCTGCGACCCTCGGCAAGGGACGCGCCGGCCGGAAGCACGACCGCGGCGGGCGCCTCCCCCGAGTTGCGGAGGTGGCGCGGCATCAGGTCCGCCGCGCTGATCCGCCCGCCCCGGGACATGATGACGGCGCGCTCGACGGCGTTCTTGAGCTCACGCACGTTCCCCGGCCAGCTGTAGCTCACGATCCACTGCATGGCGTCGTCTTCGAATCCCGTGATCTTCCTGCCGTTCTGCTGGCCGAAGCGGGCGAGAAACTCCTCGGCGAGGAGCGGGAGGTCGCCGGCGCGCTCGCGGAGCGGCGGCAGCGGCAGCTCGACGACGGCGAGCCGATAGTAGAGGTCCTCGCGGAACTGCCCGTCTTGCTGCGCCTTCTGGACGTCCCTGTTCGTCGCGGCGACGACGCGGATGTCCACCGGGATCTCCTTCTTCCCGCCGAGGCGGCGCACCATGCGGCTCTCGAGGGCGCGCAGGAGCTTGACCTGGATGTCCGGCGACATCTCGGCCACCTCGTCGAGGAAGATCGTGCCCCCGCTCGCGAGCTCGAACGCCCCGGGCTTCTCGTTCGTCGAGCCGGTGAACGCGCCCTTCTCGTGGCCGAACAGCTCGTTCTCGAGGATCTCCTTGGGGAGCGCGGCGCAGTTCAGCGGGAAGAACGGGCCCCTGGCGCGCTCGCTCTTCATGTGCAGCGCCTTGGCGACGAGCTCCTTGCCCGTGCCGCTCTCGCCGAGGATCAGGACGCTCGCGGAGGTGGGGGCGACCGCGTCGATGATGCGGTAGACCTCGCGCATCTCCTCGCTCTGCCCGGTGAGCTCCCCGAAGTGCGTGAGCCCCTCGAGTCGCGCGGAGAGCTCCTGGTTCTTCTGCTGGACGGCGAACTGCTCGAGGAGCTTCGGCACCTGCGCCTTGAGCTTGGCCAGGCGCTCGGCGTTCAGCGGCTTCTC
>JBJMNJ010000529.1:0-15324 GCA_045804325.1 Gemmatimonadaceae bacterium
CGACTGGCGACCGCTGCCGACTGGCTGGCGGGTCGGATGGCGAGAACCCCCGGGACGCCTCCAGTGGCTCGCCGGGGGTTCTACTGAAGGGCGACCCGCTAGCTGGCGAGGCGGCAGCGGTCGCCCGTCGCCAGTCGCCGAATCGTCCCTGCCCGGTGGCCGACCGGGACGAGCCCGCCTTGAAGCAATTAAATCCTTGTCTGCATTGCGATTAGCTACTTGGTACAAACACTTGCTTGCCTGCTTACACGCCCCTAGCTTTCGGTACTTATTCGGGCTGATGGCGATATGAGCGCGGAGCGGGCGAGCAGGAAGCTGGTGGTGCTGGCGGACGCGGCGAAGTACGACGCGTCGTGCGCGAGCGACGGGCGGGCAGCGGCGGCGGCGGCGGGGCCGCCGGGCATCAGCTGGGCGTTCGCGGGGGACGGGCGGCGCATCGCGCTCCTCAAGATCCTCCTCACGAACCACTGCATCTTCGACTGCCGCTACTGCGTGAACCGCCGCTCGAGCGACGTCGAGCGCGCCGCGTTCACGCCCGACGAGGTCGTGCGGCTCACGCTCGACTACTGGCGGCGGGGGCTCATCGAGGGGCTCTTCCTCTCGTCGGGCGTCGACAAGAGCCCGGACGACACGATGGAGCAGCTCGTCCAGGTCGTCCGCACGCTGCGCGTGACGCACCGCTGGCGCGGCTACGTGCACCTCAAGACCATCCCGGACGCCTCGCCGGAGTGGATCGCCGAGGCGGGGCGCTGGGCGGATCGCCTCAGCGTGAACGTCGAGCTCCCGACCGAGGCGGCGCTCGCGCGCCTCGCGCCGGAGAAGCGGCTCGGGCAGATCCGCCGCGCGATGCACGCCATTCGCGCGGGCATCGACGAGGCGCGCGACGCGCGGCGCGAGGCCATCGCGACCGTGCGCACGCTGCCGCCCGAGGGAGACGCCGGCCCGCTCCCGCCGCCGAGCCCGCGCTTCCCCGCCCTGCCGCGCTTCGCGCCCGCGGGCCAGACGACGCAGATGATCGTCGGCGCCGGCGGCGAGAGCGACGCCGAGATCCTGGCGACGTCGTCGCTGCTCTACGGGGCACACGCGCTCCGGCGCGTCTACTACAACGCCTACGTCCCCATCCCCGACGCGCCCGCCGGGCTCCCGGACGTCGCCCCGTCGCCGCTGCGCGAGCGCCGCCTGTACCAGGCGGACTGGCTCGTCAGGCACTACGGCTTCGCGCCCGCCGAGCTCACGACCGCGGACGAGCCGAACCTCGAGCTCGACGTGGACCCGAAGCTCGCGTGGGCGCTGCGCCACCGCGGCCGCTTCCCCGTGGACGTCAACCGCGCCGAGCCCGAGCAGCTCCTCCGCGTCCCGGGCCTCGGCGTGCGCAGCGTGCAGCGCATCGTGGCCGAGCGGCGGTGGAGGACGCTGCGCGTGGAGGACCTGACGCGGCTGAAGGTGCCGCTCGCGCACGCGCTGCCGTTCATCGTCGCGGCCGACCACAACCCCGAGGCGCTGCTGATCGACCGCGGGAACCTGCGGGAGCGGATCCTGACGAAGGTGAGACAGCTCGAGCTGTTCTAGCGCACGCGAGCCCCGGAGTCCGACGACCGGGGCGCTCCCTCGTTCGTCCGACCCGCCGCTCCCCCGAACGGGCGATGTCTCGCCGCCTGCGCCCGCGCCATCCTTCTCCCCGAATCCAACGGGAGACACACATGGCCACCAGCGTGCTCGAGGCGCTGTCGAACGGACTGGCGGACGCGGCGGAGCGCGCGGGGCGGAGCGTGGTCGCCGTGCATGCGCGCCGGCGCATCCCGGCGAGCGGCGTGCTCTGGCGGCCCGGCGTCGTCGTCGCGACCAGCCACACCATCCGCCGCGACGACGACATCACCGTCGCGCTCGACGGCGGACGCACCGTGCGCGCGACGCTCGCGGGCCGCGACCAGGGCACCGACCTCGCCGTGCTGCGCCTGGAGGGCTCCCCCGACGCGCCGGTCGCCACGTTCGGCGACGCGGGCGCGATCCGCGTCGGGCAGCTCGCCCTCGCGCTCGGCCGCCCCGGCGACGCGGTCACCGCGAGCCTCGGCGTCGTGAGCGCCGTCGGCGACGAGTGGCGCACCTGGCACGGCGGGACGATCGACCGCTTCGTCCGGCTCGACGTCTCGATCTACGACGGCTTCTCCGGCGGCCCGCTCGTGAGCGCCTCGGGCGAGACGCTCGGCATCAACACGTCGGCGCTCGCCCGCGCCATGGCCGTGACGATCCCCGCGAGCACCGTGACGCGCGTCGCCGAGCAGCTGCTCGAGGGCGGGCGCGTGCGGCGCGGCTACGTGGGGCTCGGCATGCAGCCCGTGCGGCTCCCCGAGGGGCTCGTGCGGACGCAGGGCCTCCCGGGCGACGTCGGCCTCATGATCGTCACCGTGGAGCCCGGCGGCCCCGGCGACCGCGCCGGCGTCCTCCTCGGCGACGTCCTGGTCGCGCTCGACGGCACCCCGGTCGCCGACCCGTCGGAGGTGCTCGCGCTGCTCGGCGCGGACCGGGTGGGCAAGGAGCTGTCGGCGCGCCTCGTCCGAGCGGGCCAGCCGGCGGAGGCGAGGATCGTGGTCGGGGAGCGGAAGTAGCGGCGCTGCGCGCCGCAGTTCTCTACTTCGCGGGGCTTCGCCCCGCTCGTCGGTTCTCGGCCCTCGGCCCTCGGCCGCTGACCGGCGTACGCGGCGTGCCGGCCCTGGACGCCCTTCGCGCCGCGAGGAAGCCCGTGAGCAGGCCGAGGGCCGAGGGCCGAGAACCGGCGCGAAGCGCCGAGAACGTTTCCCGGCGCCACCGATTACTGGAGGACCGATGCGACTCGATGCGTTCGCCCCACTCTCGGCCGACCTCTCGGCGGCCGCCGACGCGCTGCGGCGCGTGACCGTGCAGGTGACGGCGGGGCGGCGCGGCGGCGGCGCGGGCGTGGTGTGGCGGCCCGACGGGCTCCTCGTGACGAACGCGCACGTCGTCGGCGATGCGGCGCGGGTGCGCGTGCGGCTCCCCGACGGTCGCGAGGCGGAGGCGCGCGTGGCGGACCGCGACGACCGCGCCGACCTCGCCGCGCTCCAGCTCGACGCGCGCGGAATGGACGCGGCGCGGCTCGGCGCCGCGGCGGCGCTCCGCCCCGGCGAGCTCGTGCTCGCGTTCGGCCACCCGCTCGGCGTGAGCGACGCGCTCGCCGTGGGCGTGGTCCACGGCGTGAGCCGCCGCGCGCCCGGCGCCCCGCCCCGCTGGGTGCGCGCCGACGTGCGCCTGGCGCCCGGGAACTCCGGCGGCCCGCTCGCCGACGCCCGGGGCCGCGTCGTGGGCGTGAACGCGATGATCGCGCGCGGGCTCGGCGTCGCCGTGGCCGCGGAGGCCGTGGTGCGCTTCCTCGCGGGCCCGGCCGTGCGGCCCGCGTTAGGCGTCCAGCTCCGCCCGGTGCTCGTCGGCCGCGGGGTGGCGGCGCGCCTCGGCCTCCTCGTGCTGGAGACCACCGCGGACGGCGCCGCCGCGCGCGCGGGGCTCGCGCCGGGCGACGTGGTGCTCGCGGTGGATGGCGAGCCGCTCGCGCATCCCGGTGCCCTCGCCGACCGCCTGCTGGACGCCGCGGAGGGCGAGGTCCTGCGCCTGGAGCTCCTGCGGGGCGGGCGCGCCGTCACGCGCGACGTCGCGGTCCGCGCGCCGGCGCGCCGCGCCGCCTGACGGGCATTCCGGCGGTGCGACGCGTCGTCGTGGTCGCGGCCTCCCCCGTGGTGCGCGCGGGGCTCGAGGCGCTCCTCGCCGGCGCGGGACACGTCGTCGTGGGCGCCGCTGCCACGCCGGCCGAGGGGGCCGAGCTCGCCTCCGCCGCGCACGCGGAGGTCGCCGTGGTGGACGCCGCCAGCGCGGCCGACGCCGCGCTCCCGCTCGCCCCGGACGCCGCGGCGCGTGCGCCCTCGCTCGTGCTCCTGGCGGACGCCGACGCGCTGTCGCTGCGCGACCTGCTCGCCGGAGACGGCCGCGCGGGCATCGCCGTGCTGCCGCGGGCCGCGACGCCCGCGGAGATCGTCGCCGCCGTGGACGCCGCGGCCGCGGGCCTCGTGGCGCTCGCCCCGGAGGCCGCCGAGCGCCTGCTCGCCGCCGCACCCGCGTCACGCCGCGCGCCCCCCGGCGCCGGCGGCGTCCCGCTCTCCCCGCGCGAGGTCGAGATCCTCGGCCTCCTCGCCGAGGGCCTCGGCAACAAGGTCGTCGCGGCGCGCCTCGGCATCAGCGAGCACACGGTGAAGACGCACGTGACGTCGATACTCGAGAAGCTGGGGGCGGGGACGCGGGCCGAAGCGGTGGCCATCGGGGTCAGGCAGGGAGCGATTCTGCTGTAGCGTCAAACGCTACGGACCTGGCGACTGGCGACAGGCGACAGCTGCCGCCTCGCTCGCGGGTCGGATGGCGAGAACCCCCGGGAAACCACGATTGGGCTCCCGAGGGTTTCTCGTTCAGTCGCATCGCTCAGCCGCTGGTGAGCAGCGGTCGCCCGTCGCCTGTCGCCGAATCGTCCCTGCCCGGTGGCCTACGCGGGGACGGGGCAGCTCGTGCCCGCCGTGTGCTCCTGCCGACCGCGGACTAGCGAATCAGCTACAGGTTGAGCCACCAGCTGGCCTTCACCAGCAGCGTGTTGTCCGGGTGCAGCCCGAACAGGTGCCGCGCGTCGCGGCGGAACTCGAAGTCGTACGCGCGCGGGTCGTAGAGCTCGCGGCCCTGCTGCCACACGAGGAAGAGCGCGGAGCCCGGGCGGTACTCCCAGCGGACGACCGTGTTGGAGCGGAGCTGCGAGTAGCGGAAGCCGCCCGGGTCGCCCTGCACCGGCGCCGTCGTCGGGTCGCCGTCCGCGTCGGTGAGATACGGCCGGAAGCGGTCCTCGTAGCGGGCGGCGCGGGCGTCGCCGATCTCGCGCCAGTTGCCGTAGCCCCCGGTCGTGACGAAGGGCTGCGCGTAGAACTGGAGCGAGAGGTTCGGCGTCGCCGTCCAGTTGATGCGCGTGCTGAGGTTGGTGGTGGTCTGGTCGAGGTGCGCGAACGTGTAGTGCGTCGTGTCGCTCGTGATGTCGCCGTAGTTGTCGAACCACTGCCAGTCGTCCGTGTTGCGCGAGTAGCCGGCGCCGAGGGACAGGCTGAACTGCGACGAGATCCGGAGCTCCACGTTCGGGTCCACGCCCCAGTACGTGGAGCGCCCCCCGTCGCCGCGCGAGAAGTTGGTCCAGAGGTACGGGATGACGCGCTTGCGCGAGTCGCCCTCGAGCCCACCCCACATGTTGACGCTCTTCGACTTGCGGACCGCCGGGCCGCCGCGCGCCGCGCGGTCGCTGTACGTCGGGACGAAGTCGTTGTAGTTGATGCCGTAGTGGCCCCACAGGAAGTTCTTGAACTGCACGTGCGCGTTCGTGTTGAGCCCCACCGAGAGCGGGAGCCCCGCCGTCGTCCACATCCCGTGGGTGTTGAAGTTCCAGAACGCGCGCTGGTAGAAGCGCGCCGGCTTCTGGAACTGGAACGCGAGCCAGTTGTGGTTCGTCTGCACGTCCGCGCGGGAGAGGAACCCGGCGTCGTTGATGTCGTAGCCCGCCGAGTAGCGCTCGTAGAGCGCCTGGAAGCGCGTCCTGCCGCCGCCGAACTTGCTCACCGTGATGCGCTGCGCGTCGCCGGCGAGGCCCGTGCGCGTCGGGTCGTACGCGACGTCGTCGTCCGGGCGCTGGTAGCGGTGCACGCCGTCCGTCTGCGCGCGGGCGATCGCCGCCTCGCTGCCGCGCAGGAGGCTCCCGGAGACCATCGCGGCGAGCTCGTAGTTGTTCCGGAGGAAGCGGTGGCGGAAGTCCACGCCGCCCGCGTACGCCTCCCGGCGCAGCAGGTCCGCGCTGAAGTCGTCGAGCGAGCGGTTCACCGACGTGAACATCACGCCGACGTCCGTGCCCGCGTCGAGCTCCTGCCGCGCCCGCGCCACGAGGTAGTTCGTCTGCGGCTCGATGGTCGCGCCCTCCAGGCCGCGCTCGCGCTCGGTCACGGCGTCGAGCAGGCCGACGGACATCCCGCGGACGCGGCCCGTGAGCTTCGCCGCGCCGGCGATGGTCGTCGCCGTGGGGCTCGCCTCGGTGCCGTACCAGTCCGAGAGCTGCGGCGCGCGCCCGATGCGGCGCGAGTAGAAGAGCCCCGTGCACCCGCTGTCGATGTCCTGGCAGCTCACGCGGAAGTCGAAGATGCCCGTCCCCTCGAGGAAGAAGGGGCGGCGCTCCTGGAAGAAGGTCTCGAAGGCGGAGAGGTTGAGGACCGCCGGGTCGGCCTCCACCTGGCCGAAGTCCGGGTTGATCGTCGCGTCCAGCGTCAGGGTGCTCGACAGCACGTACTTCACGTCCGCGCCCATCGACGTCTCGGCGGCGCGCGAGTACAGCGTGAGGTCGCTGCCGCGGGCGCTCAGCGTCTGGCGCTCGCTCGCGTTCGACGCCACGGCGTAGGGCACCACCTCGAGGCGGCGCGGCGTCGGGATGTTGACGAGGCCGCCGATCTCGCCGGCCTGCGACACGTAGCCCTGCACCGTGCGGTGGTAGAGCGGCCAGCTGATGCGCTGGTTCGTGCGCGCGACGTCACGCACGACCATGAAGCCGAACGTGTGCTCGGTCTTGTTGGCGAAGCGGAGCTGGCTGAACGGGATGCGGAACTCCGCCACCCAGCCGAGGGAGTCGATGGCGGTGGCGACGTCCCACACCGCGTCCCACGACGGGTCCTCGTTGCTGTCGTTGTAGACGTAGAAGTCGCGCTTCACACCGGCGGGGTTCACGATGAACTGGTAGGCCGTGCGCCGGTCGTGGTACGAGTCGATGACGAGCTTGAGCTGCTCGGAGGGCGTGCGCACGTCGCGGCGGGAGAGCAGCGAGACGATGCTGTCCGGCGCCGGGTCGTACATGCGCGCGAGGACGTAGAGGTTGCGGTCGTCGTAGGTGACGCGCACCTCCGTCTTGAACCGCGTCTCGCGCCCCTCGTTCGGCTCGTACTCGAGGAACTGGTCGATGACCTGCGCGGCCGTCCACGCCGCGTCGTCCGCGCGCCCGTCGAGCGTCGGGGGCTGCGCGACGCGCGCGGCGACGGCCCGCGTGGCGCCGGCGCGCGCGGTCGGGACGCCGGCGTCGCCCGCGGCGGCCATGACGACTTGTGCAGGCGCGCTCGGAACCGCGGCGGCGGCGAGCGCGACGAGGGCGAGCCGCGCGAGGACGGCGGGGGCGGGGCGGGGCATACGGTCTCCTGGGCACCCGACCGGCGGCCGCAGCGGCGCGGCGCGTCAGTCTGGACGGGTGACTAGACAGGCCGTACGCCCGAAGGGTTGGGTCGGGCGCGCCGCGTCCGCGCGTCCTTGCAAAACCATTACAGCGTGCGCCAGCAGACCCTCGCCTAGAGGACCGCGCGCGCTTCGCTCGCGAGCCGCGCATCGAGCCGCGCCTCGAGCCGCGCCTTCACGCCCGGCCACTCGTCGTCGATCACGGAGAACCAGATCGTGTCGCGCACGCGCCCGCCGTGCGCCAGCATGTGCTTGCGGAAGACGCCTTCCTCCTTCGCGCCGAGCCGGAGGATCGCGGCGCGCGAGCGCGCGTTGAGCACGTCCGTCTTGAGCTCCACGCGCATGCACCCGAGCGTCTCGAACGCGTGGCGCAGCATGAGGTACTTCGCCTCGGTGTTCACGGCCGTGCGCTGCCACGCGGGCGCCACCCACGTCCAGCCGATCTCGACGTGCCGGTTGGCGAGGTCCACGTTCCCGAAGCGCGTGCTGCCCACCACGCGCCCGCTCGGCGCGTGCACGGTCGCGAAGGGCAGCGACTGCCCCGCCGCTCGCTCGCGCAGCGCGGCCTCGACGTAGCGCCGCACGTCGTCCGGCGTCTCGAGGCGCGTGAGGGAGATCGTCCAGAGCGACGGGTCGAGCCCGACCTCGACGAGCGCGGGCACGTGCACGGGCGAGAGCGGCTCGAGGCGCACGTGTGCGCCGGTGAGCGTGACGTCGGTGAGCATGGCGGACGATGGCACCCCGGACGGCGGCGGTGAAGATCCATTCTGGCGCGCCGGGCATGCCATCACCGCGTTCATCCCGTCGGGTCAGTGGCCGCTCGGGTCGCCGCCGCTCGTCCCTCGATGTTCAGTCGCCAGTAGTCGAGCGTCAGCCGCGGCGCCTCGGCGGCGAGCGTGTCCGTCACCGACTCGAGGAAGCGCTCGTGGAGCGCGGGATCCGACTCGAGCCGCGCGAGGTGCGGGCGCAGCACGACCGTCGCGAGGAACTCGCGCAGCTCCGCGCGCGTCGCGAACACCGTCGGCGCCTCGACGAGGGAGACGCGCACGTCGGCGAAGCCGGCGGCCTCGAGGCGTCGCCACGTCTCCTCCTCGTGCGCGAAGTGCCACGGCTCCTCCCACCCGGCGAAGCGCGCGCCGAAGTCCGGCTCGTCCATCAGGCGCGCGGCGACCGCGTGCGCGCGCGCGAGGTTCGCGCCCCCGCCGCACTGCGCGAGCAGCCGCCCGCCCGGGCGGAGCGCGGCGCGCACCTCCGCGAACAGGCGGTCGTGGTCGAGCACCCAGTGGAACGTCGCGTTGCTGAAGACGACATCCACCGCCGCGCGGAGCGGGAGGTGAAGCAGGTCTCCCTGCACGACGACGGCGCGCGCGGCGGCGCCGAGCGTCTCGCGGGTGCGACGCACCATGGCCGCCGAGCGATCGAGCGCGACCACGCGGCCGCGCGGGAGGCGCCGCAGGAGCTCGGCCGTGAGCCGCCCGCTCCCACACCCCGCGTCGAGCACGGTCTCGTCGCCGCGCAGCGCGAGGCGCTCGAGCACCGCCACGCCCCACGCGAACTGCGGCTCGCTGACGCGGTGGTAGGCGGCCGCGTTCCAGTCGCTAGCGGCTGGGGGCATGTGGAAAGACACTGCCGACGGATGACGGCTGACCGCTGCTTACGCGCGGATGGCCGTGACGCAGAACCCTCCGAGACGCGCGAGTGCGTCCCGGAGGGTTCTGCATTCGGGCTGCCTGCGACGGGCCGCGGTCAGCCGTCATCCGTCAGCGGCGCTTACGCCGCGATCTGACCGATCATCGGCGCCGGCGCCGGATGCCACTGGACGCCGCCGTCCATGGCCGCGAAGACGCACTCGTAGCGCATGGGCGGGAAGCCCGGAACGCCGATCTCGAGCGCGTCGCCGGGCGACGCCGTGATGTGCTGGTCGAGCAGCGCGAGGGCGCTCTCGAAGCTCTCGCTACGGACGACCCCGGCCTCACGGCCGGCACCGGCACTGATGAAGGCGAACTGGTAGCGGGGCATCTCGTGATCTCCGAATCGTGTGGGGAGCCTTCCGAGCGGCGCGCCCATTCAGGCCGCCTCGCCTCGCTCCGGTCGTCCCCTCGCTCGGTACCTCTCAATGCACGCGTGGTGCCACACGCGTCGTGCCAGTCTGGCGCGCGGCGCGCCCCTCCAGCGGGCCGGAACCCCTGTTTCAGGCCCCCCGCTGCCACGGAGGCACTCGGACGTTTCTCGCACTTTGCGAACGTCCAAGCACGCGGAGACACCGTCCGCCGTGGGGGACGCACCTCGATTCGTTAAGGGCGCGCCTCGAGCCCGGGCATGCGCACGTCCTCCCGCTGGGCGACCCACACGCGCCACGCGCGGTCGAGCGCGTCGAGGCTCGCCGGGAGGGAGCGCGCTTCCGCCAACGCCGCCTCCACCGTCGCGCCGTCGAGCACGCGATCGACGAGCCGCCCGACGAATGCGCGCCCCTCGCGCCGCGCGAGGAACTGCACGACGGACGCCGACTGCGCGGCGAAGCGCTCGGCCTCCCCGAGCCGCGCGCGCCGGTCGATCTGCCGCCGCGCGCGCGCGCGGCCGACGCGAGGGTCTCCGTCCTCGGGCGCGTCGATCGGACGGTCGCGCGGACTGTCGGCGCGCCCCTCGGTGGAGTACGCGACGGGGTCGGGTCGACCGTCACGCCGGAGTGCCCCGGGTCGCGCGGCGACGAACAGCGCGCGCAGCGCCGGGAGCGCGTCCACCTCGCGCGCCACCGCGGCGTCGAGCAGGTCCTGCCGCGGCGACGGCGCGACGAGCGCGGCCACGCCCTCCTCGAGCCAGTCCGGGAGGCGGGGGTCGTCGACGAGCGTCCACGCCGGCCCCTCGGCGCGCGGCGCGGTCGGCGACGAGCCTGCGCGCGGGGGCGCGCCGTCCGCGTAGCCGGAGAGCCACGCGCGCGACACCGCGGGCACGGCGGCGGCGAGCGGCGCGTAATAGCGCATCGCGAGCTCGCGCTGACGCGCGGCCTTCGGCGGCGGGGCCACGCGCACCGCGATCGCGCGCCGCCCGTCGGGGCGACGATAGGTGCTGTCCACGAGCGTGCCCCGCGCCGGCCGCGCATCGCCGTCCATCCAGCGCGCCTCGACGACGACCGGCGGCGGCAGCACGCCGAACGTGCGCACGAACTCGCGCGCCGCGTAGTCGAGCGTGCGCTTCGCGTCGGGCAGCAGCTCGCGATCGGGCACGATGAGCTCGTACCCGTCGCCCCCCACCGCGTACGTCGTGTCCGCGCCGCGCACCCGCCGCTCGCCGATGTCGATCGGGATCGGCTTGAAGACCTCGTCCCGCGCGGGGAAGTGGGTGCGGTACCACGAGCAGCCGACGCCGAGGGCGCTCAGTGTCCCCAGCACGACCGCACGCCCAGCTCGACGATGCGACATCACCACTCCAGGCCTGGACGACGGCTGAGACCCGTGAGGCGCGGCGCGCCCCTACGTCGCGCGTGGCGCGCCGTCACCGCACGCGCTCGAGCGCCTCGCGGTACTCGGCGCTCGGCCGCTCCTTCAGCGCGGCCTCGTACTCGCGGCGCGCGAGGTCCACGCGCCCCTGCTTCTCGTAGACCATGCCGAGCCGGTAGTGGGCGGTGGCGAGTGGCGGCTCGCTCTTCGCCGGCTTCGTCCGGAGGTACACGAGCAGCGCGCGCTCCGCCTCCGCGAGGTGCGTGCCCGTCGTCGCGCCGATGAGCCCGAGCGCCCAGTGCCCCGGCATGAAGTCGGGGCGGAGCGCGAGGCCGCGCTGCAGCGCCGCCACCGCGCCGTCGTTGCGCTCGGCATCGCGCAGCACGTGCGCCAGCGCGAACCACGCGGCTGCGCTGTCCGGGGCGAGGGCCACCGCGCGGCGCAGCTCCCGCTCCGCGGCGCGCGGCGCGCCCGCGTGGTGCTGGCGCCACCCCTCCAGCACCGCCGCGCGCGCCGGCGCCAGGCGCTCGAGCGCCGCGATCTGCTCGGCCGCGCGCGCGCGTCCGCCGCCGAGGAGGCGCGGCGCGGCGAGGTAGAAGCGCGCGAGCTCGGTGCGCGCCTCGACGCTGGCGGGGTCGAGCACGGTGGCGCGCTCGAGCTCCGCGCGCATGCGCAGCGCATGCCCGGGTCCGGCGAGGAAGCTCCCCTGCGACGCCGCGACCGCGTGCGCGCGCGCCCGCGCGACGTGCTCGGCGGCCGTGCCCCCGTCCGTCGCCGAGCAGGCGGCGAGCGCGAGCGGCAGGGCGAGCGCGAGCGGGCGCATCAGACCTTCACTCCCTGCGGCGGCGACGGCAGCTCGGCGCCGCGCGCGCGCGGGCCGGCGGTGCGCGCCAGCTCCTGGAGGAGCGCCCGCACGCGCGCCGAGATCTCCGACGTGATCTCGGGCGTCACGGTGCCGGCGGCGGAGCGCGCGCGCAGGTCCGCGAGCTGAGTCCAGAGCGATCGCAGCATGCCGAGCAGCGCCTCGCGGCGCGCCCAGGCCGCGCCGTGGCGCGCCTGCACGCGCTGGAGCAGGTCGCGCTGCGTGGACAGGAGCGCGCGCAGCTGCCGGCGCTCGTCGAGCTCCGAGCCCTGCGCGTCGAGCGCCGCGATGCGCTGGTCGAGGCGCTCGAGCTCTGCGGGGTCGAGGCTCGTGCCGAGCTCGGCGAGCTCGTGCTCGACCGCCTCGAAGTCGGCGAGCAGCTCGCGCGCGGCGGCGACCGCCTCGGCGCCCACGGAGCGCGCCGGGCCGGCGAGGCCGTCCGCGGCGTCCGCGACGGAGCGCAGCAGCTCGTGCGGCGTCTGCGGCTCGCGCGCGGCGCCCGCCGCGTCGGGGAGCGGGAGCAGGAGCGTCTGGACCTCCGGGCGTTGCCAGAAGCTCGAGGCGAGCGCCGCGCCCGGCACGCGGGTGCGGACGTACATCGGCAGCCCGCGCCGGCGGCCCCAGAGCTGTGCGCCGGCGAACGCCGCGAGCATCAGGGCGCCGCCGCCGAAGGAGCACGCCATCATGGGGATGAGCCACACCATCGCCTGCCAGCGCGCGGCCCACGCGAGCGGCGCCGCTCCGGGGAGGAGCGGCTCGTGCCGCGCGGGCGTCTCGGTGAGCGGCCCGAGCATCGGCAGGAACAGCAGTGGCAGCGTCACGACGACGACCGCCGAGGTGAACATCGCCCGCAGGCGGCGCGCGCCCTTCGGGAGCCGCGGCGTGAGGTCTCCCGGCCGCCGCAGGCGCGCCGGCCACGCGAAGGGCCACCACTTCGGCTGCCAGAAGATCACCCGCAGGATGCGCCGCCACCCGAAGCCGTCCTTCCGCGCCCGACGCGCCTCGGCGAGCACGCCCCACGTGAGCGTGATCGGGTAGAGCGTCCAGAAGAGCGTCAAATTCGGACGGCTCTCGAACCAGCCGCGCACGAGCGCGACGAGGAGCACGTAGAGCGGCGTCGCCGCCGCGAGCACGAGCAGGAGCCCGGTGCCGGCGAGCGGCTCGAGCTCGCGCGGCAGCTCCTTGCCCTCGTCGCCGCCGAGCGCCTGGCGCAGGCTCTTGCCGTCGGGCCAGCGGGCCGCCGGGTCCTTCTCGAGGCACCGCTCGATGGCGGCGACGAGGTCCTCCGGTGCGTCGGGAGCGTACGCGGAGAGCGGCGGCGGGGGAGCGGTGACGTGCTGGAGGAGAATCTCGTGCAGGTTCTTCCCGTCGAACGGCACGCGCCCCGCGAGCATCGCGTAGCCGAGGACGCCTAACGAATAGAGGTCGCTGCGGCCGTCCACGTCGCGGTCGCCGGCGGCCTGCTCGGGCGCCATGTAGTGCGGCGTCCCCATGACGGTGCCGACCTGCGTGAGGGTCTTCCCGACGTCGCGCCCCTTGGCGATGCCGAAGTCGGTGAGCATCGGCCGGCCGGAGGCGTCGTCGAGGAGGACGTTGTCGGGCTTGATGTCGCGGTGCACGACGCCCTGGCGGTGCGCATAGTCGAGCGCGTCGGCGAGCTCGGCGAGGACTCGGCGCGTCTCGTCGGCGGGGAGCCGGCCGTCGCGGGCGAGGCGCGCCGCGAGCGACTCGCCGCGCACGTACCCCATGACGTAGTAGCCGAGCGCCGGGCCGCCGTCCCGGGCCGCCTCCCCGAAGGCGTAGAGCGGGACGATGTTCGGGTGCGTGAGGCTCGCGACGGTGCGCGCCTCGCGCTTGAAGCGCTCCAGGCCATCTCCTGCCGCCGCTGCGTCCGGCGGCAATACCTTGATGGCGACGGCGCGCTCGAGGGCGCGGTCGCGCGCGAGGTAGACGGCACCCATGCCGCCGCGGCCGAGGAGGCGCACGATGTCGTACTGCGCGGCGAGCGCGCGCTCGATGCCGTCGCGCAGCGGGTCGCCGCCCGCGACGGCGTCGCGAAGGGCCTCCGCGGCGACGCGGGCGCCGCACTCGTTGCAGAACTTCGTGCCCGGCGGGACCGGGGCGTGGCAGGCGGGGCAGGTCATCGTCCCCGACGATGCCACCCGCCGCAGCCCCGGCACAAGGTCAGCCCGGCCGGCGCGCGGCGGAGGTGGCGCGGCGGGCGGGTGCGCGTCGCACGGTGTCGGCGGGGGCCGGGTCGTCGGCGGGGGCGACGGGGCGGCCAGCCGTACGGTCGCCGCAGACCACGCGCAGCGCGGCCACCTTCGCGACGGGCGGCGTCACGCGCCCGTCGGCCACGAGCGCGGTGGCGGTGCCGCGCAGCGTGTCGCCGCCCGCGTCGGCGAGCTCGACGTGCACGCCCACGGGCCACCACGCCGGGAAGAGCACCATCTCGATCTTCCCGCGCTCGGTCTGGTCCGCGGCCCACTCGCGACGCCCGCCGTCCTGCGCCGTGCCCGCGTCCGGCCCGACCTGATGCGGCGGCGCGGCGTGCCCCGCCTTGCTCCAGTCGAGCGGCGGGTTCCAGCGCCCGAACGCGAACCCGAAGCACGCGTTGGTGGCGCCGGACACGTCCTGCGCCGCGAGCGGGGTGGCGCAGAGCACGGCGGCGAGGATGATGGGGAGGCGGCGCATCGTTCGATGTACACCGGTCGGGCGAGCCAGTGCCCGGAGACGAGAAAGGAGAAAGGAGAAAGGAGAGGCCTGAGACGATCAGCTCCTCGTTTCTCCTCTCCCCTTTCTCGTTCTCACTCCCCCGTCTTCCCGTTCGACGCCGCCACCGGCTTCGACTGCGAGGAGCCGCGCTCGCGCAGGCAGATCGTGAGGACGAAGAGGACGCCCACCGAGAAGAACTCGCTCTGCCAGTTCTGGAAGCTCTCGAACCAGAACGAGGACGACGTCAGGTAGTCGAGCGTGCTCGCCGGCGGCCCGCCGTGCGCCACCTGCTCCGCGCTGTACGCCGGACGGCCGCCCACGAGGTGGCCCACGAACGACAGCAGGAACAGCAGCACGAGCGCGATGCCCAGCGAGTGCTCGTAGACCTTCAGCGCGACGCCGCCTCGGCGCACGGGCCACGGCATGTCGCGACGGCCCGGCGCGTGGCGCGGGTCCTCGTCCACCGCCTCGTGCTTCTCCGGGTCCTTCGACTCGGGCGAGCCCGTTTGGTAGAGCAGCGCCGTGAGCACGACGAATGCGGCGATCTGGAGGAACTCCGACTCCCAATTCTCGAAGAGCGCCTCGCCGAAGTGCCCGGTGCGGACGTACGCGCCGAGCGAGACCGCGGGCTCGCCGTGCTGCCGCTGCTGCTCGTTGTAAGCGCGGCGGCCGGCGAGCGTCATCCCTACGAGCGTGGCGAGAAAGAGCGCGAACGCCGCGATCGAGAGGCCGTTGTCGTGCAGCCAGCGCCGCCGGCGCGAGAGCCGCTGCGGCCTGCCACGCTGTGGCTCGGCGAGCCGGTCGGTGCCGCGTGTCGGGGCCGGACGCCACCCCTTCGTCTCGTCCAGCTCCTTCGTCGCGCTGCCGTTCCGCTCGGTCATCGCCATCTCGCCGCTCGAGTCCAGTCCGCTTACTCCCGAGCACGTGAGACAGGGCAATCAGCGGGCCGGACGATTGGTCCGAACGCCGTTTGTTTCGAGCCCGTACGCTCGCGCTCGCGTGGTTTGGAACGTCGGTTGC
>JBJMNJ010000530.1:0-8874 GCA_045804325.1 Gemmatimonadaceae bacterium
GCATCGCACCCCGTTCGCTCCGCGTCGGGATGCAATGTGCGGCGAGGTCTCGCAGTTCGCGACGCGCGGACGCGCGGCGGGCGCCGCGCGCTCCGGCGCCGCCCCGCCCTACCGGCGCGCCGCGCGCCGGCGCATCATCAATCAGGCGTGCAGCACCTCAGCGGGGAGAAGCCATGGTGACGCTCACGATCGACGGCCGGGAAGTCTCGGTGCCGGAGGGCGCGACGGTCCTCGACGCCGCGCGCGCGCTGGGCATCGACGTGCCGACGCTGTGCTGGTATCCGAAGCTGCCGGTGGTCGGCAACTGCCGGATCTGCCTCGTGTCCATCGAGGGCGCGCCGAAGCTCGCCGCCGCGTGCGCGACGCAGGCGGCGCCGGGGATGCAGGTGCAGACGGAGTCCGAGGCGGCGGTGCGGAACCGCCGCGGCGTGCTCGGCATGCTCCTCGAGCGCTACCCCGCGGAGACCATCCCCGCGGCCGGGGCGCGCAACGAGTTCGAGCGCTACGTGCGCCGCTACGACGTGCCGACCGGGCGCCGCGCCGGGCTGCCGCTGCGCGCGGGCGACGAGCGCGAGGGCGACCCGATCATCCAGCACGACATGTCCACCTGCATCCTCTGCACGCGGTGCGTCCGCGCCTGCGAGGACATCCAGGTGATCGGGGTGCTCGAGATGGCCCACCGCGGGGGGCACGCCGAGATCGTCGTCGGCGCCGACGGCAACCCGGAGCACGCCGGCTGCACCTGGTGCGGCGAGTGCGTGCGCGTCTGCCCCACCGGCGCCATCCACGACATCCTCCCGCTCGCCGTGCGGGCCCAGGACGTGGCCGCCGGGCGGCGGACGCGCTCCCGCGACCTCCCGGTCGTCGACCGCACGGTGCGCAGCGTCTGCCCGTACTGCGGCGTGGGGTGCCAGCTCGAGCTCGAGGTGAAGGACGAGCGCGTGGTGCACGTCCGCAGCCCGTGGATCGAGGAGGACACGCCGAACTACGGCTCGACGTGCGTGAAGGGCCGCTTCGGAACCGACTTCGTGATGCACCGCGACCGCCTCACCGTCCCGCTCATCCGGCGCGGCTGGACGAAGGTGGACGGCCGCTGGACCTTCGACGCGACGCGCGACGGCGCCGAGCAGTGGCCGCGGCGCGGCGGCCCGTGGCAGGAGGTGGCCGGCGAGAGCACGACGCCGAAGCGCCGCCGTCCGCGCACGAACCCCCTCGACCGCCGCCCGACCGGCATGACGCCGCTCGGCGACCCGCGCGACCGAGTGGCGACGCCGCACGAGTGGTACGCGCCGTTCCGCGAGGCGACGTGGGAGGAGGCGATGGAGCTCACGGCCCAGCAGCTCACCCGCCTGCGCGACGAGCACGGGCCGGGGTCGCTCGCGGTCTTCCAGTCCGCGAAGTGCTCCAACGAGGAGAACTACATCCTCCAGCGCCTCTTCCGGGCCGGCCTCGGCACCAACAACGTCGACCACTGCACGCGCCTGTGCCACTCGTCGTCCGTGAGCGCCATGCAGCGCGCGATGAACACGAGCGCCGCCTCGGGGTCGATGCGCGAGGTCGAGCTGGTCTCGGACGTCATCTTCATCCTCGGCGCGAACACGACCGAGTCGCACCCGGTGTTCGGGGCGGCGATCAAGCGAGCGGCCAAGCGCGGCGCCAAGCTCATCGTCGCCGACCCGCGGCGCATCGAGCTCGCGTCCAAGGCGAACATCCACCTCCAGATGCTCCCGGGCACCGACGTGGCGCTGCTGAACGCCATGCTCCAGCACGTGATCGCGGAGGGGCTCCACGACGCGCGGTTCGTCGCCGAGCGGACGCACGACTTCGAGGCGGTGCGGGCCGCCGTGGCGCCGTACACGCCCGAGCGCGCCGAGACGATCACGGGGGTGCCGGCGCACCTCATCCGGACGGCGGCGGAGTGGTACGCGCGCGGCCCGAACAGCGCGACGCTCTGGGCGATGGGGCTCACGCAGCACGCCACGGGGACCGACATCGTCACCTCGCTCCTCAACCTGATCCTCGCCACGGGCATGATCGGGCGCTGGGGCGCGGCGATGATCCCGATCCGCGGACAGAACAACGTCCAGGGCGCCAGCGACGTCGGCGCGATCCCGTTCGCGTACACGGACTACCGCCGCGTGGACGACCCTGAGGTGCGCCGCGAGTACGCCGAGGTGTGGGGCGTGCCCGAGGAGCGCCTCTCGCTGAAGCCCGGGCTCAAGGTCACACAGGTGGTCGGCGACGCCAGCCCGGTGCGCGGGATGTACATCATGGGGGAGAACCCGATCATCTCCGACCCGGACGTCAGCCACGCCGAGGAGTGGTTCCGCGGCCTCGAGTTCCTCGCGGTCCACGACCTCTTTCTCACGGAGACCGCCCGCTACGCCGACGTGGTGCTCCCGGGGGCGTCGTTCGCGGAGAAGGACGGCACGTACGTGAACACGGAGCGGCGCATCCAGCTGGCGAAGGCGGCGATCGCGCCGCCGGGGCACGCGCGGCGCGACCTCGACATCCTCATCGAGCTGTCGGAGCGTGTGGGGCTGGCCACGCCGCAGCGCACGGCGGCGGAGGTCATGGACGAGATCGCCCACGTCACGCCGTCGTGGCGTGGGGTGTCGCACGCGCGGCTCGACGGGACGGGGGGCCTCCAGTACCCGGTGCCCGACGGCGCGCACGGCGGGACCGCCTTCCTCTTCGACGATCGCTTCCCCACCACGGACGGCCGGGCGCACATGGTCCCGGTGGAGTTCCTGCCGCCGGCCGAGCTGCCGGACGACGAGTACCCGTTCATGCTGAACACGGGTCGGCAGATGTACCACTGGCACACCGGGACGATGACGCGGCGCTCGTTCGCGCTCGACGCGCGCGAGTCCACGGCGACCGTGGAGCTCTCGGCCGCGGACGCGCGCGACCTCGGCGTGGCGGACGGCGAGGAGGTGCGGGTCAGCTCCCGGCGCGGGAGCATCACCATCGCGGTGCGCGTGTCGCCGCGGGTCGCTCGGCGGCAGATCTTCATCCCGATGCACTACCGGGAGGCGGCGGCGAACCTGCTCACGAACCCGGTGCTGGACCCGTACGCACACATCCCCGAGTTCAAGGTCTGCGCGGTGCGCGTGGAGCCGGTGCGGAGCCGATCGGCGGTGGAGGGGCGCGCGGAAGTCGCGCAGACGGGGGACTGAGCCCGAGGCTTCCCTCCCGCGCGGGGTTCTGGCACCTTTCGTCCGCCTCGCGGACGAGTCGCCGCGACCCCACACGACGAACGGAGCTGCGCGCGTGCGAGCGCTGGTGAAGGAGAAGGCCGGCCCGGGCTTCACATTGAAGGAGTGCCCCGAGCCGAAGATCCGCGACGACGAAGTGCTCATCCGCGTGCAGCGCGCGGGCGTCTGCGGCACCGACGTGCACATCCACGAGTGGGACGCCTGGGCGAGCGGGCGCTGCAAGCCGCCGTTCATCGTCGGACACGAGTTCGCCGGCGAGGTGGCGGAGGTCGGCGGGCTCGTGACCGACGTGAAGGTCGGGGACCGGGTGACCGCCGAGGGGCACATCGTGGACGGCCGCTGTCTGCTGTGCCGGACGGGGAACGCCCACGTCTGCCCGCACACGAAGATCATCGGCGTGGACCGGGACGGCTGCTTCGCCGACTACATCGCCATGCCGGCGACCAACGTCTGGCACCTCGACGACGACGTGGAGTTCGAGGTCGGCGGCATCCACGACCCGATGGGCAACGCGTTCCACACGGCGCTGCACGGGACCGAGATCGCCGGGGCGACCGTGCTCGTGACGGGCTGCGGGCCGATCGGCCTGTTCGCCGTCGGCATCGTGAAGGCCGCGGGCGCGTCGCGCGTGATCGCGAGCGACGTGAACGAGACCCGGCTCGCGCTGGCGCGCACGATGGGGGCGGACGACGCCGTGCATCCCAAGGAGGCCGAGGCCGCCGTGCGGCGCGCGACCGCGGGGCTGGGCGTGGACGTCGTGCTCGAGATGTCGGGCGTGCCCTCGGCCATCCACCAGGCGTTCGCGCTCGTCCGCGTCGGCGGCCGCGTGCAGATGCTCGGCATCCCCGCGAAGCCGATGGACGTGGACTTCGCCACCGAGGTGATCTTCAAGGGGATCACCGTCTACGGCGTCGTCGGGCGGCGGATGTACGACACCTGGCACCAGATGACGAGCTTCCTGCGCTCCGGGAGGTTCGACCCGCGCCCGGTCATCACGCACCGCTTCCCGCTCGAGGAGGCCGCGGAGGCGATCCGCGCCATCAAGACGGGCGAGGCGGGCAAGGTGGTGTTCGAGATCGGCTGAAGGCGACCACCGGTCGCGGTTCTCGGCGCGGCTGACGCCGCGCGGTTTTCGGCACCCCTACAGACGACACCATCGTGACCCTGAACACCAACTTCGTCCGGCAGCTCGAGGGCACGATCGAGCAGCTGAAGACCGACCGCGTCTACAAGCGCCTCAACTACCTCGACTCGCCGCAGGGCGCGCGGGTGACGATGGAGGGGCGCGGTGAGGTGCTGATCCTCTCCTCGAACAACTACGTGGGGCTCGCCAACGAGCCCGAGGTGGTGCAGGCCGGCCAGCGCGCGCTCGGGCAGTACGGCGCCGGGACCGGGAGCGTGCGGTTCATCTGCGGCACGTTCACGATCCACCGCGCGCTGGAGGAGGCGCTGGCGCGCTTCGTCGGCACCGAGGCGTCGCTGAGCTACGTGAGCTGCTGGAACGCGAACGAGGGGCTCACCGCGACGATCGTCGAGCCCGGCGACTTCGTCGTCTCCGACGAGCTCAATCACGCCTCCATCATCGACTCGGTCCGCCTCGCCAAGGCGATCACGAAGTGCACGACGGCGGTGTACCGGCACTCGGACCTCGACGACCTGCGCGAGAAGCTCCGCGCGAACGCCGGGGCGCGGCGCCGGGTCATCTGGACCGACGGCGTCTTCTCGATGGAGGGCTCGATCGCGAAGCTGCCGGACATCCTCCAGGTGGCGCGCGACCACGACGCGATCGTCGTCATGGACGACTCGCACGCGACCGGCGTCCTCGGTGCCACCGGGCGCGGGACGGCGGAGCACTTCGGCGTGCTCGGCGAGGTGGACGTGATCACCTCGACCCTCGGCAAGGCGCTCGGGGGCGCGGCCGGCGGCTTCGTGGCGGGCCCCTCCGCGCTGTGCGACTACCTGACGCAGCGCTCGCGGCCGCAGCTGTTCTCGAACGCGCTGCCGCCCACGGTGGCGGCGAGCGCGCTGGCGTCCGTGGAGTTCCTCGAGCAGCACCCCGAGCGCGTGCGGGCGCTGCGCGAGAACGCCGCCTACTTCCGCGGACGCATCATCGAGGCGGGATTCAAGCCGCTGCCGGGGGAGACGCCCATCGTGCCGATCATCGTCGGCGAGACGGCCGCCGCCATCCAGATGAGCGATCTGCTGCTCGCGGAGGGCGTGTTCGTGACGGGCTTCGGCTTCCCCGTCGTGCCGCAGGGGCAGGCGCGGGTGCGGTGCCAGATCTCGGCGGCGCACACGCGGGACGACCTCGACTTCGCGGTCGAGGCCTTCAAGAAGGTCGGCCGGAGGCTCAACATCGTCTGAGGCCGATCGGCTGCGATCGCGGCCGTCGGCCGTCGGCCGTCGGCCGTCAGCCGTTGTTCGCGAAGCGCACCTCGATCACCAGGCGGCGCCAGCTCTCGACGTCGTCGCCCGCGACCTTCTCGACGGACGCCTGCGCGCGTCCGCCGGCGAGCATCCACGGGGCGAGCCACGCCGCGATCTGGAGCGGGAGGTGGCCGATCACGTCGCCCCCCTCGGCGTGCACCCAGACCGCGGGCACGTCGGTGCCGGGCGGGTCGGGCACGAGAATGAGCTGGTCGCCGCGGTGCAGTCGATTCACCACCTCGGTGCGCCGAGCGAAGACGGTCCCGAGCACGGGCGTGTGGAAGTGGTCCGTGTACGGGCGCGGTACGGTGGGCATCGTGGCTCTCCTCACGGCGGTCCCGCCGCACGGCTCGTGCGGGCCCTCCCAAGTTGGCGCGGCGCGGCGGCGGGCGCAAAGTGGGGGGCGGCGGGACGGCGAACTCGACGTGACGCATGCCCCGTGCGCGTCGTCCGAGGCATGATGGAGGGCGGCTCAGGCTGTCGCACCAGTTGGCCGTTCGTACCAGCCAACGGGGTGTCGGGCGGCGCGCCGCCTGCACTCGTCACGACCGTCCAGCGCCGCTCGCGCGGTCCCCACTGGCGCGCCGACCCGAACACCACTCGCCTCACCTCGTCGAGGTTCCGCGTATGCGACTCGCTCCCCTGGCCCGTACGTCCCTGACTCTCGCCGCGCTCTGCGCCCTCGGCGCCGCGGAGGCGGGCGCGCAGAAGAGCAAGTTCGAGGACTCCTGGTTCTGGGGCGTGAAGGGCGGCGGGGTGGCGTTCAACACGCGCCGCGTGCAGGACGCGGCCGCGCCCGGCGCCGGAGCCGAGTGGCTCATCACGCGCACGCACGCCGCGCTGAACCTCTCGTTCATGCAGTACTTCTTCGAGACCCAGGCCGCGATCGACGACCCGACGAACCCGACGGTGGCGCGCACGGTCGACCTCAAGAACATGCGCAACGTCGGCGCGTCGCTCCTCGTGTTCCCGAAGAGCTACGGCACGATTCGCCCGTACGCCGGGCTCGGCTGGAACTTCAACCTGATCCAGCAGGCCTATGCCGCGGGCGGGTTCGCGAGCGCCGCGCAGCGCGACTCCGTGCAGGCTCGCGTGCAGCAGGCGCGCACCGGCGTCATCCCGGTGTTCACCGCCGGGGCCCAGGGGCAGTACCGCCGCGTGAGCCTCTTCGTGCAGGGCGGCGTCTCCCCGGGCCGAAAGACCTTCGTGTTCGACAACGGCTCCTGGTACACGTTCGAGGGCGGCGTCCGGTACAACGTGGGCACGTCGAGCGAGCGGCCGAACTGACGGCCGACGGCCGTCGCCGGCCGACACGAGGCAACCGAACGCCGAACCCCCGGGACGCCGTGAGCGTCCCGGGGGTTCGGCGTTCGGGCCGGCGGCGATCGACCGAAGTCAGCCGCGGTCCAGTACCCGCTGCATGACGCGCATCGCGTTCTCCCCGAGGAGCTTCCGCACCTCCTCCTCGCGCCAGCCGCGGTGGAGGAGGCGCTGCACGAAGGACGGGACGCACGTCACGTCGTCCAACCCCTCGGGCGTGAAGCGGATGCCGTCGAAGTCGCTGCCGAGGGCGACGTGGTCCGCCCCGGCGATCTCCGCGATGCGCTCGGCGTGCTCGGCGAGCAGCGCGAGCGGGGCGCGGCGCTCGCGGCGGCCGAACTCCGGGTCCACGAACTCGGAGAAGAAGTTGAGCCCCACGACGCCGCCGGACTCGCCGACCGCGCGCAGCTGCTCGTCGCGGAGGTTCCGCCAGTGGTCGCAGAGGGCGCGCGCGTTGGAATGCGACGCGATCACGGGATCGGCCGAGGCGTCGAGCGCATCCCAGAAGGTCGCCTCGGAGACGTGCGAGACGTCCACGAGCATGCCGAGCCGGTTCATCTCGCGCACGACGTCGCACCCGAACGGCGTGAGGCCGCCGGTGCGGGTCCCGCCGAGGCCCTGGGCCGCGCCCGCCCACGCGGTGCCGTTGTTCCAGGTGAGCGTCATGTAGCGCGCGCCGGCCGCGTGCAGATCGCGCAGCCGCTCGAGCGAGCTCTCGATGGCGTGGCCGCCCTCGACGGCGACGAGGAGTGCCACGCGTCCCGCGTCGCGTGCCGCGCGCACCTCGCCACCCGTCGTCGCGAGGGCGAGCGACGCGGGGTGGCGCGCGGAGAGCGCGTGCACGACGTGGATCATCTGCATCGCCCGCGCGAACGACGCCCCCTCCGCGCGCTCCGCGTACGGCGCGTCGACGAACGCCGCGAGCCACTGTGCCGCAACGCCGGACTCCACGAGGCGCGGGACATCGGTGTGTCCGAGGCCGCGAGCGAACCCCGCCGGATGGCGCACGTCGGGGTCGTAGTCGTCGTCGAGCACGCGCGTCGGCAGGTCGTTGTGCAGATCGACGACGAGGGAGGAGCGCCACAGCGCCAGCGCGCGCTCCGAGACCTCGTCGCCGATCACGGCGCGAGCGGGCGTACGGAGAACCCCTTCGGAGTGCGCGAGACGTACTCGCTGCCGGCGACGATCCAGCGCAGGGGCCAGTCGGCCGCGCGCGAGATGCCGATGCGCGGCGTGACGGCGACCTCCGCGTCGGGCACCGGCCGTCCCGCGCGAACGAGCAGCGGCGGCCGGTCGATCGGGAGCCCGCTCAGCGCGCCGGTGATGCCGAGCGCCGTGCACAGCTTCCCCGGGCCGTTGGCCAGGTCGCGGTCCTTGCGGATCTTCGGGCGGCGCCGGCGCATGAGCTCCAGGCCCGCCATGGGCTCCAGCGCACGCACGAGCACGGCGCTGCCGACGCCCTCCGGCTCCGTCACGGCGTTGAAGCACCAGTACGCGCCGTAGATGAAGTACACGTAGGCGGTGCCGGGCGGGCCGTGGAGGTGACGCGTGCGCTCCGTGACGCCGACCACGGCGTGGCACGCAGGATCGTCGGCGCCGAGGTACGCCTCGGTCTCGACGATGCGGCCCGCGCAGACGCCCTCCTCGGTGTGACACTCGAGGAGGGCGCCGAGGAGCTCGCGCGCGACGAGGCGCGTGTCCCGGTCGTAGAACGCGGGCGGGATCGGGTCTCCCGCCCGCGCCCCACGCGCGCGGAGGCTCACTCCGCTCGCTTGGCGGCCGCCCGCTTGCCCGCGCCCCGCTTCGCGGCGCCGCCCTCCGCCTTCGCGGCGCTCTTGCCGGCTCCCTTCGCGGCGGCCTTGCGGGAGGCGCCGCCCGCCGCAGTCTTGCCCGCCTTCTTGCCGGCGCC
>JBJMNJ010000531.1:0-11647 GCA_045804325.1 Gemmatimonadaceae bacterium
CCGCAGCGTCGCGATGACGTCGCGATCGACCTGCTCGTAGTCGGCGACGCCGGGGAGCCGGTTGGACGCGGTGGGGACGTTGGAGCGGCGCGGGCGGTCGTCGCCCGGGTGTGCCATGGTGGCCATCGTCGCGCCTCCCCTACGCCCCGGCCGGCGACGCCGGGCCCGGATGGTTGACCTTCTTCAAGTAGACCACCGCCGTGTAGGTGTTGAGCTCCTCGAAGACGTGGTACGCGCGCCGGTCGCGCGCGAGCTCGGCGACCGTCCAGCGGCCGTCCGACGCGTCACCGAAGGTGATGGCCCGCGACGGGCACGCCTGCGCGCACGCCACCGTGAACTCGTCGGGCGCGAGCTCGCGGTTCTCGAGCTTCGCGCGGTTCTCGGCCTCGCGGATGCGCTGCACGCAGAACGAGCACTTCTCCATGATGCCCTTGCCGCGCACCGTCACGTCCGGGTTCAGCGCCCAGTTCATGGGCTCCGGCCACGCGTACTGCCGGCGGTCCACCTCGCCGTAGCCGAACCAGTTGTAGTAGCGGACCTTGTAGGGGCAGTTGTTCGCGCAGTAGCGCGTGCCGACGCAGCGGTTGTAGACCTGGACGTTCAGGCCGTCCGGCGCGTGGTACGTCGCGTACACCGGGCAGACGGGCTCGCACGGCGCGTTGCCGCAGTGCTGGCACAGCATCGGGACGAAGCGCGTCTCGAAGTTCGCGCTGCCGTCCTCCCCGCCCTCGTAGTAGCGCTCGAGGCGGATCCACGTCATCTCCCGGCCCTTGATGATGTTGGCGCCGGGACGCGTGTCCCAGTGGCCGAAGGGGGAGAGCGCGCGCCCCTGCGTCGGCGCGCCGACGGTCGGGATGTTGTTCTCGTTCCAGCACGCCGTGATGCACGCCGAGCACCCGGTGCACCGCGCGAGGTCGATGGCCATCGCCCAGCGGCGCTTCGCCATCCCGCTCCAGTGCTGCGGGTCGTACATCCCGAGGTCCTTGCCGGCCTCGTTGCGGCGGTCGCTCGAGACGCCCGCGCCGAGGTCGCCCTGCGCGTCGGCGGCCGTCGGGGCGCGGAGGCCCGGGAGGAAGTCGTGGCTCGCGTCGCCCGGGAACTCGTGCTCGCCGGACTCGGCGCCCTCCTCGCCGTGCGCGCCGGCGGCGGGCGCGGCGCCGCGCGGCTGCGTGCCGCGGCCGGCGCCCTCGGTGCCCTGCGTCGAGATCTCCTCGGCGTGCTCGCCGCCGGTGGCCTCGCGCAGCTTTCCGAGGTCGCCGACGAGGAGCGCCTGCGCGATGCCGCGCCCGTGCTGCCGCGCCGAGCCCTCGGTGGTGACGAGCTGCGAGTGGTCGCCCGTCTTGCGGACGGACGCGCGCGTGACGGCGAGCGCGCGGGCGCCGGTGCGTGCGTCCTCGACGACCGGGAGGGCGTCGAGCGCGTTGACGCCGACGTCCTTCGCGAAGCGCCCGTAGGCCGTGTGGCCGCGGCCGAGCGCGATGGCGACCGTGTCCTCGCGGATGCCGAGGTACGGGTAGACCGGCGCGGTCACGCGGCCGGCGGCCGTGCTGACCTCGACGTGGTCGCCTTCATCGATGCCGAGCCGCATGGCCGTCCGCGGGTGCATCTCGACGACGGACTGCCACGAGATCTTCGTGACCGGGTCCGGAAGCTCCTGGAGCCAGGGCTTGTTCGCCCCCTCTCCGCTCCCGAGCGTAGGTGAGGGATAGACGAGCAGGAAGAAGTCGCCCTGCGTGCCCCCGACCCCGCCCTGAATGGTGGCGCGGTCCGTCGCCGCCGCCGGGGCCTGCGTGCGCGCGAGCGTGGTGCCCGGCGCGCTGCCGCGCGGCAGGGCGCTCGCGAGTCCGGCGCTCCCGCCCGGGAAGCGTGAGATGATGAAGTCGCGATAGCTCGCCGCCGTCGTCACGCCGCCGGAGACGGCCATGGTGCGCGCGAGCCCGATGAGCACGTCCCCGGTCGCGCGCGTGTTGAACACCGGGTCCATCGCCGGCTGCTGCAGCGAGAGCGTCCCGCGGATCGGTTCGGCGTCGCCCCAGCTCTCGAGCGGGTGGTGGTCCGGGAGCACGAGGTCGCAGAGCTCGCTCGTCTCGTCCGGGTAGCTCGAGAAGCTCACCTTGAACGGCACCTTCGCCATCGCCTGCGCGAAGCCGGCGTTCTTCAGCTCGTAGGCCGGGTTGGCGCCGCGCACCATGAGGAGCGGCACCTGTCCGGCGTTCATCCGCGCGACGAGCGCGCGGAGATCGGCGTACGACGACGCCGCGCCGCCCATCGTGTACCCCTCGCCGGCGCGCACCGCCCCGCCCGCCGAGTTCATCGAGGCCGCCGCGAGCGCGACGTCGAACGCGTCGGCGCCGGTCGCGCCCGCGAGGTACATCACGGAGCCGGCCGCGGCGGCGACCTCCTGCTGGATGCGCTGCAGCGTCGCGGCCGACACGCCGGACGCCTGCTCCGCCTGCTGCACCGAGCCCGAGCCGCGCAGGAAGTTCAGCAGCGCGAGCTCGCTCCCCGGCCGGGCGTTCACCCACTCGTCGGCGTTGAGGCCCGTGAGCGAGCGGCGCGCGCCGACGTAGATGAGACGCGGCGCGCGCTCGAAGTTGGAGCGCGCGTCCGCCCAGTCGAGCTGCTGCGGGACGGAGGCGCCCCAGCCGTCGAGGAAGTCGGCGCCGAGCGAGACGACGAGGCGCACCGCGTCGAACGCGAGGCGCGGAAACGCGACGCCGTACGTCTGCATGTTCGCCGCGGCGACGGCCGCGTTGCCGTCCATCTCGACGCTGTAGTGCGGCCCCATGCCCATCGCCGCGAGCCACCCGTCGAGGAACGCGGGGAAGCTCCCACCTTCGTGGCGGTTGAGGAACGCCGCGCCGCCCGCCTGCCCGCCGCCGCGCGCCTGCCCGAGCCGCTGCTGGAGGACGCGCAGCGCGTTCTCCCACGTCGTCGCCACGAGCGCGTCGCCCTGGCGGATCATCGGGCTCTTGTAGCGGTCGGGGTTGTAGAGCCCCTGCACCGCCGCCTGGCCGCGCGCGCAGAGCGCCCCGCGGTTGACGGGGTGCTGCGGGTTCCCCTCGAGCTTGATGACGCGTCCGTCGCGCGTCTCGGCCAGCACGCCGCAGCCGGCCGCGCACTCGCGGCACGTGGTCGCGAAGTACGTCGAGACGCCCGGCACGGTCTGGTCCGGGCTGACGGTGTACGGGACGAGCTTCTCGATGTCGCTGGTGCAGGCGCCGAGGGCCGCCGTGGTGGCCGTGCCGGCGCCGAGGATCTTCAGGAAGTCCCGACGCTTGACGGACGGGGACCCTGGATCGTTGGTCATGTCGCGTTTCCTAACGCGGGGGAATTGCAGAGCCGTCCTCGGCCCTCGGCCCTCGGCCGCGATTCTGCGGGCCGAGGGCCGAGGGCCGTCGGCCGGCGACTAGTAATGACAGATCGCGCAGTCGTAGCGCGCCTTCCGGCGGGGCGCGTCGAGCTGCGCCTGCGTCGGCTGGTAGCCGGCGGCGCGGAGCCCCTCGCCCTCGTTGTAGCCGTTCACGTGGCAGCGCACGCACCAGCCCATGTTCAGCGACGCGGCCTGGTAGACCTGGTTCATGTTCTGCACCTGGCCGTGGCACGTCTGGCAGGTGACGCCGGCGTTCACGTGGCGCATGTGCGGGAAGTGCACGTACTCCGGCACCTGGTGGATGCGCACCCACGGGATGGGGAGCTTCGCGGCGTTCGACCCGCCGACCGAGTAGGTGTCGAGGAGCTTCTTGATCTCGGGGCGGTCGCGCGCCGGCTCGTTGCCGATCTTGGGGCGCTTGGCGCCGACGGCGGCGAGGTTGTGGCAGCCGAGGCACGTGCCGGTGGCCGGCATGCCGGGGTCGGGCGACTTGTTGGCGGCGAAGTGACAGTAGACGCAGTTCATCCCGAGCGTCTTCACGTGCGTGGGATGCGGGAAGTTGATCGGCTGGTCGGGCTGCCGTCCCTGGGGGGAGGAGGCGCCGCTGTACGCCGACACCGCCGTGGCCAGCGCGGCGACGAGCACCACGCCCGGCACGGCTGCCCACTTCCTCCTCGTGGTCACCTTCGGGCCGTCCTTGTAGCGGTTTCGCGGACGCACTTGTGAAGGAATTCACAAGTCGCTTCGAACGGCCGGGAAGATATCCGAGGCCGTACGCGCGGCGCTAGTGCGCCGGCAAGCTCTGCACCGCGCCTAACTCGTTGCTGCCGTAGTGCGAATTGCGAGTGAGGAAGTCGGGATTCACACGAGAGAGAAGAAAGGAGAACGGAGACGGGAGTCGCGGCTCATCTCCTCTCGCCTTTCTCCTTTCTCGCCAACGTCCCTGCATCTGTCATCCCGCGTTCAGACACGTCGTCCGGGAGCAGGTCGAGGCTCGCGATCGGGACCTGCGTCAGGCGCAGCGGCCAGCCGGTGCCGAACACGAAGCGGTCGGCGCCCATGGCGCGGAACAGCTTCGCGAGGTGGTCCTCCGGCGGCCCCCAGATCCACGAGACGTCGAAGTAGAGCCGCGAGCGCTCGTCGGACGTGAGCCCCCAGAACGACTCCTCGATCACCTCGCGGCCGGCGCCGCACACCACGACGTTCGTCGCGCGGCTCGCCCGCGCGATCGCGCGCACGTGCGCGCCGGTGAGGTCCCCCGCCGCGTCGAGCGGGTGGCGCTGGCGCAGGTCCTCGAACTTCGCCGTGAGCACGAGCGCCGCGCCCGCCTCGCCGCACGCGCCGACCAGGCGCGCGAGTCCGGCGTCGCCGGCGCCGAGCCCCCAGTGCATCGGGTAGGCGCGGATGGCGGGCGCACCGCGGTCGATCGCGCGCGCGAGCTCGCGCTCCCAGCCCGGCCAGTCCGGGCGCACGGCGGGCGCGGGGTGAAGCACCGCCCGGTGCGCCTCGAGCGACTCGTACAGCGCCTCATTGCCCGGCCCCGGGTCGCGGTGAAAGGCGGTCGGCAGATGCCCCACCCACGCGCCGCCCACGCCCTCGCGAGCGAGCACGCGCACGAGCACCTCGGGGTCCGGGTGCGGCAGGTGGCGGAACGGGTACTGGCCGACGTACGCCTGGACGTCGATCGGAAGCCTCACGCGAACGCCCGCGGCGGGAAGATGCGCGTCGCATTGCCGTGCCGGATCATCGCCAGCTCCTCCGCGGGCAGCCCGATCACCTCGAGCGCGCGGAGCTTCGCGAGGCCGGTCTCGATCGTGATGTCGCAGCCCCACAGCAGGCGCCCCGGCCCCACGGCCTCGAGCGCCGCGTCGAGCATGCCCCGGTCCGCCCCGCTCCCCGAGAGGTCGAGGAAGACGTTCGGGAGGTCGCGCACCGCGTGGTACGTGTGCATGTAGTCGCCGCCGCCGCCGATGTGCGCGAGGATGAATCGCGCGTCGGGGTGTCGCGCGGCGAGGCGTCCGAGCTCCACGCCGTCCGACGCCTCCTGCGACGGCCAGTCGCGTCGGCGCCACTGCCAGATGTGGTGCAGGATCGGGAAGCCGCGCTGCGCCGCCTCGGCGGCGATCGGGTCGACGAGCCGGTCGTCGGCGCGGCGGCTCGCGGAGAGCTTGATGCCGATGGCCCCGCCGCGGGCGCATCGATCGATCTCCTCGAGCGCGGCGTCGGCCTCGTTGGGGTTCACGTGGACGTACGACCGCACGCGGTGCGGCGCCGAGGCCTGCAGGCCCAGCATGAAGTCGTTGCCCAGGCGCACGTCGGCGGGCGACGCGAAGTACGTCGGTGAGGCGAAGCCGTACGTGCCGAGCACCGACGCGACGTGCCACGTGATGCCGATCTTGTCGCCGGCGCGAAAGCGCGCGGCGTTCACCGCCTCCCAGTCGGCGCGGCCGGAGCTCGCGTGGTAGAAGTGCGCGTGGACGTCGATCAGCGGCCCGGGGCCGGCGAGGCTCATCGCGCGTGCTCCTCCTCCTCGAGCAGCTCGACGAGCGCCGTGCTCGCGGCCCGCTCGACCTCGGCGACGATCTCCTCGCCGTGCGCGAGCGACGCGAAGTTGTACGGCCCGCGTTTGAAGAGCACGCCCTGCTCCAGCGCGAGCTCCAGGAAGCGCCGCTCGCGCGACGGGTCCTGCCAGCGCACGAACCACATCGGGTCGATCCCGAGCACTTCGACGCCCTCGGCACCACTGCGCTCGACGGCGTGCGCCACCGCCTCGCGCATGAGCCGCCCGCGCTCGGCGAGCGTCGCGGCGACCTCCTCCGCCTCGTGGTAGTCGAGCACCGCGCTCGCCGCGGCGAGCGCCACCGCCTCGCTCGCGAGCGTGGACGAGATCCAGGTCTCGCGCGCCGCGTCCATCACGTCGCCGCGCCCGACGACGGCGGCGAGGGGGAACCCGTTCGCCATCGCCTTCCCGAACGTGGCGAGGTCCGGCGTCACGCCGCTCACGCTCTGGTAGCCGCCGGTCGCGACGCGGAAGCCGGTCTTGATCTCGTCGAAGATCAGCACCGCGCCGGCGCGGTCGCAGAGCGCCCGGGCCGCGGCGAGCCACTCCGGCGACGGCAGCCGCTCCACCACGGGCTCGAGGACGATCGCCGCGAGATCGCCCGACGCCGCGAGCGCGGCCGCGTCGAGCGCCGCGACGTCGTCGAACGGCACGTGCGCCACGTCCACGCGCGCGCCCGCGGGGACGCCCTTCGCCGTGCTGGCCCAGTCGTGCCAGCCGAAGTACCCGCTGGCGACGACGCGCGTGCGCCCGGTGTAGGTGCGGGCGATGCGCACGGCCGCCGCCACCGCCTCCGCCCCGCTCTTGAGGAAGCGCACGCGCTCGGCGCACGGGACCACGTCGCAGAGGCGCTCCGCGACCTCCACCTCCAGCGTCGACGAGAGGCCGCACACGGTCCCGGCGGCCAGGGCGGCCAGCACGCTGCGGTTCACGCGCTCGTCGCCGTAGCCGATGGCGACGGAGCCCAGCGCCATGGTGCAGTCGACGAGCTCGCGGCCGCCGGCGGTGACGAGCATGCAGCCGCTCGCGCGCTCGAAGTGCGTCGGACCGAAGTCGGCGCCCTCGCCGTACAGTGCCTCGCGGCGCTTGCTCCCCGTGGAGGCGCCCCCGGCGATGACGGCGGCGGCGCGGCGCGACCAGGCCTCGTCGGCGCCGATCTCGTCCTCCGCCTCCCCTTCGGGAACGGCGTCCTCGGACGCATCGTCGTCGGCGTACGGCTCCTCGACCTCCTCGTCCGCGAGGTCGCTCACCGCCTCGGCGGGCGCGGGGGGCTGCTGCTCTTTCCGTCGGAAGAATCGCATGCGCGGAAGTTAGTCGCGCCGGTGCACCCAGCAACCGCGGCCGGCCGCGCCGACGCGGAGGGCGCGGTCAGTCGTACTCGCGCGCGAACCAGGCGCGCGGGCCGCCGAAGTCGATCGTGAGGATGTCGTCGTCGCCCAGGGAGAGCCGCGCCTCGGCGGAGTGCGGCGACGTGTGGCTCTCGGTGCGGAGGAGGTCGCCGTCCACGCGGTAGGCGAGCGCGAACCGCGTGATCCGACCCTCGACGGTGACCGCGTACTCCAGGTGTCCGGCCTCGCCGAACGCCATGCGCGTCCCCGGAAGCATCTCCAGCGGTGCCTCGGCGCGGATGAGGTGCCACGCGCCGAGGAGCCACACCGGGGCGGAGCCGCCGGGGCGCTGGCTCACTTGCGCCATCCGACGCGCCGCAGCCACTCCTGATAGTCGCGCTCTTTCTGCGCGCGCTTCTCGGGCGGGGCCGTGAGACGCGTGGCGCGCTCGCGGTGGCGCCGGATCGCCGCGGAGAGCGGCTCCAGGCCCGCCGCGCGACGCAGCGCGTTGACCTCGTCGGGGCTCGCGATGTCGTAGGGGACGGGCAGCCCTTCGTCGTCGTGCACGAGCTGCGTGCCGTACCGCTGCGGCCGTCCCTCGTGGAAGGCGATCCGGTCCTCGAGGTACGCCGCCATCCATCGGGGTGCGTCGGCCCTGGCCGACGCCTCCTGCAACAGTCTCAGGCACTCGCGCTGGAAGTCCGGCTCGCCGATGGCGTGCTGGGCGACGAGCCACGCAGCCTTGGCCCCCTCGTCGCCGACGAGCGCGCGGCCGGGCCAGCCGTGCTCGGCGATGATGGCGCGCAGCCGCTCCGCGTTGGCGCGGTGCACGGCCTCCATGCGCAGGTGGTAGCCGTCCTCGAGCACGCCCTCGAGCGTGAGGGCCTTCGCGACGCGCTTGTCCTCGGCCGCCAGGCGCAGGAGCTCCGCCGCGAGGTCGGGCCGCGCGGGGGCGCCCGCGCGCGAGCCGCCGTCCGATGCCTTCGCGCGCGCGGGCGTGTACGCGGGGCTCGCCTCGATCGGCGGCAGCCCCGCCTGCTTGCGCACGCGGTCGATGCTCCGCAGCACCTCGATCGACATGGCGCGCAGCAGGCCGATCTCCCGCTTGTCCGGCGCCGCCCGGAACGTGAGCGACCGCAGCGTGCGCATGATCATCTCGCTGTTGCGCGTCTTGAAGAAGTCGATCGCGGAGAGCGCGCGCTCGGCGTCGCGGAAGTACTGCTCGTACTCGGCGGACGCGGACGGGGGCGCCTCGTTCTTTGCCGGAGCCAGTGGGCGCGTCGCGTCGGCCGCACGCAGGTGCACCTCGTACAGGCCGAGCAGCACGGCCTGCGCGAGGTTGAGCGAGGCGTGCTCGGTGGTCGGGATCGTGACGACGAGGTGCGCGCGGTCGAGCGCGTCGTTGGGCAGCCCGTCATCCTCGCGGCCGAAGAGCATGGCGACGGGGCCCTCGCGCGCGAACGAGAGCAGCTCCTCCGCGGCCTCGCGAGGCTCGACCACGACGCGCTTGGCGGCGCGACGGCGCGCGGTGAAGCCGGCCACGCGCACGCAGTCCTCGAGCGCCGTGTCGAGACCGTCGAAATGGCGGATGCGCTCGGCCACGTCGCGCGTGCCGTGCGCGATGCCCTCGATCTGATTGAGGTCGTACTGTACGGGGCGCACGAGCCGGAGGTCGCGGGTCCCCATGTTCTTCATGGCGCGGACGGTGCCGGCCACGTTCACCACGTCCTGGGTCTCGAAGAGGACGACCTTGACGTTGGCGAGGAGCGATTCGGTCATTCGGACAGCTTGAATGGGAGCAGGCGGGCGAGATCGTGCCCGTCGCTTCGAATGTACACGAACTCCCCCGCCCCGCCGCTCAGCACGAGCTGGCCGCGACGGCGCTCGCGGCCGGGACTCGTCTCGTTCACGACGAGGTCGAAGCGGAAGGTGTCGCCGGCGCGGAGGCCCAGCGCGGCGAGCGCGACCGTGGCACGCACGGCGTACCCGTCCGCCGTGCGGCGCCAGGTCGCGTCGATGGGCACGTCGCGCCGGAAGCCGCGCGGCACGTGCAGGTCCACCGCGTCGGAGCCCGTGCGTGGCACGAGGAGCCACGAGGCCGTGCGCTCGCGCTCCGGCGCGGCGCGGCCGGGCGAGAGGAAGACGTGCAGGCCGTCGCCGCGCGTCGCCGCGGGGTCGTTGTCGAGCGGATTCGCCGTACCGGGCGCCACGAACGTGGGCGGCTCGGCCTTGTGCACCTCGACGTCGATGACGAGGCGCCCCTCGTCGGCGAGGAGCGTCACGTCCGCGCTCGGACGACCGGCCTCCTCCCACGTCGGCTCGGAGCGTCGGTAATGGCGCGCGCCGAGACGGAAGCCGGGCCCGTCGCGACCGACCTCGCTCGCCACGAAGAGGGGTATGACCTCCTCCCGCTCGGGCACCGTCCGGAGCTCACGCTCCGCGGGCGCCTCGGTCGCGCGGGTCGCGTCGCCGAGGTCGATGCTGCTGCGCGCCGCGCCGTGCGTGAGGTCCACGTGCCAGCTCGAGCCGCTGCGGGCGTGCTCGTGGCGGCCGCCGTCCGCGAGCGCCACCGCGATGCGTCCATCGTCCTCGCGGCGCACGTCGACCACGTCCCCATGCCAGCTCCACACCGAGGCGATGCTTCCGCGCTCCGCCTTCACGCGGACGAAGTGGAAGGGTCTCCACACGGGATCGACGGGCTTCGCCGGGGCGGTGGCGCGCCACCACGTGGCTCCCTCCCCGGCGTCGATCCACGCGTCGAGCCGGCGCAGCTCCTCGCCGTCGTCTCTCCCGACGCCGCGGAACCGCGCGACCCGCGACGTGCCGGCCGTCACGACGTCGCGCAGGAAGTCGAATCCGTCCTCCTCGCCCGCGCCGCCCTCGGGATTCGCCGGGCGCCACTCGCCTGCGACGGCGAGCTCGCCGAGCGCGTGCACGGGCAGCTCGACCCGAACGTCATCCGGCGCAGACCACTCGAGCACGTCCACGAAGTACGTCGGCATCGCGACGAGCGTACGTCGGAACCGCACGCCCGGCGCGACGCCCTCGACCTCGGCGTCCACCCACCCGGCCGCGCCACGCTCCTCGAATGCCAGGAGTCTGCCGTCGCGCGGCGTCTGCGAGCGGCCGGCGACGAGGGGCGCGTTGTGCGCGAGCGTGCTCCGGTACCAGTGGAGCGACGGGTCCACGTAGGCGCCCGTGCCGTAGTCGTCGAGCCACCGCAGCCCGCCGTCGCAGAAGACGACGTTGAGGCGATCGGGGTGCCCGTGGCCGCCGCCGGTGAGGCCGTAGTCGAGCGCCAGGTAGACGCTGCCGGCCTCGCGCCTGAGCACCGCGTAGCCCTGCGCGGGGAACAGGACGGAGCCGAGTGGGACGGGCGCGAGCTCCGGCAGATGCTCGCGAGCGAGGAACAGCGAGCGCCAGCCGAGCGAGGAGCGGTCGAGGCGCGCGGCCGGCGCGTTGATCTCCGACTCGGCCGTCGAGCGCCAGCGCCCGGTGTCCCCGGGCGGGACGTCATCGCGGTAGAGCTCGTGCAGCGCGCCGCGGAGCGCCGCCGCCCGCGAACCCTCCGCGAGCCGCGCGAGCCCGAGCTCCGCCATCTCGGCGATGCGCCACTGGCGCAGGCTGATGCCGTACTGGGAGTCCCGCCGCGACGGGAAGCTGAAGTCGGGCAGGCGTGAGAGAAATGGCGCGACGAAGGCGTCCTCGAACCGCGCGCCGAGCTTCGCTGGAAGCTCGAAGCCGGCCGTCTCGGCCAGCGTCACGCCGTACCAGAGCCCGCGGTGCGCGAACAGGTGGTAGTTCTCGCCTTCGGGCCACGTCCCGTCCGGCAGCAGGCCGTGCTCGAGGTGGCGCACGAGCCCCGACCGCCCGGTCACCGCGCGCTGCTGTAGCGCGCCGTCGCCGAGCAGGCGGCCCGCGGCGAACAACGCCGCGTTGTTCCACACTTGGCGGTTCGAGTCGCCCTCGTCGTACGACGCGATCAGCGCCGCGCTGGGGGCGAGCACGCGCTCGCGCACCCGCGGCCCGAGCGCGCAGTCGCCGGCGGCCTCGCGCAGGTCGAGCGCGATCGCGAGGTACAGCGTCCAGATCGACTCGAGGTACGTGCTGAAGAACGGCCGCGTCGGGCCGAGCACGTTGTCCGCGTTCGGGTACCGCAGGTAGAGGTCGGCCCACTCGTCGAGCAGGCGGTCGGCGAACGCGGCTCGGCGCGCACGCTCCGGCGAGCCCTCGTCCACCAGCGCGAGCAGCGCCGCGTGCACCGCGCGCTCGGCGAGCCAGAGCTGGACCCAGACGATGCGCCAGCGGTCGTGCTCCGGGCCCTCGTGGCTCCTGCCGCAGCGCGGGCAGCGGTGGGCGCCGCCGTCGAACGGGTCGAACGCGAGT
>JBJMNJ010000532.1:0-15616 GCA_045804325.1 Gemmatimonadaceae bacterium
GAGGCGGCGCACGCGCGCGCGGCGGCGGCGGCCGATGCGCTGCGCGCCGAGCGCGATGGGCTGCGCGAGCTCCTCGCGCCCGCCGACGCGCTCCGCGAGGAGCTCCACGCGCTGGAGCGCGAGCTCGCCGCGACGCGGGCCGCCGCGGACCAGCGCGCCGCGCGCGAGCAGCGCAGCGCGCAGGCCCGCGCCCAGCTCGCGCTCGTGAGCCGCGGCAGCGAGGCACTCGACCAGTTCGTCGCGGGCGTGCTGTTCCGCGGCGACGAGGCCACACGCTCCGCCGAGGAGGCGCGGCGCGTCGCCGGCGAGGCCGGGGAGCACGCGGCGCGCGTCGAGCGCGCGGGCGAGCTGCTCGCGGCGCTCGGCCACGAGTTCGACGCGGTGCGCGCGACCATGCGCGCGCTCGAGCAGGCCGGCGGCCAGGTCGGCGAGTTCGTCGCGCTGGTGCAGAAGATCGCGCGGCAGTCCAAGCTCCTCGCGCTCAACGCCGCCATCGAGGCCGCCCGCGCGGGCGAGCAGGGGAAGGGCTTCGCCGTGGTCGCCGCCGAGGTCCGCAAGCTCGCGGAGAACGCGGCGCTCGCGGCGGAGCAGGTGCGCGCGTCCGTCGGCGAGATCCGCGGCGGGATCGAGCGCCTCGGCACCGTCGTCGGCTCGGCCGACCAGGGCCTCGAGGGCGTGCGCGAGGTGACCGTGGACGCGCGGGCGGCCCTCGCCGGCGTCGTGGAGGGGCTCGGCCGCACCGTCGCGTTCGTCGAGCAGGTCGCGGCGAGCGTCGGCGGCGAGAGCGCGGCGCTCGACGCCCTCCTCTCCGACATGGGCGAGATCCTCGGCCACGCGAACGCGGCGATCGCCGGCGTGACGCGCGCGGCGGAGGTGGAGGCGGCGCGCGAGCAGGCGCTCGAGCGCGCGGCCGACGCGGCGGCGCGCGCGCGCGCCTCGGCGGACGCATTCGCGGAGAGCGTCGACACGGCTTGACGCGGGGGCGGTCGGGCAGGCACGCTCCGGGTGCCGCGGGCCGCCCGGCCCGATCGGCTCCATCGCACCCGAGCCCCGTGCGCCCAGCGCTTCGACGCACCGCACCATTCGCGGCCCTCGCGCTCGCCCTGCTCGCAGGCGCGGCGCCGCTCGGCGCGCAGCCGGCGCCGGCCGAGCGTACGCCGGCGGTGCCCGACCCGATCCCCGAGCGGCCGGTGATGTCGCGCGTGGGCCTCGTCCTGCGCCGCGCCGCGACGTTCCCGCGCTCGGTGCCCGTGCCCGCGCCGGAGGACGCGCGCCTCGTCAGGCACGCGCGCATCAACCACCTCGGCGAGATTGCCGACGGCTCCGGGCGCCGCTTCGTGCCGGACCTCAACGGCTCCCTGTACGTGCTGCGCGGCGGCACGCCGGCCGTCTACCTCGACGTGAAGCGCGCGGTGGGCGCGAGCTTCTTCTCGGGGCGCGGCATGGGGAGCGGCTTCGGCTTCGTCGCGTTCCACCCGGACTTCGCGCGGAACGGCAAGCTGTACACCGTGCACACGGAGGCGTTCGAGGCGCTCCGGAGCCGCACGCCCGACTTCGCGCCGCCGGGGAACGCCGTCGTGCACGGCGTCGTCACCGAGTGGACGGCGAGCGACCCACGGGCCGCGACCTTCCGCGGGACGCACCGCGAGGTGCTGCGGCTCGGCTTCGTCGGCTTCATTCACGGCATCCAGCAGATCGACTTCGACCCTACGGCGCGCCCGGGGGACGAGGGCTACGGGCTGCTGTACGTCGCCGTCGGCGACGGCGGCACGGGCGCCGTGACGCGCGCGCCGCAGGACCTCGGCGCGCCCTACGGCAAGCTTCTGCGCATCGACCCGGCGGGCACGAACGCGGCGAGCGGACGCTACGGCATCCCGCGCTCGAACCCGTTCGTCGGCCGCCGCGGCGCGCTCGGGGAAGTCTGGGCGTACGGCATGCGCGACCCGCATCGCTTCTCCTGGGACTCCGGCCCGCGCCAGCGCATGCTGCTCGCGCACATCGGAGAGCGGCAGGTGGAGGGCATCTACGACGTACGCGCGGGCGACAACCTCGGGTGGAGCGAGCGCGAGGGGCCGCTCGCGTTCGACCGCGACGACCCGTGCGCGCTCCACGCGCTGCCTTCCGACGACGCCCGGCACGGGTACGTGTACCCGGTCGCCGCGTACGACCACGAGCGCCCGCCCTGGCACCCCTGCGGTCTCGACGTGGGGCACGCGGTGGCGGGCGGCTTCGTCTACCGCGGGAGCGCGCTGCCGGCCCTGCGGGGGAAGTACGTGTTCGCCGACCTGGTCGACGGCCGCGTGATGTACGTCGAGGAGCGCGAGATGCGACGCGGCGGGCCGCGCGCGACGATCCACGAGCTCCCCGTGTTCGACGAGGCGGGGCGCGAGACGACGATGCCGCTCCTCGCGGGGAGCGCGCGCGTGGACCTGCGCGTGGGACGCGACGCCGCGGGGGAGCTCTACCTGCTCAGCAAGGCGAACGGCACGGTGTGGAAGGTGGTCGGCACGCGGCGTGTCGGCCCGACGTCCACCGTGTTCCCCTCGCTCGCGCCCAGCGTCGTCGCGCACTACGACTTCGAGCACGCGGACCCGCGCGACGCGGCGGCGGAGCTGGACATGGGGTCGGGGAAGACGCCGCTCCGACTGCTCAACGGCGGCGCGCGCATGCGCGTGCGCGACGGGGCGCATCCCGCGAGCCGCACGTCCATCCAGCTCCGTCAGGTGAATCCGGGGCAGGCGGGCGGGAACGATGACTGGAAGGCGGGCGTCTGGGACGAGCGCGGCGTGTCTGGCCTGCACGCGTTCAACGGCGTCACCGGCGCGACCGTGATGGGGTGGTTCAAAGCGACCGGCCCGATGCCCGCGCCGCGCGCGGGCTCGCCCGACGGCCGCTACGACGCGGCGGGGCTCGCCGGCATCCTGAGCGGCGACTCCGACGGGCACGCGGTGCGGGCGTTGCTCGAGCTCATCACCGTGCGGGACACGCTGCGGCTCGTCGCGCTCGGGCGCCGCGTCGACGGCGGCGCGTCGCAGACGTTCGCGGCGTCCGCGCCGTGGGACTCGCTGCTCCCGCGCGGCGAGTGGGTGCTCCTCGCGGCGACGTTCGACTTCGCGGCGGGACGCATGGCGCTCTACCGGAACGGCCGGCCGCTCGACGGCGCCTACCTCGCGGACGGCGACCCGTGGGGCGTGCGCGAGCCGGGTCCGCACGCCGCGTCGCGCACCGACCCGCGCGGCGTCAAGGTCGGCGGCAGCTTCCCGCAGAACACGCGCGAGCGCAACCCGTGCGACTGCCGCACGGACGACCTGCTCTTCCTCGACCGCGCGCTCTCGCCGCTCGAGGTGGACCAGCAGTACCGCCGCATGATCGCGCGGCGGTGAGGGGCACGCGGAACGCGGGGGCGCGCCTGCACCCCCGCGCTCGTGCACCGACCAGCGCGTCGCCTACTTCAGCTTCCACAGCGTCGCGCGGTATCCGCCCGGAGCCGCGCTGCTGTAGCCCGCGACCATGCCGCCGGGCGAGATCGCGCTCGCAGCCGAGGACTCGTAGCCGGGCAGCGTGCCCAGATTCACGACCTTCCCCTTCTGCCACAGCGTGGCGTACGAGGTGGAGCCGGCGTGGCTGGACCCGACGATGCGGTCGCCGGAGACGGCGCGCGGGATCGCGAACGTCGTGCCGGCCAGGGTTCCGATGTCGACCATCCCCTTCTTCACGTTCCAGAGGAACGGGCGATCGTCGCCGGCCGCGTTCGACGAGATGCCGACCACGCTCCCCCCTGCGTCGTAGCCCTTGGCGTTGCTCCTGACGCCGCCGAGCGTGCCGAGCGGCGTGGCGGGTGGCGGCTCGAACGGGTTGCTGATGCCGGCGATGCTCTGGATCACCGCCGTCGGCTCCGGCGAGTATCTCGTCGATGCGACCCCATCGGCCGTCACGCCCGCGAGGTAGCCCTTCCCCATGTCGCGGACGGCGCCGTTCTGCCACACGATCACGTGCTTGCCGTCCGCGAGCTCGCACTCGCCGGCGATGACGGTCCCGTCCTCGCTGACGTCGCTCGCGCCGCACGACGTCGCGGTCGGGAAGTACGGCAGCGCGTCGATCACCCAGTCGGCGGCGGGCTTGACCCAGCGCACGGCGTAGTTGTTCGTCCCATCGCTGCTCCACCCGACGATGACCGCGCCGTCCGCGCTGACCGCCTCGGCCATGCTGCCCGCCCCGAGCGTGGCGAGCTCGGTGGGAAACCGGCTGTTGTCCCACAGCGCGGCGCGGGTGCCCACGCCGTGGCTGCTGTAGCCGACGACCTGACCGCGGTCGTTGACGTCCCTCGCCTCGCCGGTGTTGCCCGCGGCGTCGAGGAACCCTTCGAGCGCGACGATGCTCACGACGTCGAGGCCGGCGGCGGCCATGAGTGGCGCCGAAGCGGCACGGTCGGGAGCGAGCGGGCTCTCGTCGCTGCAGGCCGCCGTGATGACCATGCCGAGTGCGGGGAGCAGGCGTCGCGCGTACTGCATCGCACGCTGGCGAGTGGGGGCCATCGTGTCCTCCTGGCAGAGTGTGGGTACGGGAGGGCTGGGTGTGCCATCGTGCCTCCACAGTGCCGATACGCCGCGCGCGGTCGAGCGCGGACATCGTCGGCGGAGGCCCATGCCGCGCTCGGCGTCCGCCCACGTTGACTGCCCCGAATGACCGATTCGGTCGGAATGACGCGCGTTCTCGCGCCAGAAGGTGTTGTCGCACCACGACTTAGCGCTGGCACTGACTGTGCTTTATCTGTCCGCGAGCAAGTGCTGAGCGTCGTAAGCCATCATCTCCGCCGACACCGAGTGCGATGACCAGGATCTCCCGCCGCACCGTCGTCGCAGCCGCGGCCGGCCTCCTCGCCGGCGCGCACTACGCCGGCGGGGCGCGGATGAACCGGGCCGACGGCGCAGCCGTCGGGAGCGAGTGTGAGCTCGTGGTGGTGTCGGCGGGCGATGGGTGGGTCGCGCTGGGGACCAGCAGCTTCTCGGGATACGTGCTCGCGAGCAGCAGAGTGCTCTGATAGGGGTTGTGCGACCGCGCCGTGGGGGCGCGGGGTGGCGGGGGTTGCTTCCTTCGGGAAGTGGCCCCCGCCGCCGAATTTCTGCGCGCCGCCTAACGAGCGTGCCGGGCTGGACGCCGGGCGCGCCGGGTCGCATCTTCGCCCCGACCCCAACCCCCACCCGCCATGCGCCCCCGCCAGGCGTTCGCCGCACTCCCGCTCCTCGTCGCGGCCGCCGCCGCGCCCGCCCGCCCGCAGGCCGCGCCGCGCGGCGACGCGAAGGCCGCGCTCGCCTCCTCCCTCGACGCGCGCTTCGCGCACTACGCCGCCGTCGCCGACAGCATCTGGGCGTTCGCGGAGCTCGGCTACCAGGAGCGGAAGAGCTCCGCGCTCCTCCAGGAGGAGCTCCGCACGGCGGGCTTCGACGTGCGCGCGGGCGTCGCCGACATCCCGACCGCGTTCGTCGCGACCTACGGGACCGGCAAGCCGGTGATCGGCGTGCTCGCGGAGTTCGACGCGCTGCCGGGGCTCTCGCAGGCGGCGGCGCCGGAGCGGAAGCCGATCGTCCCGCAGGCGCCGGGGCACGCCTGCGGACACCACCTGTTCGGCACGGCCAGCGTGGCGGCCGCGGTGGCCGTGAAGGAATGGATGGCGCGGACGGGCCAGAAGGGCACCATCCGGCTCTACGGCACGCCGGCGGAGGAGGGCGGGGGCGGGAAGATCTACATGGTGCGCGCCGGGCTCTTCGACGACGCGGACGTCGTGCTCGACTGGCACCCCGGCGCCGAGAACGACGCGGGCCCGGGCAGCTCGCTCGCCAACAAGAGCGGCAAGTTCCGCTTCCACGGCGTCGCGGCCCACGCCGCGGCCGCCCCGTGGCAGGGGCGCTCCGCGCTCGACGCCGTGGAGGCGATGAACCACATGGCGGACATGATGCGCGAGCACGTGCCGGACGGCACGCGCATCCACTACGTGATCACGAACGGCGGTGCCGCGCCGAACATCGTGCCGGACTTCGCCGAGGTGTACTACTACGTCCGCCACGCGGACGCGCAGCAGGTGCTCGCCATCTGGGAGCGCATCGAGAAGGCGGCCCAGGGCGCGGCGATGGGCACCGGGACGACGGTGGAGCTCGAGGTGGTGAACGGCGTCTACGCGCTGCTCCCCAACGAGACGCTCGCGCGCGCGATCGACGCGAACCTCCGCCGCGTCGGCGGCGTGCGCTACTCGCCCGAGGAGCGCGCGTTCGCGGAGCGGCTGGGCGCGACGCTCACCGGCGGCGCGCGCGACCCCGCGGAGGCCGAGCGCGTGCAGCCGTTCGCGCGCTCGGACGGCGGCGGCTCGACCGACGTGGGCGACGTGAGCTGGGTGGTGCCGAACTCCGGCTTCAGCACGGCCACGTGGGTGCCCGGCACGCCCGCGCACTCGTGGCAGGCGGTCGCCGCGGGCGGGATGAGCATCGGCCACAAGGGGATGCTCGTCGCCGCGAAGACGATGGCGATGAGCGTCCAGGACCTGCTGACGCAGCCGGCGCTGGTGGCGCAGGCGCGCGCGGAGTTCGCCGGGAAGCGCGGCGCCGGGTTCCAGTACCGTCCGCTCATCGGCGAGCGGAAGCCGCCGCTGGACTACCGCGTGAACCCGCGGTAGGCATGGACTTCACGCCGAGCCCGCGGACGCGCGACTACCTGTCGCGCGTCCGGCACTTCATGCGCGAGCACGTGGACCCCGCGGAGCCTCGCTACTGGGCCGAAGTGCGCGAGCGGAACCCCGGCGCCGACTGGCGCCGGTGGACGGTCCACCCGCTCGTCGAGGAGCTCAAGGCGAGGGCGAGAGCCGAGGGGCTCTGGAACCTGTTCCTCCCCGACGCCGCGCTCGGCGCCGGCCTCTCGACGCTCGAGTACGCGCCGCTCGCGGAGGAGATGGGGCGGAGCTTCCTCGCGCCCGAGGTCTTCAACTGCAGCGCGCCGGACACGGGCAACATGGAGGTGCTCTGGCGCTACGGCTCCGAGGAGCAGAAGGCGCGCTGGCTCGCGCCGCTCCTCGCCGGCGAGATCCGCTCGGTGTTCTGCATGACCGAGCCCGACGTGGCGTCTTCCGACGCGACGAACATGCGCGCGACCGCCGTGGTCGACGGTGACGCGGTCGTGCTGAACGGACGCAAGTGGTGGTCGAGCGGGGCGGGGGACCCGCGCGCGCAGGTCGCGATCTTCATGGCCCGCACGCCCGACGCGTCGGCCGGCCGCCACGGGCAGCACAGCATGGTGCTCGTACCGCTCGGCGCGCCCGGCGTCGAGGTGGTGCGCATGCTGCCCGTCTACTACAGCTGGGACCCGCCGCACGGTCACGCGGAGATGCGCTTCACGGACGTGCGCGTGCCGCTCGCCAACGTGATCGGCGCGCCGGGCAGGGGCTTCGAGATCGCGCAGGGGCGGCTGGGGCCGGGGCGCATCCACCACTGCATGCGATGCGTCGGCGCCGCGGAGCGGGCGCTCGAGCTCATGGTGGATCGCGGCACGTCGCGCACCGCCTTCGGAAAGGCGCTCATGGACCTCGGCGGCAACCGCGAGCGGCTCGCCGATGCGCGCATCGCGATCGATCAGGCGCGGCTCCTCACGCTGTACGCCGCGTGGAAGCTCGACGCGGAGGGGGCGAAGGGCGCGATGACCGAGGTCTCCGCCATCAAGGTCGTGGCGCCCAACGTGCTCCAGCGCGTGGTCGACGACGCCGTCCAGATCCACGGCGGGGCGGGCCTCACCGACGACACGCCGCTCACCGGCTTCTTCGCGCAGGCGCGCGCGCTCCGCATCGCCGACGGTCCCGACGAGGTCCACAAGGGCGTCATCGCGGGGATCGAGCTCGCGAAGCGAGGGCACGCGCGGAAGGGGGCGTGAACCCGGACGAGCGCTCGCGCCAGCGTGGGAACGACGACCGCGCGGGCGCCGTGCGCCCGGGCGAGGAGCTCGACGTGCACGCCGTCCACGCCTGGCTCTCCGAGCGCGTGCCCGGGCTCACGGGGCTCCCCGAGGTCACGCAGTACGCAGGCGGCGCATCGAACTGGACGTACCGTCTCCGCTATCCGGAACGGGACCTCGTCCTCCGCCGCCCGCCGGCGGGGACCAAGGCGAGGTCGGCGCACGACATGGCGCGCGAGTTCACCGTGCAGAGCGCGCTCGCGCCCGTCTACCCGTACGTCCCGCGCACGATCGGGCTCTGCACGGACGCCGCGGTGATCGGCGCGGAGTTCTACGTGATGGAGCGCATTCCGGGGATCATCCTGCGGCGGCGCCTTCCGGAGGGGCTCCGCCTCGACGCAGCGGCGGCGCGGCGTCTGTGCCACGCGGTGATCGACAGGCTGATCGACCTGCACTCGGTGGACTGGCGCGCGGCGGGACTCGAGTCGCTCTCGCGAGGCGCCGGATACGCTCGACGTCAGGTGGAAGGGTGGAGCGACCGCTACGCGAAGGCACGCACGTGGAACGCGCCGAGCTTCCGGCGCGTGCGAGCCTGGCTCGCCGCGAACGCGCCCGACGACGTCGCGAGCTGCGTCATCCACAACGACTGGCGCTTCGACAACTGCGTGCTCGCGCCCGACGACCCGACGCGCGTCGTCGGCGTGCTCGACTGGGAGATGGCCACCATCGGCGACCCGCTGATGGACCTCGGCAGCGCCCTCGCGTACTGGGTCCACGCCGACGACCCCGCCCTCATGCGCATGACGCGCCGGCAGCCCACGCACCTGCCGGGGATGCTGCGCCGCGAGGAGGTGGTCGAGCACTACCTCGCGAGGACGGGGCTCGCGCCGGCGAGCCCCGCGGGGTGGGCGTTCTATGAGGTGTACGGCCTCTTCAGGCTCGCCGGGATCGCGCAGCAGATCTACTACCGCTACCACCGCCGGCAGACGCGCAACCCGGCCTTCAGGAACTTCTGGGTGCTGATCAACTACTTCGACTGGCGGTGCCGCGGGATCATCCGCCGGAGCGGGCGCCGCTGAGCCGCTCCGTCATCCGCCCCAGACCACCGAGCGCCTCGCCCAGCTCGTGTTCGGGTAGCGCGCGGTCACGCGGTCCCTGAGCTTCGGCAGCACCGTGTGGTCGTGGCTCGCGCTGTACTGCGCGACGCCCTCCCAGTAGAGGCCCTCGGGTCCCGCATCCGTCTTCTCGCGCTTCGACGCCGCGTGGAACCAGCGCTCGGCCGTCGGCCAGTCCTTCCGGTTCGCGGCGAGGTAGCCGAGCCCGAGCTCGAGCTGCCCCAGCAGGTCCTCCTCGGGGAGGAACCCTTCCACGCGGCGCACCTCGGTCCCATCCGGGGTCGCGATCATCACGGTCGGCGTCCAGCGGACGCCGAAGCGGTGCCACGCCTTCGGGTTCTCCTTCACGTGCACGCGCACGGGGATGAACTGCTCCTCGATCAGCGCCGTGACCGCCGGCGCGGGGTACACCTCGGCCTCCAGCCGAGCACAGCCCGTTCAGAGCGGTGCGGCCGTGAAGTCGAGGAGGATCGGCTTCTTGGCGCGGCCGGCCTCGGCGATCGCGGCGTCGACGTCCTTCCGCCACTCGAGCTCGCGCGTGTTGCTCGGCATCCTGGGCTCCTTCGCATGGGTGAGTCGGGAAAGCGGGCGGTCGCAAGCCGTGTTCCCTGAGCGCGGCCGCCGCCCTGTCGCGCCCGCGTGCGCTGTCGTACTATCTCCCGCCGATCACCTCCGGGGAGGCCTCGTGCACGGCGAGCCGCATTACCTGCGCTTCGTGAACCGTCGGCGGTTCCTGCAGACGATCGGTGCCGCGCTCGCGGCGGGCCTAACGAGCTCGGCCTGCGCCGCGGACGCCAAGTACGACGCGGCGGCGCTCGCCCGGCCGGAGCTTCTCGACGCGCTCGGCGCCGGCGTGGTGCGCGCCATCGGCGCCCGGTACCGCGAGACCACGCCCGGCGAGCGGGACGCGGACGCGCTCCGCCGGGCGATCCTCTCGTCGCGCCCGTGGGCGGCGAGGCTGCGGTGGCGCAGGAGCCCGTCGGTCGCCGAGCTGGTGCGGGGCGACTTCGCCGACGGGCGCACCGTCGTCGTGGACGGCTGGGTGCTCGCCGCCACCGAGGCGCGGCAGTGCGCGCTCTTCTCCCTCCTTCCCGGCTGAGAGGCTCACGCTCGCGTGCACATCGACGCGCGTACGCTCGACGACGGCAGCGTCATCGACGGAGACCTCTGCATCGTCGGCGCGGGCGCCGCGGGGCTCACGGTGGCGCTCGAGTGGGTCGGCCGCGCCGAGCGGGTCGTGCTGCTGGAGGGGGGCGGCTTCGAGTACGAGCCGCGCATGCAGGACCTCTACCGCGGCGAGATCGTCGGCCTGCCGTACTTCCCGCTCCACGCGGCGCGCCTGCACTACTTCGGCGGCACGACCGGGCACTGGGCGGGCTTCTGCTCGACGCTCGACCCGATCGACTTCGAGCGGCGGGAGTGGGTGCCGCACAGCGGGTGGCCCATCTCGCGCGCAGACCTCGACCCGTACTACGCCCGGGCGCACCCGCGGCTCGACCTGGGGCCGTACGAGTACGGCGCGGCCGAGTGGCGGCGCCGCGACCCGGCACTCGTCCCGCTCCCGCTCGACCCGGCGGTCGCCTGGACGAAGATGTGGCAGTTCAGCCCGCCGACGCGCTTCGGCACGAAGTACCGCGACGCGATCGTGCGCGCGCCGAACGTGCACCTCTACACGCACGCGAACGTGTGCGAGATCGAGGCGAACGAGGGCGTGAGCGCCGTCGAGGGACTGCGCGTGCGCACCTTCGAGGGGAAGGAGCTCCGCGTGCGCGCGCGGCGGTACGTGCTCGCGTGCTCCACCATCCAGAACGCGCGCCTCCTCCTCGCCTCCAACCGCCGCGCCGCCGCGGGCCTCGGCAACGCGCACGACCTCGTCGGGCGCTTCTTCATGGAGCACCTCGAGATGCCGAGCGGGACGCTCGCGACGCTCGGCGCGCGCGCGCCGAGCACGGCGATGTACGCGTTCGAGTGGGGGCGCACGAAGGCGCGCGGCGAGCTCGCGCTCGCGCCCGGCGTGCAGCGGGAGCGGCGCATCCTCAATTCCACCGTCTCCCTCGACCCCGGCGCGCTGGAGGCGGAGGCGAAGAGCACCTTCCAGGCGATCGGGCCCGAGGCGGTGGATCGCATGCGCGCGTCGAGCGAGTCCGCGGCGACCGACAGCGAGCCGGCCGCGGCGCCCGCGCCGGCGGCGCGGGCCGCCCCGCGCACCTTCCACCTGCTCACTCGGCAGGAGCAGGCGCCCAACCCCGCGTCGCGCGTCACGCTCGGCGCCGAGCGCGACGCCCTCGGCGTGCCGCGCGCGCGGCTCGACTGGCGCCTCACGGAGCTCGACCGCCGCTCGTTCCGCGACTTCTACGAGGCGCTCGGCCGCGAGCTCGGACGTGCGGGCGTCGGGCGCGTGCGGATGCGGGACTGGGTGCTCGCGGCGGCGGACGCGCCGTGGCCCGCGTCGGTTGGCGGGGGGTGGCACCACATGGGCACCACGCGCATGCACCCCGACCCGCGGCAGGGGGTCGTGGACGCGAGCTGCCGCGTGCATGGGCTCGCGAACCTCTGGGTCGCGGGCGCCGCGGTGTTTCCCACGGCCGGCTGCGCCAACCCGACGCTCACGCTGGTGGCCCTGAGCCTCCGCCTCTCGGACCACCTAAAGGCCGGCGCAGGCGCGTAGGCGCCGCCCGCTCGTGTCGCGCGCCTCGCCGCTCGTGACACGGTCCCGCCGCTCGTAGCACGGCCGGCTCCGCTCCCGCGGCCCGGGGCGTACCCTCGACGAGAGGAACGAGGGCGGGCCGCGCGGCCCGCGCGCCCCAACCGCTGCCGGAGTCGCCCACCATGAGCTGCGCAAGCGTGCCGCGCCCCGCGGCGCCCCGCGGTCGCGCCGACGTCGCCGCCGACGCCGCGGTGGATGGGGCGCTCGTCGTGCGCGCCTGCGCGGGCGACCCCGACGCCGCGCGCGACCTGGTGCACCGCCACCTCCGCGCCGCCCTCACCGTCGCCCGCATCGTCCTCGGCGACACCGCCGACGCGGAGGACGCCTGCCAGGACGCGTTCGCGGCGGTGCTCGCGCGGCTCGACCAGTGCCGGCCGGCGCACAGCTTCCGCCCCTGGCTGCTGCGCAGCGTGCGGAACCGTGCGATCAGCCTCCTGCGGCGCCGGCGCATCCGCCGCACCCTGGTCCTCGGGAGCGCGCCGGGCGAGACGGACGCGCCGGCCCCCTCGTCCCACGACCCGCTCCGGGCGGCCGAGCGCGCCGATCTCCGCGGGCGGCTCGGCGCGGCGCTCGCGCGCCTCAGTGCCGCCGAGCGCGAGACGCTGCTGCTGCACGACGTCGAGGGGTGGACGCATGACGAGATCGCCGCGCACCTGGGCGTCCGGCCGGGGACGTCGCGCTCCTACCTGTTCGACGCGCGACAAAAGTTGCGCGCGGCGCTGGGGCCGGAGCTGCGCCCGGGCGCCGAGTGATGGTGGGAGATGGCGAGGCGCCCGGAGCTCATGAGCCCCGGGCGCCTCGCCATCGAGCGACCACCGTCACGCCATCACGACGTCACGCCTTCACGACCTCGAGGTACACGATGTTCTCGTCCGCCTCGCGGTAGACGCGGCTCGAGGCGACCTCGCCGCGGGGCAGGCCGGCCGCGATCTCCAGCATGGCCGACTCGTCCCGGTAGATGAGGTTCCACGCCATGAACGTCTCCATGTAACCAATGTCGCGGAGATTCGGCGCGAAGTTGGCCACCAGCACCCGGCCGCCGGGCTTCATCATGTTGAGCATGGCGCGCGTGACGGCCGTCGCCACGGGCAGCCCGAGGTAGTCGTAGAGCCCCGCCGCGTACGCGAGGTCCAGGTCGGAGAGGTCCACGCGGCCGGTGACGAGGCCGCGAACCGACTCGCACATCGCGTTGATGCCGCTCGGGCCGAGCTCCCGGTCCACGATGGCCAGCGAGTCCTTGTCCTGGTCGACGGCGTAGTACGCGCCGACCGCGCCGGACGCGACGGCGCGCGAGATCTGCGCCTCGCGGAGGTGGCCGCAGGCCATGGAGAGGATCCGCGGGCGGCTCACCCGCTCGGCGGTCTCGTCCACGACGCGCGCCAGGGCCTCGCGGCGGGTGCGCACGCTCAGGCAGGCGGGGTGCCCTGTCGTGAAATTATACACCCGCACGCCATTGGGCGTGGTGTCCGCCGGCAGCGGGACGACCCGGTAGATCAGGTCGAGGATGCCGGCGTCGCCGGGGTAGCCGCGCGGCTTGAGGAAGGCGCGGCGCGTCATCGGGTCGGCGTGCGCGATCTCGCGGATCGGGTGGTGCAGGCAGTCGTACTGCGAGAACTGGCGCCACTGCTCCACCGGGTAGCCGGCGCGCAGCTCGAGAAGCCCGTCGATCATCATGTCCATGGCCGGCGCGAGCTCACCGGCCTCGATACGGGCGACTGTAGCGTCGAAGAGCTCGGTCCCCGCGTCATTGATCGGGCGGGCGAGGTCGAGACTCGGGTTGTATGAGGTCGTCATTGAAGTAGTGGTCGGCGTCGGCCGTCTGAGCTTCACGGGATGAGACCGGGCTCAGGCATTGGCCCCGGTTAATCCAAGGACGCACTGACCGAAGCACGGTAACGGACTCTGCCATTGCTGTATATTATTTATACGGTTCTTGGCCGCCTCTAATTTTCCCGCGTCGTCGGCCGGCCTGTCACGAACCCGTCCGTGGATCGTGTTCTGGGTATCCGATCGCCCGCAGCGCCGACCGGCGCCCGTCCGCGACCGGGACCCCTCCTTCTTCGTGACCTCGCCCACGAACCCCCAGCTCGCGCCGTCCGGCTCCTCGACGCCGGCGGCCCACAAGCTCTCCGAGCGCGCCGAGCGCGAGATGGTGGGCTTCCGCGCGGGCATGACCCACCGCTGGTGGATGGCCGGCGGCCTCATCGTCGCCCTCGCCATTCCCGTCGTCATGGGGATCTTCGAGGTCGGCCTCGGCGTCCTCGCCGCGGTCCTCGCGACGTCGAGCGCGCTGAACGGGCTGCTGCTCTACGCCACGTCGCGCCCCGAGAACTGGCGCCCCGAGTACCGCTACATCATTCCCCTGCTCGACGTGGGGACGATCGCGCTCATCCAGTTCGCGTTCGGCAACTACGGGCTCGTGGCGGTCTACATGTTCGCCATCACGGCCTACACGCTCCTGGTGGACGCGGAGCTGGGCTACTACGCCTTCGCCCTCTCGCTGATCGGCTTCGTCGTCGCGGGCGGCGCGCACATCGCGGTGCGCGGCGGGACGTCGAGCGACTACGTGTGGCTCGCCGTGGTCTCGGCCGTGTACTTCCTCGCGGTCGTGAAGACGCTCCCCGTCGTCGCGTCGCTGAGCCGGCGCATCGCGCAGACGCGCGCGACGCTGCGCGAGGTGGAGCGCGGCGACCTGTCGCTCCGCGCCGCGGCCGAGGTGGGCGACGAGCTCGGACACCTCGAGCGCAGCCTCAACGCGACGCTCGACGAGGTGTCGCGCATCATCGCGGCCGTGCAGAGCGAGGCCGGCGAGGTCGCGGCCATCGCCGAGGAGATCGCGGCGAGCAGCGAGGAGCTGAGCGCCAGCGGCGAGGAGTTCAGCGGCGGCGTCCGCGCGCTCTCGAGCCACCTGCAGGAGCAGCGGTCGTTCACGCACACGGGGAGCGAGCGCACCAAGGAAGCGCGCGCCGCCACCGACGGCCTGCTGGCGGCGGCGAGCCGCATGGAGGCCGACGTCCGCGCCCTCACCGGCGCCGCCGCCGGCGGCCGCTCGGCCATCGGGCGCGCGGCGACGACCCTGCTCACCGTGGGCGAGCGCGTGCGGGAGACCACGGGGCGCGTCGGCGCGCTCAGCGACGCGTCGGCGCGGATCGACGAGCTCGCGCGCGCCATCGCGCGCATCGCCTCGCAGACGAACCTCCTCGCGCTGAACGCCGCCATCGAGGCGGCGCGCGCCGGCGAGCACGGCCGGGGCTTCGCGGTCGTCGCCGAGGAGGTGCGCAAGCTCGCCGAGGAGGCGCAGCGCGCGGCCGCCGCGGTGGCGGACCTCGTGGGACACGTGCGCGGGCACATCGCCTCCGTGGTGGCGTCCACGACGAGCCAGCAGCAGGAGGTGCGCGACGTCAGCACGATCGCCGCGGAGGCGGACGGCGCGCTGAACGAGATCCTCGGCGGCATCCAGCGCATCGCCGCCGCGAGCGGCGAGGCGTCGGCGGTGCAGCGCACGCAGGCGGGCGTGATGGCGGGCCTCGCGACGGCCATTCACGAGATCGAGCGCGCGAGCGTGGAGGCGGCCGAGCGGGCGGAGGGCGCCACGTCCGCGGCGGCGCACCAGACGGGCGCGCTCGACGGGCTCGCGGCGGTGTCGCACGAGATGGCGCTGCTCGCCGACCGCCTGCGGCAGTCCATCAGCCGCTTCGCGCTGGCCGGCGCCGCCGTGCGTCCACGTGGTGCGCCGGCAGCGAGCGCTGCGCCGGCCCCGCGCCGGGGCGTGGCCGCGCCGGCGGAGAGCCCGGTCGGCCGGAGCGTGCCGCGCTCCTCGCCCGCGACGGCGCGCAGCGCGTCCTGACGGGCAGCCGCCGCG
>JBJMNJ010000533.1:0-11532 GCA_045804325.1 Gemmatimonadaceae bacterium
GGCGCCGTGGGCCGACGGCGCGTCGGCGCCGCGCGGCGGCGTGAGTCGGCGTCCCGTCACGGGGGCGCGGGTCGGCGGCGGCGCGGCGCTCAGACGCCGGCGCGCGCGCCGGGCGCGCGTCGCGGGAGGGTGAGCACGAACGTGGACCCCGCGCCGGGCGTGCTCCGGGCGACCAGCTCGCCCCCCATCGCGCGCGCCAGGTCGCGGCTGATCGCGAGCCCCAGCCCCGTGCCGGCCGACCCGGGCGTCTGCCCGCGGTCGAGCTGCACGAACGGCTCGAAGATCGCCTCGAGCTTCTCCGGCGGGATCCCCACGCCCGTGTCCTGCACGCTCACGACCATCGCGTCCGGCGTGGCGTCGCACTCGACGAGGATCGACCCGCCGCTCGGCGTGAACTTCACCGCGTTCGACAGCAGGTTGAGGAAGACCTGCTGGAGCCGCTCGGGGTCCACGTGCGCGGTGAACGACGCGTCACAGCAGCGGTACTCGTACCGCAGCTCCTTCTCGCGGAGCTGCGGCGCCACCAGCCCCTCGAGCTGGCCGAGCGCGTCGTTCATCGAGACGTCGCGCAGCTCGAGCTGCACGCGCCCCGCCTCGACCTTGGCGAAGTTGAGGATGTCGTTGATGAGGCCGAGCAGGTGGCGCTGGCTGCGCTTGATGCGCTCGACGTCCGCGCGCTGCACGTCGGAGATGGGCCCGCGCACCCCGTCGAGCAGCAGGTCCGCGTAGCCGCCGATCGCGTTGAGCGGCGTGCGCAGCTCGTGCGACATGCTCGCGAGGAAGTCGGCCTTGGCGCGGTTGGCGTGGCTCGCCTCGTCCCGCGCGCGCACCGCCGCGCCGTAGAGCGCCGCGTTGTCGATGGCGAGCGCCGCGCGCTCGGCGAGCTCCCGCACGAGCGCGAGCTCCGGCTCGCCGTAGCGCCGGCCGGACTCCGCGGCCACGAGGCTCATCGCGCCGAGCACGTGCCCGCGCGCCGCGAGCGGCACGACGAGCGCCGAGGAGAACCCGATGCCGCGCAGGATGCGCAGGTGCTCGTCGTCGCGGGCCCCGGCGACGAGCAGCTCGTCCGGGATCTCCCGGAGCAGAATCGGCTGCCCGGTGCGCATCACCTCGTGGGCCCCCGAGTGCGCCTCGGGGTCCGGCGGGTAGCGCCGGTGGAGCTCCTCGGCCCACGCCACCTTCGCGGGCTCCACGTGCGCCACCGCCACCTGGCGCAGCTCCCCGCGCTCGTCGACGAGCTGGATGGAGCACCAGTCGGCGAGCTTCGGCACGAGGAGCCGCGTGAGCTGCCGCGCCGTCTCGTCCCGGTCGAGCGACGCGGCGAGGATCTCGCTCGCGCGCGCGAGGTAGTGCCGCGCCTCCTCCGCGTGCTTCCGCTCCGTGACGTCCCGCCAGAGCGTGGCGAGCCCGCCGCCGGGCATCGGGTAGCAGCGCAGCTCCGACCACCGGTTCGAGCGCGCGTCGAGCGCGGTGAGCTCCACGGGCACGCACGCGTCGCGGGCGTGGCGCATCTCGCGCTCGAACGGCGTGCCCACCAGCTCCGGGTACACCTCCCACACGACGCGGCCGAGGAGCGCGTCCGGCCCGCCGCGCCCCGATTGCGCGAGGGCGGCCGCCGCGGCGTCGTTGACGTAGCGGAAGCGCCACTCCGCGTCCTGCACCACCAGCGGGTCGCTGATGCTGCCGAGGATGCCGCGCACGTAGGCCTCCGCCCGCTCGGCGTCGCGCCGCGCGGCGTCCAGCGCGTCGTTCGTCTCGTGGAGCTCCTCGTTGATCGCCTGGAGCTCCTCCGTCTGCCGCTCGAGCTCGGCCTGCTGCGCCTCGAGCTCCGCCGCCTGGTCCCGAAGCCTCATCGCGTGCGCCTCGTCCGCCGCGCGCCGCGCCTCCTCGGCCTCCACGCGCGCGGTGAGGTCCACGTGCACGAGCACGACGCCGGTCACGGCGCCCGCGCCGTCGCGCACGGGGAAGAAGTGTCCCTGCGTCCACGAGCGCGTGCCGGCGCCGACGAGCTTCACGGGGTCGTAGTGCACGACCGGGAGCACGACGGCCTCGCCCGCGAACGCGCGCCGCACGGCGGGGAGGAACCCCTGCTGCGCGAGCTGCGCGTCGGCGAGCACCGAGTAGTCGCGCGGGATGTCGCCGAACGCGAGCCCGAAGAGGCGCTCGAACGCGGCGTTCACCGCGAGGACGCGCCCGGCGGTGTCGTAGACCACGGTGCTGAACGGAGACTGCTCGAAGAGCGCCCGGGTCGCTTCGGGCGCCGCGCCGGCGGAGTGCGACACGGGGGCCTCAGGTCGCGACGGCGGTCGTCGAGGGCTCGGCGGCGTCGGCGCCCGGCCACGGGTCGAACACGTGCTCCTCGCCGAAGGAGAAGAACGTCGTCTTCACGTCGATCGCGAGCCCGCGGAAGCGGTCCGCCGCGTCGGCGTCGATGCGCACGCGCGCGAAGAGGACCACCGCGAACAGGTCTCCCGAGGCGAGCAAGCCGCCGAAACCGACGACCGAGCGCACGCGGTGGCGGCGCACGAACTCCGCCTGCGCGGGGATCAGCGGGCTGCCGTCCGCCTCCTCGACGTGGAAGACGCCGTAGTTCTTCCCGCGCCGGTCGTGGACGATCCGGTCGGTGGGCTCGACGACGTCGGCGAGCTCGAGCCCGAAGTCGCGCACCAGCTGCGCGATCATCGGCGCCTTCTCGACGAGGTCGGGGCTCGGCAGCGGGATGGCCCGATGGCCGCGCGACTCGTGGCGGGAGTTCCACGCGGGCTCGTCCCCCGCGCTCGCGAGCAGCGCGAGGCAGCGCATCGAGGGGCGCGGACGCTCGCCGATGGCGAGCATCCCGCGCGCGAAGCGCTGGAGGTCGGCCGGAAGGGCGCCGTACGGGTGCGTCTTGTAGCAGCGCACGAGGACGCACCCGCGCGGCGCGCCGGCCGCGGACGAGGCCCGCAGCTCCTGGTAGAGGGTGCGGCAGAGGGCCCGGGCCGCCGACTCCATCGTCCGGTGCTCCTGCGTCGCGGCGCGCACGACGGAGCTGCAGCGGAGCTGCTGGCCGACGCCGAAGTGCTCGAGGTCAATGGCCATGGGGCGTCGCCGGCGTGGGGAACGGGACGAGGAATGGGACGCGGGACGGTCTGCCCTGGAAGATCAGGCTGACGAGGTCATCCTGACCGCAGGCGCGGGCCGTCGTTTCAGGGGAGTGAACGCAAGCGGCGCGCCGAAAGTTCGCGCGGGAGCGCCAGCGGCACCAGGGACGCTACGCGGCCGCGACCCCTGGGGAAGGCCGCGGCCGCGATGCGGGTGCCGCGAAGGCGGCGCCGCAGATGTGAGGTCGCTCACGTGCTAGCGGATCCGCTTCGGCTCGCCGTAGATGAAGTTGTCGGTCACGACGAGGTCGAGGGTGCCGCCGGCGGAGATGTCGTTCACGGTCGCGCCGAGCGCGCCCGTCCCGAGCGTGATGCGCGCGCGGGCGACGATGGCGTCCGCGAACTTCGCGCCGACGAAGGACAGCCCGGCGGCATCGGAGCGCACCGGCGCCACGACGGTCGCGAGCCGCACGCCGCTCGCATCGAACAGCTCGATCGTCGTGCGGCCGGCCACGTCCACGTCGCTGAACACCACGCCGAAGCCGGTGACCAGCGCCGGCGCCGGCTCGCCGGCCACCTGGAAGAGCACGTCCATGACGTTGGAGCCGACCGGGGAGAAGATCTTCGTCGGGCTGAACTCGCTGAACTCGTTCGCGTACGCGCCGTTGACTTCCTTGAACCGCAGGCTGTCGTTGCGGAAGCCCGTGCCCGGGGTCGTGAACACGGCGCCGGACTTGACGTTCGTGTTGAAGAACGCCGCCGGAAAGTCGTTCCGGTTGTTGAACGCGTTGGCGCCCGCGCCGTCCCACGCGATCTCCCGGCGGCCCGCGGCCTGCTCGCCGGCCGTGCCGCCGTTGGAGGGCTCGCCGAGCAGCGCGCGGTACTCGTTCACGCGCGCGGCGATGTCGCCCGTGGCCGAGAGCACCGTCGGGACGAGGGTCGGGTCGGGGGGATTGTAGGACGGATCGTCGCCGTAGTCGCTGCACGCGCCGAGCGCGGTGAGCGCGGCGAGACCGAGTCCGAGGGCGATGGTGCGGCCAGTCGAGGGGTACATGTGCCGTCTCCTGTTCGAGTCGCGCGGGAGAGGTTCCCGCGCGAGCGAACGGTAGGGAGAGCGGCCGCCGCTCGACATCGGCCGGCGCGCACGCCGGGCGTCAGTCCTTCGTGCGGCGCCGTGTAGGACGCCGGACGACGCGCGCCACGTGCGGTAGCTACGTGCGGTAGCTACGTGCGGTACTCGATCAGCCCGTACGCCGCCGCGTACTGCACGAGGTCCGCGTTCGTCGTGAACCGCATCTTCTCCATGAGCCGGGTGCGGTAGGTGCTCACGGTCTTCGGCGAGAGCGCCAGCCTCGCCGCGACGTCCTTCACGGTCAGCCCCGTCCCGAGGCCGCGCAGCACGTCGAACTCGCGATCCGAGAGCTGCTCGTGGGGCGCCTCGACGAAGTCCTGGCCCAGCTGCGACGCGAGGCGCTCGGCGAGCGCGGGGCTCACGTACCGGCCGCCCCGGTGCACGCGCCGGATGGCGTCGAGCAGCTGCTCGGGAGAGTGGTCCTTGGTCAGGTAGCCCGCCGCGCCGCCGCGAAGCGCCCGCACCGCCCACTGGTCCTCCGGGTGCGCGCTCAGCACGAGGATGCGCACCGTCGGGTGCTCCTCGCGCAGCCGGCGCAGCGTCTCGGTGAACGGAGCGCCCGGCATCGAGACGTCGAGCAGGACGACGTCCGCGACGTAGTGTCGCAGCGCCAGCAGGGCGTCGTCCCCGTTCGGCGCCTCGCCCGTCACGGCGACGCCCCGGTCGTCCTCGGCGATGCGCCGCAGGCCGGCGCGCACGATCGGATGGTCGTCGACGATGAGCACGCGGATCATGGCGCCGTCCCTGCCGGCCGCAGCGGGAGCCTGAGCGCCACGGTCGTGCCCGACGTCGCGCCGCCGCTGATCTGGACGGTCCCGCCCCACGCGATCGCGCGCTCGCGCAGCCCGAGGAGGCCGAGGGAGTGCCGCCCGCGCTGCTCCTCCGGCGTGATGCCGCGGCCGTCGTCGCTCACGTCGAGCAGCAGCACGTCCCCGTCCGTCCGCAGGTGCACGCGGACGTGCGTGGCGCTCGCGTGCTTCGCGATGTTGGTGAGGGCCTCCTGGAGCATCCGGAACACCGAGGACGCCATCGCGTCCGGCGGCAGCTCGCGGAGGCAGTCGATGCGCAGGTCGAGCGCGAGGCCCGTGCGCGCGGCGAAGTCCTGCGCCTGCCACTCGACGGCGTCCGCGAGGCCGAGCTGGTCGAGCACGCTCGGCCGCAGCTCGGTGACGATGCGCCGCACCTGGACCATCACCTCGTCGAGGCGGCCCAGCAGGCTGGCGGCCCGGTCGCCGAGCTCGGACGGTCCCTGCCGGCTGAGCGACTGCCGGTTGAGGCGACGCTCCATCCACGCCAGGTCGAGCTTCAGGCCGGTGAGCGCCTGCCCCAGCTCGTCGTGCAGCTCGCGCGCGATGCGGGTCCGCTCCTCCTCGCGCACCGACTCGAGCCGCGCGGCGAGGGCCCGCAGCTCCTCGCGCGACCGCGCGATCTCCTCCGCCGACTGGTGGCGGTCGGTGATGTCGCGCTGAATGCCGAGGTGGCCCGTGATGCGCCCGCGATCGTCGTAGACGCACAGGTAGTGGCCCTCGATCCGCGCCGGCGTGCCGTCCATGCGTCGCTCGTCGGTCTCCATGTGGACGTGCCCGGCGTCGAACATCGCGCGCCACCCCGCCTTGCCCCGGTCGAGGTCGTGCGCGAAGAAGTCCGCGGGCGTCTTGCCGATGAGCTGCGCCAGCGGAACGCGATACTGCCGGGCGTAGGCATCGTTCGCGATCGTCATGCGCTGGTGCTCGAACGCGTACTCGAGCAGCGCGTCCTTGTCGGCCGCGTCGTGCCAGTCGATCGGCTCATCGAGCATCATGATGAAGAACCCGTCGATCGATTGCGCGAAGAAGAGCTCGCGCAGGCCGTCGGGGGAAAGGGACCCGGTCATGTCCGCCTCGCAGTATCTCGGGCCGGCAAGCGCGAGTACAGCGGCGCGCGGTGCGGTGCGCCGTAGGACGAATGATTACTGCGGTGTCGCCCGCGCCGGAGTCGGCGCGCGTCCTACACGACCGGACGCGACGCGGACGGCTTGCGCCCGACGACGACCAGGTGCGCGCTGCACCCGATCACGGCGGGCTCCGACTCCAGCAGGCGCGCGACGTCGACGAGGGCGGCGCGCCGTTCGGGGTCGCTCCAGCGCTCCGCGAAGTCCGGCAGGATCCAGCCCGGCCCCTCCACGCCGTACAACCCTTCCACCACGAGGCCGGCCCCTTCCACCTCGGCGCGCAGCTCGTCCGGCCGGTGGAGGTAGGCGGTCGTGAAGTAGTCGAGGTTCTCGGTCGGATTGCGGTGCTGCCCCTCGCGGACGTCGCGCTCGGCGATCTCGGCGAATCGCGCGTCCGCGAGGAGGTCCCGCGCGAGCCCGTCGAGCGCGGAGGCCCAGCGCGAGATCCCGGCCGCGACCAGCACGCCGCCCGGCCGGAGGACGCGCGCCGCCTCGCGCAGCGCGCGCCGCCGGTCCTCGGCCGCGGTGAGGTGGTAGAGCGGGCCGAGGAGGAGCACGAGCGCCACGGACGCGTCGGCGGCCGGGAGGTCGCGCGCGTCGCCGACGCGGCAGGACGCCAGCCCGCGCGGGGCGAGCGCGGAGCGCCGCCGCGCCTCCTCCACCAGGCGCGGCACCGCGTCGACGAGGTGCACCTGGTAGCCGCGCTCGGCCAGCCAGAGCGCGTAGGCGCCGGCGGCGCCGCCGACGTCGAGCACCTCCGCCGGCGCGGGCGGGCCGTGGCGCTCGATCAGCTCACGCGTCCGCGCCTGCTCCAGCCGGGACGCGCCGTGCTCCAGCCGCGACTCCTCGGGCGCGCGCTCGTAGTAGTCGGCGATGGCGCGGTCGAAGCCCGTCGGTGGCTGCTCGCCCATGGTCGCGCATCCCCGCAGCGGTGATGTCCGCCGAGCTCAGCGCGGCAGCTCGACGATGAAGACACTGCCGGTCGGATGGCCGTTCTCGACGCGGATGGTGCCTCTCTGCGCCTCGACGGCGAGACGACAGAACGCGAGACCGAGCCCGGAGGACGCGGAGCCGTTGGCGGCTCGCAGCCCCTCGGCGTTGAACGGCTCGAACATCCGGGCGCGCCTATCCGCCGGCACGCCGGGCCCTTCATCGTGCACCGCGACGCGGACGCGGTCGGAAAGGCCCTCGACGAGGACACGCACCCGGCCCTCGAAGCTCGTGTGCTTGATGGCGTTGCTCACGAGGTTGTCGAGGACCCGTCGCATGAGCTCGGGGTCGCAGTCGCAGTGCGTTTCGCCGACGGCCTCGACGTCGATGAAGCGAGGGGCCTGCAGGACTCCGAGGGACCCCGCCACGAAGCTCGCCAGTGCGGCCAGGTCCGTCCTGACGGCGCGCATCGGCATGCTGCCCGCCTCGAGCCGGCTGAGGTCCAGGAGGTTGTTGGTGATGAGATACAGCGCCTCCGCCCCGTCGATGGCGCCCTCGACGTGGCCGGCATTCTCCCCGTACGTCTCTTCCCGCAGCAGCTGGAGCCGAGCGAGCACCACGGCGAGCGGCGTCCGCATGTCGTGCACGAACATCTGAAATGCGTCGACGGCCATTCCTTCCCGGCGCCGGAACGTCATGAGCGTCTGGAGCACGAGCGCCAGGCCGATGGCCAGAATGACGAACACGAGCGCGCTCAGGGGCGACCCGGCCCCCGGGCGCGGGGTCAGCCACCCGAGGGCCTCACCGACGGCGAGCACGATCGCGCCGAGGACACAGACCAGCGCGGTGACGACACCGCCCCACGTGCCGAGCAGCGCGGCCGCCATGACGATGAAGAGCGCGTAGAACACGGCGACCGGCGCGTGAATGCCTCCGGTGACCCACGCTCGCTGCGTGACGAGGACGGTCAGACCGATGACGAGCATCCAGCTCGCCAGCAGTGGCCGGCCGCGGCGATTGATGACGTGCAGGATGGTGACGAGGACGCCCACCGCGGTCACGGTGGTGGCACGTCGGGCCAGCGTCTGCGGCTCGACGAGCACGGCGACGCCGAGCACCACCGCGACGACGGCGAAGAAGGGCCATGAGACCAGCCAGAGCGCGCGCGCGTCGCGGCGGAGCTCGCCGTGCGACGGCGCGGGCGGCGCGAACCACTGGAGCAGCGCTTGTGGCATCCTTCGGCTCGAGGCTCGAGGTGGCGGGACCTCGAATGTGGGATCGGCGCGGCAGGGACACAAGCGGGCCGATTCCGAACGCGGGGCGGCCGGGCTCCGCTCAGCCGAGGTTCGCGCTCTCGGCCCTGGGGACGATGCCCTCGGCCGGCAGCGTCACCCGGAAGAGCGCGCCGCCGCCGGGCGCGTTCTGCGCGTGGACCTGACCGCGGTGCCGCTCCACGATCTGGTGGACGATCGCGAGTCCCATCCCCAGCCCGCTCTTCTTGGTCGAGAAGAACGACTCGAAGAGGCGCTGCTGCACCTGCGGCGGCAGACCGGCCCCGCTGTCCCTGACCGCGAGCTCGACCCGCCCGCCACGCTCGGCGGTGCAGAGGACCACGCGACGCTCGCGCGCGGACGCCGCCGCCGATTCGATGGCGTTCAGGACGAGGTTGATGACGACCTGCTGGAGCTGAACGGCATCGCCGCGCACGTCGGGCAGCCCATCCGCGAGCCGGACGTCGATGGTCACGCCCTTCGTCTTGGCGTTGCGCTGGAGGAGCTTCGCGGCATTGTGGCAGATGTCGTTCACCGAGATCGGCGTGGCCGGCCCCTTCTCCCTGCGAAGCAGCATGTGCACGTGCTCGATCACGTCCATGGCTCGCGTGGTGTCCTCGAGGATGTCGCGGAACACCGCGCGCGCCTCGGGCACGTCGGGCGGCTGCTGGCCGAGCAGCAGCGCGCCCGCCTGCGCGTGAAGGAGGGTCGCGGTGAGCGGCTGGCGGAGCTCGTGCGACACCGCCGAGGCGAGCTGACCCATGGTCGCGACGCGCGCGATGTGCGCCACGTGATCCTTCGATTCCGCGAGCGCGCGCGCCGCGCCCGCCCGCCCCATCGCCGCGGCGAGGAGGTCCGCCGCCGCCTCGAGCCGCTCGCGTGAGACGGCGCTCGGACCGCTCCCGATCGAGGGACCGCGAAGCCTCAGCGTGCCGACGAACGTGGCGTCCGAGCGCAGCGGTATCTCCACGACCTCGGAGGCGCCTTCGGCACCGCCGCGTGATGGCGGTGCCCTCCGCTCCTCCTGCGACCAGCGGATGACGTCCAACGGGTGATCGGGCACGCCGCCGTGAACGAGGAGCTCGACCGAGGTCGCTCCGGAGTAGCGTCCGAGCCGCGCGACCGCGTGCTCGAGCGCGCGCGACCCGTCGTCGGGTGCGTGCCGCACCGCGTCCGTCTTCAGCGCGGCCAGCATCTGCTCGTACGCCGCCTGCTCCTGCAGCGACCGCTGCGCGCGGATGCGCTTGCGGCGCTCGAGCGCGAGGAGGGCGATCAACGCGGACTGTGCGGCGGTGACTCCCAGGATGACGAGAATCACGGCCCGGTACCGCTCCCAGGGGCTCGGCGGCCGGAAGAGGACGCTCGTGCCGACCGGCAGTCGTCCGTCGGAGAGACCCCAGCGCTGAAGCTGTCTCCAGTCGACGACGTATGGCTCGTCGGCGACCTCCGGGTCCGGAAGCCCCTCGCCGCGGGGTTGCCGGAGCACTCGCGCCAGCAGTCGGCCGGTGCGCTCGCCCTCCCCCGCGAAGTCCAGGGTCGCGCCCCCGACGATCCCGTCTCCCACCCAGTGTCGAGCGACACCGTACGCCGGCACCGCGGAAGCGCGCGTGAGGCTCGGTATCAGGTCGCCGGAGTTGAACGACTGGCCGAGCCAATCCCGCCGGAACGAAGACAGGATCACGAACGTCTCCTTCGGCAGCTCGCGCAGGCTCTGCAGCAACGACGCGTAGGACCAGTCGCGCAGGACGTAGAGCTGCATCCCGCCGAGGAGCGGCGTCAGGTCGCGCACGGCGTGGGTGACCAGCACGGAGTCCATCGCTGCGGCGCCGGCGACGATCACCACGCGCTTCGCGTCGGGTTGAAGGCGCCGCGCCAGCGCGAACGTCTCCGCGAATGGCAGGGGGACGCGCCGCCCCGTCACGTTCGCCGGCAGCGCGTCGAAATCGACCACCGGCTCGAACGCCATGCCGTACACGATGGGAACGCCGGGAAACACTTCATCGAGCCGCTCCACGGCGAACTGCAGCGCCATGGAGCCCTCGGTGACGACGGCGTCGATGCGGTAGCCGCGGTACTTGTCGGCAAGGTGGGCGGCGAACCGGGGCCAGCTCCTCCGGCTGCCCAGCCGGTCGAAGTCGAGGATCTCGTCGTACACCTCGACGCGCTCCGGCCACTCGCGTCGCAGGACCTGACGCAGCTCGCGAGAGAAATCCCTCACGCCCGGCGCGTTCGCATCGTGCCCGAAGAGCATCAGGACTCGCGTGACCGGTCGTTCGGACGGCTCGCGTACGCGGAGCGACTGCCCCGGGAGGGCGGGGAGGGGAAGGAAGGCGAGCAGGACGAGTATGATGCCGCGTCGAGCGCTTGCCATGGCGTCCTCGGTAGAACGGCGGCGCGGGGACCGCACGTCACGTGCGTCAGGAAGCGCGGAGCCTCAACGAGCGTGGCTGCCCCGACCGCTGCAGGTGGTGCCGGACACGGGCGAGCAGGATCCCCGCGTCGAACGGCTTGCGAAGCAGCGCGCGCAGCTCGGGGTAGCGCTCGAGCAGCTCCGCCTGCAGCTCGGTCTGCCCGGTGATGAAGATGACGGGCACCCGCGTGCCCTCGAGGTCCATCCGGTCGAGCAGCGCGAACGAGCTCATGCCCTTCAGGAGCTGCACGTCGAGCACGAGACAGGCGGGGAGGCGGGCGGGCGTCCGCTCCACGTACGCGTCGGCCGACTCGAAGGACTCCGCGTGGACGTCGTGCGCTTTCAGGAAGCGGGTCAGCGCGCGACGAACCGATTCATCGTCGTCGATGACTGCGACCCAGTCGGTCGAGGGGGTCATGGGCACACTACGGACGGAGGAATCCCGAAGAATCCGCCTTCGATCGGCGAGGGAATCGCCGAGGCGTGGTGCTTCCCAACCTTCGGCCGGCGCAGGAGAGGAACGTTGGCCCGGCCCAATCGACAATGCGGCGTACGAAGCCGCCTTCGCGCTACAAGACCAAGGTCCCATTGCCGGGGAAGGGAGCGATCGGAGCCGCACGTACGTCCGGGTTCTGGGCCGTTGGACCGCGAAACGACGCGCTTGCGGCCGTCCGCCGGCCCTGGCGCCGTGCCGGACTCCGGCCAGATTCGGCCGCTGCCGTCCGCAAGCCAGCCGTCGCATCTCTCGCCGCGCGTCCGTCCCCGAACCCGAACCGATG
>JBJMNJ010000534.1:0-23775 GCA_045804325.1 Gemmatimonadaceae bacterium
CAGTTGGCGGAGTTGAACACCTTGCCGCCGAGGAAGGTCTTGGCCATGAAGCGCGACATGCCGCTCAGCTGCATGACGTTGTAGTTCCACATCCCCATGACGTGCAGGGCACCTGGATGCTTCGGGTCGTGCTTGAGCGACTCGAGCGCATGCGCACGTACGTCCCCCGCGTACTTCACCCGGTCCTTCTTGCCGAGCGAGAGCGCCTTCTTGCCGAGCGCGCGCGCGAGATGGAAGTGTCCTTCAGCGTCATTGGGATTCGCCTCGACGGCGCGCCGGGCGTATTGTTCCGCCAACGGATACATCGAGTCACGCACGGCCTGCGCACCATACTCGCCGACGTCCACCCCCTCGCGCGCGGCCTTCCACAGCGCCTCGTACGAACGGGGCTCGAGCTTGATGGCTTCCTGATAGTGGTGAAAGGCACCGGGCGCATTCAGCGCCGCATGGTCACGATCGCCCATGGCGACGTGATCGGCGGCCGACTGCGCAGCAGCGAGCGCGGGAAGCGCGGCGATCGCGAGCGCGGCGACGGCGACCGCGCGACGTGGCAGCACGAGGGACACGAGCATGGGCAGATCTCCGGGACGCAGGTGAGCAGGCCGTCGGCCGAGGGAACGGGCGCAGAGCACGCAGATCGCACGCACTCGGTGCTGGCGGTGCCGGCGGGCCATCCTCTGGATACCCCACAGTCCGGTCAATGCTCGCGCTTCGGCTGATCGAGCGGAAGCGGGACGGCGGCCGCATCGAGTCGGGCGAGTTTCGCGCGCTGGCCAACGCGTACGCCTCGGGGCACGTGCCCGACTATCAGATGGCCGCGTTCCTCATGGCGTGCTATCTCCGCGGACTCGATCGCGCCGAGACGCACGCGCTCACGGATGCGATGCTGCGGAGCGGTGAGACGCTCGATCTGCGCCACCTCGGAAAGCCGCGCGTCGACAAGCACTCCACGGGCGGTGTGGGCGACAAGGTCTCCATCGTCCTCGCGCCTCTCATCTCGTCGCTCGGCGTCGCCGTGCCGATGATGTCGGGGCGCGGCCTGGGGCACACCGGCGGCACGCTCGACAAGCTCGAATCGATCCCTGGATTCGAGACGGCCCTCACGCTCGACCGCGCGCGGGCGCAGCTCGCGGAGATCGGCTGCGCTCTGATCGGACAGACCGATCAGATCGCCCCCGCCGACAGGAAGATGTACTCCCTGCGCGACGCCACGTGCACCGTGGAGTCGATCCCGCTCATCGCGGCGAGCATCATGAGCAAGAAGCTCGCGGAGGGGCTCACGGGGCTCGTGCTCGACGTGAAGTTCGGCTCCGGCGCGTTCCTCCCGGAGCCGGAGCGCGGCCTGGAGCTCGCGCGCACCATGATCGCGCTCGGACGCGACCGCGGCTGCCCCACCGTCGCGCTGCTCACGGCGATGGACCGCCCGCTCGGTCGCGCCGTGGGCAACGCCCTCGAGGTCGAGGAGTCGATCCACGCCCTGCGCGGCGACGGGCCGGCCGACCTCATGGAGGTCACGTACGCGCTGGGCGCGGAGATGCTCGTGCTCGCCCGGCGCGCGGGCACGCGGGAGGACGCGCGCGCGATGATGCAGGATGCCGTCGCGGGCGGGCGCGCGGCGGCGAAGCTCCAGGAGATCATCGAGGCGCAGGGCGGCAACCCCGCGGTCGTCGACGACCCCGCCGTGCTCCCGCAGGCCCCCGAGCACGAGGTGCTCCGAGCGCCGCGCTCGGGCTACGTCGCGCGCGTCGAGCCGCGCGCCATCGGGCGCGGCGTCACCGCGCTCGGCGGCGGCCGCGCGCGCATGGAGGACGCGGTGGACCCGGGCGTCGGCTTCGTCATCACCGCGCGTCCCGGCGACTGGGTGGAGGAGGGCAGCCCGCTCGCGACGGTGTACGGTCGGCACCGGTCGGACATCGACACCGGGCTCGCCGTCCTGCGCGGCGCGATCGAGCTCGCGGACGCGGCGCCGACGCCGCCCCCGCTCGTCTCGCACCGGGTGACGGAGGCGGGAGTCGAGGCCCTCGGGTGACCCGGGGAGCGATTTCTGCAATGCCGCGCGGAGCCGAGCGGCGCGCCCACACCGTCCGCCTGGCCCACCCCGCAACGAACCACACATGACGCACAGCCTGCTCCGGTCACTCGCCCCGGCAAGGGTCGTCTCGCTCGCCGCGCTCCTCGCCGCGGCCGCCGCGTGCACCCGCGCGCCCGCCACGACGCCGGTGCCGGCCACCGCGGCGGGGTTCGCGATCGCGGAGCCCGAGGGCTTCGCGCGCGCCGTGCAGCGCGGGACGCGCACGCGCACGGGGCAGCCCGGCCCGCGCTACTGGACGCAGTACGCGCGCTACCGGCTCGACGCGTCGCTCGACGTCGCGACCTCGCGCCTCGACGGGCGCGGCACGGTGCGCTACATCAACCGCTCGCCCGACGCGCTGCCCGAGCTCGCGATCTTCCTCTACCAGAACGTCAACCGCCCGGGCGCGCCGAAGGACGACCAGTTCCCGCCGACCGAGGGGATGCGGCTCGACAGCGTGCTGGTCGCGGGGCAGACCGTCGGCGAGCGCGGGCGCGGCGCGCCGGGGCTCGGCTACGCCGTGCAGAACACGGTGATGTGGCTGCGCCTCGCGCAGCCGCTCGCCCCCGGCGACAGCATCGACATGAGCTTCAAGTGGCACTTCACGGTGCCGCAGGGCGAGCCCGCGCAGCGCATGGGCACCGACGGCGAGGTGTACTTCATCGCCTACTGGTACCCGCAGGTGGCCGTGTACGACGACGTGAACGGCTGGCAGACGGACCCGTACCTCGGCGTCGGCGAGTTCTACATGGACTACGCCGACTACGACGTCAGCCTCACGGTGCCCGACCACTGGGTGGTCGGGGCGACGGGGACGCTGGAGAACGCGTCGCAGGTGCTCACCGAGCGCACGATGGCGCGGCTCGCCGCCGCGCGCACGGCGGACTCGGTGGTGAGCGTCGTGGGCGCCGACAGCCGCGGGCCGGGCGTCGCCACGCAGCGCGGCGAGGGGCGGCGGCTCACCTGGCGCTGGAGCGCGCGCAACGTGCGCGACTTCGCGTGGGGCGGGTCGGGGAGCTACCTCTGGGACGCGACGAGCACCGTCGTGGGCGACGTGAACGGCGATGGGACGCCGGACCGCTCGCTCGTGAACGCGTTCTGGCGACCCGGCGCCGCGACGTGGCGCGAGGCGGCGCGGTACGGGCAGCACGCCGTCGCGTACTTCTCGCGGTACATGTTCCCGTACCCGTACCCGCACATGACCCAGATGGAGGGGCTCGTGAGCGGGGGCATGGAGTACCCGATGATGACTCTCATCGCCATGCCGCCGAACGACCCCGTGGGGCTCTACTCGGTGACGGCGCACGAGATCGCGCACATGTGGCACCCGATGCTCGTGGGCGCCGACGAGAAGCGCTTCCCGTGGCAGGACGAGGGGCTCACGAACTTCAACAGCGCCCAGGCCGTGCGCGACTTCACGCAGGGGAAGACCGACGAGGAGCGCGCGTCGCAGCGCAACTACGCCACGATCGCGCAGCGCGGCGGCGAGGTGCCGATGATGACGCACGCCGACAGCTTCCCGACGTCCGCCGCGTACTTCATCGGCGCGTACGAGAAGCCCAACATCGTCTTCCGCGCCCTGCGCGCGGTGGTGGGCGAGGAGGCGTTCAACCGCGCGTGGAAGGAGTACGCGGTCCGGTGGACGAACAAGCACCCGATGCCGCAGGACTTCTTCAACACCTTCGAGCAGGTGGCCGGGCGCGACCTCGACTGGTTCTGGCGCAGCTGGCTCTACGAGACGTGGCGCATGGACCAGTCGATCGCCGAGGTGCGCCCGGGCGCGACGGCGGGCGACTCGACGTTCGTCGTGGTGGAGAACCTCGGCCAGGCCCCGATGCCCATCCGCCTCGCGGTCACCCGCGCCGACGGGTCGGTGGAGCGGAGCGTGACCCCGGTGGACGTGTGGCTGAACGGCGCGCGCCGCGCCACCGTCGGCGTCCGCCCCGGCGCGCGCGTGACGCGCGTCGAGATCGACCCCGACGCGCAGTTCCCGGACGTGGACCGGGGGAACCAGGTGTGGAATGCGCGATGAACGCGAGAGAGGAGAAAGGAGAAGGGAGAGTCCGCATCTTCTCCTCTCGCCTCTCTCCTCTCTCGAACGACCCTTCACTACCGAGATCGCGAAATGAGCCCCCAGATACGGAAGGGGACGCGCCCCCGCCCGCCGCTCGCCCACCTCGCCGGCCTCGGCGCGCTCGCGGTCTCGGGCGGGCTCGTGCTCCTCTTCCTCGTCTTCGTCTTCATCACGCGCCCCAACCGCGCCGGCATCGACGGCGAGCACGCCGCCATCGCGTGGATCGGGGTCGGCGGGCTGGTGGCCGCGCTCATCGCGGTGCACGTGCTGATCGGTAGGCGGCTGATGGACGCCGCGAAGGGCGTGCGCCGCCGGCCGTAGCCGGGGCCGTAAACAAACCCTTACATCTGACGGCGCCGGCCGCTCTTGACGCACGGGGGTTGGTGCTAAAACCTTAGCACCGTGCTAAAAACACAGCACTCGAACGCCGACCCCGAGCGTGGAATGTCCGAGACCGCCCAGATGGACCCGACCCTGCCCGACCTCAGCCGCCGCGAGCGTCAGATCATGGACGTGATCTACCGCCTCTCGCGCGCCACGGCGGCCGACGTCATGGAGAACCTCCCCGACCCGCCGAGCTACTCCGCGGTGCGCGCGCTCCTGCGCGTGCTCGAGGAGAAGGGGCACCTGTCGCACGAGCAGGACGGGCCGCGCTACGTCTATCGCCCGACCCTGCCGCGCACCGACGCCAGCCGCTCGGCGCTCCGGCAGATGGTGAGCACCTTCTTCGACGGCTCCGTGACGCAGACGGTCGCGGCGCTGCTCGACGTCGCCGGACCGAAGCTCTCCGAGAAGGATCTCGACCGCCTGTCGAAGCTCATCGCCGACGCCCGCCGCGAGGGACGCTGACCATGTCGATCACGCTCCGCAACGTTTCGTTCGCCGCCGTCGTCGTGGGCGCCGGCGTCTGGTCGCCGCGCGTCCCCGCGGACGAGGCGGGCCCGGACTTCGCCCGCGCCATGGCCTCCGTCGCCGCCGCGCCCCGCGCCGCCGCGCCCCGCGCCGCCGCGGTCGCCCGGCAGGAGCCCTGCGATGGCGAGAACGCGAAGAACAGCCACTCGCAGATCAGCGACGACGACGGCGACCGCCGCACGACGATTCGCTGGTCCGCGGGCGACTGTCAGCTCGAGCTCCGCGCGCGCGGCCGCTTCGTCGTGAAGGGCGACCTCTCGGACTTCGAGTCGGTCGCGCGGGGCGGCTGGCTGAAGCTCACCGAGGAGCGCGGACGCAGCGAGCGCGAGCTCGAGATCCGCAACGACGACGGACGCATGGCGCGCACCTACAAGGTGAACGGCGCCGATCACCCGTTCGACGACGAGGCGCGCCGCTGGCTCGCCGGCGTGCTGCTGGAGCTCGAGCGCCGCACGGCGTTCGCCGCCGACCAGCGCGTGCCGCGGCTCCTCGCGAGCGGCGGCCCCGAGGCCGTCATCGACGAGGTGGCGCGCCTCCGCGGCGACTACGCGGCCCACGTCTACTTCTCGAAGCTGTTCGAGCACGTGCCGCGGCTCGAGGCCCCGCTCGTGCGCCGTGTGCTCACCGTGGCGGGCCAGCGCATCTCGTCCGACTACTACCGGACCGAGGTGCTGAAGTCGGTCGAGCGCCGCGGGCTGCCGGACGACGCGTCGCGGCTGGCCTTCGTGACCGCCGCGTCGACCATCGGCTCCGACTACTACCGGTCCGAGGCGCTGAAGCTCCTCCTCGACGAGGACGATCGGCTCACGCGCCCCGTGGGCGACGCGCTGCTGCGCGCGTCCACCGGCATGAGCTCCGACTACTACGCGAGCGAGACGCTGAAGCGCGCGGCGATGCGCGGCCTGGTCCGCGCCGACAACCGCGACGCCTTCTTCAAGGCCACGCGCGAGGTCGACTCCGACTACTACCGGGCCGAGATCCTCCTCTCCCTGCTGCGCGGCGACGAGGTGGACAAGACGCTGGTGCGCGACGTCGTCGCCGCCACCGAGGGCATGTCGTCCGACCACTACGTCACCGAGGTGCTGCTCGCCGCGGCCAAGCGCTACGCGATCGAGGGGGAGACCCGCGACGCGTACATCAAGGCGGCGAAGGCGCTCAAGTCCGACCATTACCACCGCCAGGCGATGTCCGCGCTGGTCAAGCAGTCGATGGTGCAGTAGCCACCGCGCGGAAGGAGACCCCGGCATGACGACGATCCCCGAGATGCTCGCCGCGGACGGTGGGGGCTGGCTCACCACGCGGCTCGCCGAGTGGCTCGCGGCGGCGCTCGACCTCTCCCTGAAGGGGAGCGTGGTGCTGCTCGCGGCCGCCGCGGCCGCGTGGCTCGCGCGCCGCCAGTCGGCGGCCGTGCGCCACGCGCTCTGGAGTGGGGCGGTGGCGGCGGTGCTCGCCCTTCCGTTCCTGCAGGCCGCGCTCCCCGCGTGGCGGGTGCCGCTGCTCCCGGCGCCGCGCGTCAGCGTGCCGCTCGAGGTGCGCATCGCGTCGGAGGCGACGCCCGCTCCCGCGGCGCCCGACGCGCCGGCTCCTGCGGTCGCCGTCGGCACGGCCGCGGCGGCCGCCGCGTCCCCGATGACCGTCGAGACGGTGCGCGCCGACTACGAGCCCGCCGGCGGCCAGGCGCTCGCCCTCGCGGCCCTCTCGCGGTCGCAGTGGGCGGCGCTCATCTGGGCCGGCGGCGTGCTGCTCGTCCTGCTGCGCATCGCCGTCGGCACGCTCGGCGTCTGGCACATCAGCCGCCGCGCCGCGCCCGTCCTCGAGGGCGAGTGGCTCGCGCTCGCCGCGGCCCTGGCGCGGCGCGTCGGCGTCACGCGCCCCGTCACGCTGCTGCGGAGCGATCGCGCGAGCGTTCCCGTGACGTGGGGCGTCGTGTACCCGGTCGTGCTCCTGCCCCGCGAGACGACCGGCTGGGCCGCCGAACGGCGCGCGGCGGTGCTGCTGCACGAGCTCGCGCACGTGCGCCGCTTCGACGCGCTCACGCAGACCGTCGCGCAGCTCGCGCTCGCCGTACACTGGTTCAACCCGCTCGTCTGGCTCGCCGTGCGCCGCATGCGCGCCGAGCGCGAGCGCGCGTGCGACGACGCGGTGCTCGGCGCCGGCACGCGCGCGTCGTCGTACGCCGAGGACCTGCTCGACATCGTGCGGTCGCTCGGGAGCGAGCCGGGTCCCGCGTTCGCCGCGCTGGCGATGGCGCGCCGCTCGGAGCTCGAGGGGCGCCTGCTCGCGATCCTCGACCCGCGCACGGCCCGCGGGCCGCTCGGCGGTCGCGCCGGGCCGATGGTGGCCGCGCTCGCGCTGCTGGTCGCGCTGCCGCTGGCCGCCGTGCGCCCGGTCGCGGCGGAGGCGCGCGTGTCGGAGGCCTCGCCGGTCCTCGCGTCCATGGATGCCGCGCCGGCCGCGTCCGCGGCGGCGGTGCTCGCCGACACTGCGGTCGCCGGGCCGGCGCCGGCGCGCGCGACTCCCGCCGCGGCGCGCGCGGCGCTGCCGTGCCGCAGCGTCCAGTCGCTCATCGGCGACGACGAGCCGTACTCGTCCGCGCGCGCCGACTACGCGTACTTCAACGGCAGCGAGGACCGCTGCTTCGGCGCCACCATCCGCGGCCCCGTCGAGCTCACCGAGGCTCGCGACGACGTGCGCAGTCTTGGCCCCAACGGCTTCCTCGTCATCGCCGAGCAGCGCGGGGCCGACCGGCAGCGCGTGGAGTTCGTGCGCGCGGGCGCCGGCCAGGTGCGGCGCTTCTATTACGAGGGCTCGCGCCGCGCGGAGCTCGACGCCGACGCGCGCCGCTGGGTGGGGCGTGCCGTCTCGGAGATCGCCCGCGCCAAGGGGCTGCCGCAGGGCACCGTGTACACGGAGGCGCCGGGCTTCGCGTCGGCCTCGGCGGCCGCGTCGGCGTCTGCGTCGGCGTCTGCCGCGCCGGCCGAGCCGGCGCCGGCCTCCGCGGGCGCGGCCGCCGGCCCGCCGGTCGTGAGCCGCATGAGCCGCGAGGACCTGCGCGAGACGCTGATCCTCGCCGCGAAGTCGGCCACGGGCCTGACGTCGGACTCCGAGAAGGCGCGGCTGCTCAGCGAGATCGCGCAGCGGTACGTGCGCGACGACACGCTCCGCGCCGCGTACCTGCGCGCGGCGCGCTCGATCGTGAGCGACGGCTCGAAGCGCATGGCGCTCGAGGCGCTCGTGCAGCGCGACACGATGGGCGTGACGGGCATCGTCGCCGTCGTGCGCGCCGCGCGCGAGATCGTCAGCGAGGGCGACCGCTCGCGCCTGCTCCGCGCGCTCGCGGCGCGCTACGCGATGTCCGACCCCGACGCGAGGCGCGCCTACTTCACGGCCGCCGGCGAGCTCGTCACGGAGTCCGAGCGGCGCGCCGTGCTGCTCGCGGCGCTGCCGGCTGGCGCCTCGCGCGAGGTCGCGATCAACGTGCTCCGCGCCAGCGAGAGCATGGTATCCGGCAAGGAGCGCGGGGACGTGCTGCTCGCGGTCGTCGAGCGCGCGTCGCTCGCGGACGCGGCGGTGCGGCAGGCGTTCTTCAAGTCGCTCGAGGGCATGAGCTCGGACGCCGACTACCGCCGCGTCATGGCGGCCGTCATGCGCTAGCCGCCCCACCCCCAGACACTCACTCGCCGGCCGGACGAATCGGCGGTCCCGGGACGTCTCAACGTCCCGGGGCGGCCGGAGGCCCGCCCGCGTCACCCGAGACCGCCGATGACCGCTGCCAGGCACGCCCGCCGCGCACTCGCCGCGCTCGCCCTCCTGGCGGGCGCCGGGCCCGCGCTGGCGCAGGACTCGGTCGCCGCCGCCGGCGCGCGCAAGGTCGCGGGCGCCGTGCGCCTCCGAGGCCGCGCGCCCTCCCTCGACGGGCGGCTGGACGACCCCGCCTGGCGCGACGCGCCGGCCATCGCCGACTTCACGCAGCGGCAGCCGAACGAGGGCGCCGCGCCCGCCGAGCGCACCGAGGTGCGGCTGCTCTACGACGACGACGCGCTCTACGTCGGCGCGCGCATGTTCAGCGCCGACCCCGCGCGCATCCAGGCGCCCGTGAGCCGGCGCGACAACGTCGCCGGCGCGGAGTACGTCCTCGTCTCGCTCGACACGTACCTCGACCGCCGCACGGCGTACACCTTCGCCGTCACCGCGAGCGGCGTGCGCGCCGAGTGGTTCCACGCGAGCGACGACGAGGCGAACCAGGATCTCTCGTGGGACCCCGTGTGGGAGGCTCGGACGCGGATCGACTCCGCCGGGTGGACGGCGGAGATGCGCATCCCGTTCTCCCAGCTCCGCTTCGTCGCGCGCGACGCCCAGACGTGGGGGATCAACCTCGGCCGCTCGGTCCCCTCGCGCAACGAGAGCGACTACTGGGTCGCCGTCCCGACGCGCGTGCGCGGCTGGGCGAGCCGCTTCGGCACCCTCGTGGGCGTCGCCGGCATTCGCCCATCGCGCCGCATGGAGATGCTCCCGTACGTGGCGAGCGACGCGCGGGTGCGCGGCACTGCGGACCGCCGCAACCCGTTCGACCCCGATGGCCGCGACGCCACCATGCGCGCCGGCGGCGACCTCCGCGTCGGGCTCGGCCCGAGCCTCACGCTCGACGCCACGCTCAACCCGGACTTCGGCCAGGTCGAGGCCGACCCCGCCGTCGTGAACCTCTCGGCGTTCGAGCTCACGTTTCCCGAGCGGCGTCCCTTCTTCGTCGCCGGGCGGGACCTCATCGACAACCCGTACTTCTACTCGCGGCGCATCGGGCAGGCGCCGCGCGGGGGCGCCAGCGGCGACTACGTGGACCGCCCGCTCAACAGCACCATCCTCGGCGCCGCGAAGCTCACGGGGCGCCTGCCGAGCCGCACGGCCGTCGGCGCGCTCGCGGCACTCGTGGACCGCGAGGTGGCGCACGTGCACGACACCGCGACGGTCGACGGCGGCCTCAGCACCCCCGCGCGGAGCGACGACGTGGCCATCGGGCCACGCACGGCGTTCGGCGTGCTGCGCGTGCGGCAGGAGGTCGGCGCGCAGGCGTCCACGGTCGGGGCGTCGCTCACGGCGGTCCACCGGGAGCTCGGCGGCGGCGACGACCCGCTGGCGGCGCTTCTACCGCGTCGCGCGCTGGCGGGCGGCGTGGATGCGAACCTCCGCTTCGACGGCGGCACGTGGCTCCTCACGGCCGACGCGGGCGGCAGCCTGGTGCAGGGGAGCGAGGCGGCGGTCGCGCGCCTCCAGCGCTCGAGCGCGCGCTACTTCCAGCGTCCGGACGCGGGCAGCTCCGTCACCTACGACCCCACGCGCACGTCGCTCGCCGGCTACACCGTCAACGCGCAGCTCGAGAAGGCGAGCGGCCGCCACTGGCTCGGCTGGGCGTTCCTCGGCGCCGAGTCGCCGGGCTACGAGATCAACGACGCGGGACGCATCAGCACCGCGGACGGGATCTCGCCGCTCTGGCAGGTGCGCTACCGCGAGACGCAGCCCGGGCGGCTCTTCCGGAACTACAGCGTGAGCTTCACGCAGGAGAACGAGTTCAACTTCGACCGCGTCCGGCAGTTCGGCTCGGCGCGCGGCGACGGCACGCTCACGTTCCTCAACTTCTGGCAGGTCAACCTCACCGCGTGGCACGACTTCCCGGCGCAGGACGTGCGCCTCACGCGCGGCGGCCCGTCGATGGGCACGGGGTGGAACGACGTCGCCATCGCGCAGCTCTCCAACCGGAGCGGCGCGCCGACGCGCTGGAGCGGCCGCGTCTACTACGGCAAGAACGAGTGGGGCGAGCTGACGAACCGGTTGAGCGGGAGCCTCTCCGTGCGGCCCGAGCCGCGCTGGCAGCTGACCGCCGCGCCGAACTTCCTCCTCTACACGGACTCGCGGCAGTACGTCACGACGCTCGACAGCGGGCGCGCGGAGACGTACGGGCGGCGCTACGTGTTCGGGCGCCTGCGCGCCAGCGAGTTCACGCTCGACCTGCGCGCGAACTACGCGCTCCGCCCCGACCTCACGCTCGAGCTCTTCGCGCAGCCCTACGCGTCGAGCGGCCGCTTCGACCGCTTCGGCGAGCTGTCGGCGCCGCGGAGCCGCACGCTCAGGCGCTACGACCAGTACGGGCGCACGGTGACGCGCGAGGGCGTCGGCTACCGCGTCACCGAGACCGAGGGGCAGCAGCTGAGCTTCACGCTCCCGGACGACGACTTCAACGTCCACTCGCTGCGCTCGAACTTCGTGCTGCGCTGGGAGTACCGGCCCGGCTCGACGCTCTTCGTCGTGTGGCAGGAGCTGCGCGACGCGGCGGAGGAGCGCGTCTACCGCGTGGGGCCGCGCGACCTGGCGCGTGCGTTCGGCGCGCCGGGCGACCACGTGCTCGCCGTCAAGGCGAACTTCTGGATCCCGATGTAGCGCGCGCCCGTCAGACGCTGCGCGCCGCGCGCTCGGCCGCCTCGAGGTACGCGGCGAGCGCGCGGCGGAGCTCCGTGCGAAGCCCCTCCTGCGTGCAGAACCCGGCGGGCTGCGCCGTCTTCATGGCGTGCAGGATGGTGACCATCGCGGAGGCGCGGGCGGCGAGCATCTCCGGCGCCACGTCGGGCGTGCGAATGCGCAGCACCGACTCGATGAGGCTCGTGATGATCGGCATCGAGCCGACGCCGCCGGCGGCGATGCGCTGCTGGTTCGCCGGCGAGCGCATGATGAGCGGCACCTCGGGGTGCGCGTCGATGTACGCCTCGAACGGCGCCATGATCTGGCCGACCACCTCGGCGGCCGTCATGCTTCGCCAGTCGATGTCGGACCGATCCCGCACCGCCGCGGCGAGTGCCCCGACGGCCGCGACGTGCCGCTCCGCGAGCGCGCGCACGACGCCGTCGAGGTCGGCGAAGAAGTGGTACAGGGACCCCTTCGACGTCTGCGCGCGTTCGGCGATGGCCTGCACCGTGAGGCCGGCGATGCCGACCTCGGGGATCAGCCCCGCCGCCGCGTCCAGGATGGCGTCCACGCGCCGCTGCCCGCGCTCCTGCTGAGGGCGGCGGGCGCCGGACGTCTCGTGCGTCGTGTCGGAGGGTGTTGACAAGTAGACCAAACCGTCTAGTTTCAGTTGATACTAGACGCTAGAGTCTAGTTCGTCAATCCCACGTACTAAATGCGACTGTACATCGATACCCTGACGCGCGCGGCGGCGGCCGCCGTGCTGCTCGGGTCGCTCGTCCGGCCCCTCGCCGCCCAGACGGCGGATACCACGGTCCTGACCCTGGGAGGCGCCGCGCGGCTCGCCGCGCGCCAGAGCGCCCCGGCCGAGTCCGCCCGCCTGCGTGCCGACGAGGCCGAGGCGCGCGCCCGCCAGGCGCGCTCCGCGCTCCTTCCGCAGCTCGCCGCCGACGTCGGCGAGTCGCAGCGGACGGTCAACTCCGCCACGTTCGGCCTGTCCTTCCCGCCCCCGCCGGGGCAGGAGCCCTTCCTCGACCCGAGCGGCCAGATCATCGGGCCGATCAACCTGCTCGACGCCCGCGCGCGGCTCTCGACGAACGTCTTCAACCCGGCGGCCTTCGCGCGCTTCAACGCCGCGCGCACCGCGGCGAGCGCCGCGAACGTCGAGGCGACGGCGCAGTCCGAGGGGGCCGCGACGATCGCCGCGTCCGCCTACCTGCGCGTGCTCCGCGCCGAGGGCGTGCTCCAGGCGCGTGAGGCCGACTCGACCCTCGCGGCCGAGCTCGTGACCATCGCCCAACAGCAGCTCCGCGCCGGCACCGGCGTCGGGCTCGACGTGACGCGTGCGCAGGCGCAGCTCGCCGGCACGCGCGCGCAGCTCATCACGGCGCGCAACGAGCTGGATCGCTCGCAGCTCGACCTGCGCCGCGTGCTGAACCTCCCGCTCGACGCGCGCGTCGTCTTCGCCGACTCGCTGTCCGCCGCGGTGGCCGCGCCGGCGCCGGCCGACGAGGCGGCGATCGTGCAGGACGCCGTCCGGCGGCGCCCCGACGTGCGCGCCGCGCAGCGTCAGGTGGATGCCGCGCGGCAGGCCGTCGGCGCCGCGCGCGCCGAGCGGCTGCCGAGCATCGGCGCGTTCGCGGACGACGGCTACATCGGCAAGAAGGCGAACAACCTGCTGAACACCTACGACTGGGGCGTGCAGGTCTCCGTGCCGCTCTTCACCGGCGGTCGCATCGCCGCCCGCGTCGCGGAGCAGCAGGCCGTCGCGAGCGAGGCCGAGGTGCGGCTCCGCGACCTGCGCCAGCAAGCCGAGGTGGAGGCGCGCGGCGCGCTGCTCGACCTGCGCGCCGCGGCGGAGGCGGTGGAGGCGGTCCGCGAGCGGCTCCGTCTCGCCGAGCAGGAGGTCGCGCAGGCGCGCGCCCGGTTCCGCGCCGGGGTCGCCGGCAACGCCGACGTCGCGACCGCGTCGCTCGGCCTGAACGTCGCGCGCACCGCACTGGTGGACGCGCTCACCGCCCTGCAGTCCGCGCGGGTCGCGCTCGCGCGCGCCCGCGGGACCGTGACAGAGCTGCCCTGACGGGCACCATTCAATGGACCACGAAGAGAATCCCACGATGACCCGCACCGCCACCGCCGAGCAGCGCGCCGAGAGCGCGCCGCAGATCGTCCGCGAGAGCGCCGAGCCCGCGCCGCCCGCCTCGGGCGGCCGCAAGCGCGTCGTCCTCGCGATCGTCGGCCTCGTCCTCCTCGTCGGCCTCGTCGTGGCCGGGCGCAAGCTCCTCTACGCCCGCGCGCACGAGTCCACCGACAACGCGCAGGTCGACGGCCACATCGTCCCCGTGATCGCCAAGGTCGGCGGGTACGTGGAGGCGGTGAACGTCGTCGAGAACCAGCCCGTGAAGGAGGGGCAGGTGCTCGTGACGCTCGACACCCGCGAGCTCCAGGTCCGCCTCGCGCAGGCGGAGGCCGACCTCGCCGCCGCCGCGGCCTCCGCCGGCGGGAGCGGGCAGGCCGAGGCCCAGGTGCGCACCCTCGAGAGCCAGACGGCCGCCGGGCAGGCGCAGGTCGCCGCCGCGCGCGCCGCGCTGACGAAGGCGGAGGGGGACTACCGCCGCGCGCAGGCGCTCGCGGCCGAGCAGATCGTCTCGCAGCAGAACCTCGAGGCGGCGCGCACCACGGTGGACGTGGCGCGCGCGCAGCTCGCCGCGGTGGAGCGTCAGGCGGCCGCCTCCGGCGCCGGCGTCTCCGGCGCGCAGGCCGGCGTGCGCCTCGCCGACGCGCGGCTCGCGGCGGCCCGCGCCGCGCGCGACAACGCGAAGCTCCAGCTCTCGTACGCGCAGATCGCCGCGCCGCTCTCGGGCGTCGCGACCAAGAAGACGGTGGAGCCGGGGCAGCTCGTCCAGCCCGGGCAGACGCTGCTCTCGGTCGTCGCGGACACGGGCGTGTGGGTGACGGCGAACTTCAAGGAGACGCAGCTCGCCGACCTCCGCGCGGGCCAGCCGGTGGAGCTCGACGTGGACGCGTACGGCGGCGCGAAGGCCGAGGGCGTCGTGGAGAGCATCGGCGCGGCGAGCGGGGCGAAGTTCGCGCTCCTGCCGCCGGACAACGCGACCGGCAACTTCACGAAGGTCGTGCAGCGCGTGCCGGTGCGCATCCGCGTCGTGAAGGGGCTGGGGCGCGAGCGCCCGCTGCGCCCCGGCATGAGCGTGGAGGCGCACGTCGCCACCCGATGAGCGCCGCCCGATGAGCGCCACCCGCACCGCCGCCCCGACGCCCGGCACGAGCGCGGCCCTCGCCGCGCACGCGGAGGGGGTCGAGCGCTTCCGCTGGCTCATCCTCCTCGGCCTCATCACGGCCGCGGTGATGGAGGTGCTCGACACCACCATCATCAACGTCGCGCTGCCGCAGATGGCGGGGAACCTGAGCGCCACCCAGACGGAGATCGCCTGGGTGAGCACGAGCTACATCCTCGCGAACGTCGTCGTGCTCCCGATGACGGCGTTCTTCACGGAGACGTTCGGGCGCAAGAACTACCTGACGTTCTCGATCGTGCTGTTCATCGCCGCGTCGTTCCTCTGCGGCACGTCCTCGTCGCTCGGCGAGCTCGTGCTGTGGCGGCTCGTGCAGGGCGCGGGCGGGGCGGCGCTGCTGTCCACCGCGCAGGCGACGCTGCGGCAGATCTTCCCGCGCGAGGAGCAGGGGATCGTGCAGGCGATCTTCCTCCTCGGCATCATCGTCGCGCCGACGCTCGGGCCGACGCTGGGCGGGTGGATCACCGACAACTACCAGTGGAGCTGGTGCTTCTTCATCAACGTGCCGATCGGCATCGTGGCGGCGTTCCTCGTGTCCACGTTCCTGCACGACCCGCCGCACCACCAGCGGCGCACGGGGCCCGTGGACTGGCTCGGGATCGGGCTGCTGATCAGCGGCGTCGGGTCGCTCCAGTACGTGCTCGAGGAGGGGAACAAGCACGACTGGTTCTCGGACGCGCACATCGCCTGGCTGGCCGTGCTCGCCGGCGTCTCGCTCGTGACGCTCCTCTGGTGGCAGCTCTCGTCGCGCAACACGCATCCGGTCATCCAGCTCCGCGTCCTCAAGAACCGGAACCTGTCGGCGTCGATCTTCCTGTTCGTCGTGCTCGGCTTCGGCCTGTTCGGCGGCGCGTTTCTCTTCCCGCTGTTCACGCAGACCATCCTCGGCTTCACGCCGACGGAGACGGGGCTGGCGATGATGCCGGGCGGCGTCGTGACGGCCATGACGGCGCTCGTGTGCGGCGCGCTCCTCAACGGCAAGCGCCCGCTGGCGGACGTGCGCGTGCTCATCCTGCTCGGGATGTGCATGATGCTCTGGTCCATGTGGGACCTCGGGCACCTCACGACGGCGGCCGGCGAGGCCGACGCGCGCTGGGCGCTCATCATCCGCGGCGTGTCGCTGGGGCTCCTCTTCGTCCCCATCAACAACGCGGCCTTCGGCAGCCTCCAGCCGCACGAGGCGCAGCAGGCGAGCGGGCTGATCAACCTCTCGCGCCAGCTCGGCGGCTCGTTCGGCATCGCGGTGCTCGGGACCTACCTCACGCGCCACATCGCGATCCACCGCGCGGACCTGGTGCAGAACGTCTACGCGGGGAACCCCGCGTTCGAGCAGCGCTTCCAGGGGATGGTGGCCGGCATGATGGCGAAGGGCGCCTCCGCGCTCGAGGCGCAGCGCCGGGCCTACGCGATGCTCGAGGGGCTGGTGATGCGCCAGTCCGCGATGCTCGCGTACAACGACGCGTGGCTGTTCATCCTGATCTCGTTCCTGATCGTGATTCCGGCGGTGTTTCTGCTCCGGAAGCCGTCGGCGCGCGGCGCGGCTGTCGAGATGCACTGACGGCCGGCGGGCCGGATGGCGAGAACCCCCCGGGGGGCCAGTGCTGGCCTCCCGGGGGTTCCACATCACCACTACCTGCTCGCTAGCCAGGCGGCAGCAGTCGCCGGTCACCCGTCGCCAGTGCTCGTAGCCTTGGGCGAGCGTGCGGGACGGCGCTCGGCCTCTGCCGCTAGTAGTCGTACACGTGATCCACGCGAAGCCCCGCCGGCCGGGCGCGCTCGGCGGCCAGCAGCCGCACCAGGTCCATCACCGGCACGTCCGCCACCACCCGCATCCGCGTCGCGTCGACCGGCACGCGGTACGCCAGGATCGGCGTCATGCCCGCGGGCGCGCGCCACGCGAGCGGGGCGGTGCCGGTGATCGCGACGCGCTCGTTGCCGGCGAGCTCCACGGCGCGCGACGCCGCCGGGTCGGCGGCGAGGGCGACGAGGGCGTCGCGGACGCCGGCGTAGCGCGGGACGAGCACGGCGCGGTAGCCGCGGTCGAGCGGCACGATGCGGAGCGCGCCCGGGATGCGCGCGGAGTCCGCCGCGCCGGCCACGAGGAGCCAGCGCGCGTCGGCGTCCGGGGCGTACGCGGCGTGCGTGCCCCCGCCGATGAGGCGCGCGTACCAGCCCTTGAGCGTGAACTCGAGGGTGAGGATCGCGCGGCGCTCGAGGCGGCGCGCGAGCCCCCGGCCCGGCTCGTCGGCGGACGCCCACAGCGCGCGGCGCGCGGCGACGTAGTCGAACTCGTACCACGGGCGGATGGCGATGAAGCGCGCGTAGTCCGAGTTCACCCGCGCGGCCACGCGCTCCTCCGGCGTCATGCCGTCCGGGCCGGTCCACTCGAAGAGGCGGCCCACCGTGCCCTCGTAGATCGACTTGAGGCCGTACTCGAGCGCCGTGCTCGTGCCGATGACGCCGAGCATGAGGTGCGTGCGCCCGGTGAACTCCCCGCGCGCCCGCGTCCAGCGCCAGATGCCGTAGTAGCTCCGCCAGAACGTCCCCACCGTGGCGGAGTAGGGGAACGCGCTCGGCCGGCGGCCGGCCGAGAGCCACTCGGCGTACTGCTCGCTCGAGTAGACGAGGTCCCACTCCGGGTGCGTGGACCACGTCGAGGACTCGGCCCGGGCGTAGCCCGGCAGCGTGTCGGTCGCGAGGCGCACCTCGGCCGGCAGAAAGCTCGGCAGGCGCGCGGCCGTCACCGACGCGACCGTGTCGGCGCCCGGCGCGGGCGCGTAGAGGTCCCACAGCACGTTCGTGAAGCGGTGCTGCGGGTCCACCTTCCGCTTCACGGCGAACAGCTCGCCCGCGCGCGGGTAGGCGCGCACGAACTCCGCGCGCGTCATGTGCGGCTGGTACGGGAGGTAGTAGCGCCCGCCGTGGCGCAGCGCCGCGTCCACGAGCGCGCGCGTCCAGCGCCCGGTCCGCCGCATCTCGTCGCTCCCCGTGGGCTGCCGGTAGTACAGCACGAACGCGAACGTCTCGCCCGGCGCCCACGACAGGTACGGCTCCGGCTCCGCGTTGGCGTGGCGGATGGAGACGTTCACCGTCTTCACGCTCGAGTCGTGGAGGATCGCCCCCATGCTGCGCACGAAGGGGATGAGGCTGTCCACCGGGAGGAAGTACTCCTGCAGCACGTACGTGTCGTGCAGCCGCGAGGAGGGCTCGAGCTCGCTCACGTCGTAGCTCGCCTCGTAGTTGCGCCACGTCACGGGGTTCCGCGCGCCCACGCGGTAGGCGAGCGGCTCGATCACGTTGCGCCGCGCCCACGGACCGATCCCGGGCGTGCTGAAGATCCGGAACGCGGTCGGCGTCACCCACCCCGACTGGTCCTTCGGGCGAATGTGCTCGGCGGTCGTGAGGGGCTCCGTCGTGCGGCGGTACGTGACGGCGCGCACCTCGTCGTAGCCGCCCGGCGAGATGTCCGCGTTGTGGAAGATCACCGTGGAGTCGCTGCGGACGTTCCGGCGGAACCACGCGAGGTAGCTCGCGACCGGCATCACCTCGTCCTCGCGGCGCACCCGCACGTTCTCCGCGAGCGACAGGGTCGCCTCGGCGATCACGCCCACGGCGCCGTAGCCGCCGAGCGCGGCCCAGAAGAGCTCCGGGCGCTCGGTGCGGCTGGCGGTGACGACGGAGCCGTCCGCGAGGACGAGCTTGAGCGCACGCACGGTGCTCGAGACCGGGCCGTGGCCGATGTAGCGCCCGTGGGCGTTCACGGAGAGCGCGCCGCCGACGGTGAAGGTGTTGTACGTCTGCATGACCTGCACGGCGAGGCCCTTCGGGTCGATCGCCTCCTGCAGCTCGCGCCACGGGGTGCCGGCGCGCACGGTCACGGTGCGCGCGACCGTGTCGATCGACACGACGCCGTGGAGCTGGCGCATGTCGATCTGGAGGCCGTCCGGCGTCGCCGTCTGCCCGCCCATGCTGTACCGTCCGCCGCCGATGCTCACCGGCCCGGTGCTCCCGCGCACGGCGGCTGCCAGCTCCTCGACGGTGCGCGGCGCCGCGACGCGGCCCATGCGCACCGCCGTCAGCCGCGTCACGTCGCGCACGAGCGTCGGCTCGGCCGGCGCGGCGAGCGCGACGCCGTCGCTGCGCGCGAGGCCGAGCACGGTCGTCCACACGACGACCAGCGCGAGCGGCCCGACCGTCCACAGCGTCGCGCGCCCCACGCGGCGGCGCACGCGGCGCCAGCGGGTGTCGGGCGGCGCGGGCTTCCTGGCCTGCCTCGACTTTCTCGACGGCTTCGCGTTCGCGGACTTGAGCGCGCGCTTGCCGGCGGCGGCGGGCGGCTCGTAGGCCGCGGGGCGCTTGTGGGAGGTCAGCATTGAAAGTGATGAGAGGGTCCGACACTGTGACGAACGAGCGAGCCGTTCCGTCAGTATCTGGTCGCCTTTTCCCTCCGTCTCCAGCCTCCTCCCATGCCGAAATTCCTCCCTCCCGTCTCCGATCGCATGCTGCGCGGCTTCGCCGTGTTCTTCGCGCTCAACATGCTGTTCGTCGTCGCCAGCGGTTGGATTCCCGGCTGGTACACCTGGGAGAACGGCGAGCGCATGCTCTTCGGCCTGTTCATGATGTCGCCGCTCGACGACATCACGCACGGCCTCACGGCGCTCGCGTTCGCCTACGCGGCCGTGACCGGGAGCCCGAAGCACATGCGCTTCGTGAGCAACGCGTTCGGCTGGTACTACGCGCTCGACGCGATCTTCTTCCTGCTCTACGGCGCCGTGAACGACAAGCCCTGGATCGCCGACATCGCGCTCAACGCGCCGCACGTCGGCATCAGCGCCATCCTCCTCTACCTCGTGTACGCGCCGCGCGCCGAGGCGGTCGCGCCGGCGCGCGCGCTCCAGCCGGCGGCGTGAGCGGCGCCGGGGCCGGCGTGCCGCGCTCGCGCGCGCGCAGCCTCGCGAGGGCCCTGGTCGCGCTGCTCGTCGGCGTGCCCGGGGCCCTCGTGCTCGTTCTGGCCGTGTCGCTCGGCGCCGCCTCGGCGCGCGAGCGCGTGCCGCGCGCGGCGCGTGCGCCCGCGGCGGGGCGCCTCGTGCCGTCAGGGGACCTGCGGCTCTTCGTGCAGGAGGCCGGGCCGGCGGACGGCCGCCTCGTGGTGCTCGTGCACGGCACCGGCGCGTGGGGCGAGATCTGGCGACCCGTCGCGGACGCGCTCGCGCGCGCCGGGTTCCACGTCGTCGCGGTGGACATGCCGCCGTTCGGCTTCTCGGACCGCTCCCGCAGCGGCGCGTACTCCGTCGCGGCGCAGGCCGGTCGCCTCGGCGCGCTGCTCGACGAGCTGCGCGCCGACTCGGTGATCCTCGTCGGCCACTCGTTCGGCGCGCGCGCGACGCTGCAGGCCGCGCTGGCCGACCCCGGCCGCGTCGCGCGCGTCGTGCTCGTGGACGCCGCGCTCAGCATCTCCGACACGACGAGCGCCCCGGCGCCCGCGCCGCTGGGGCTGCAGGTGGCGCTGTCGGCGCGGCCGGTGCGCGCCGGCCTCGTCGCGGCCACGGTGACCAACCCGCTGCTCACGCGGACGTTCACCGGCCAGCTCGTGGCCTTCCCCGACCGCCTCACCGACGCGCAGATCGAGATGCTCCAGCGTCCGATGCGCCAGCCGGGCACGTCGTGGGCGGCCGGCGCCTGGATCCACGACTTCCTCCTCGAGCCGGCGCCGCCGGTGCGCGAGGCGCGCCGCGCGCTCGCGAATTTGCCGGCGCCGGTGCACGTCGTGTGGGGCGAGCTCGACTCGCTCACGCCCGTGGCGCAGGGGCAGGACCTCGCGCGCCTCGCGCGCTGCGCGACGTGGGACGTGCTCCCGGGCACGGGCCACATCCCGGGGCTCGAGGCGCCGGACCTGCTCGCGCGAACGCTCGTCACCCGGCTGTCGGCGCCGCCGCCCCGCTGCGCCGCGGCGCGTTAGGCCGGAGGCGACGAGGCCCCCCGCTCCATCGTGGAGCGGGGGGCCTCGTCGATCTGATGCGTCGCTCAGCCCTGCGCGGCGGTGAGCCACGGGTCGCTGCTGAGCCACTTCTCGTTCGGCGCGAAGAGGAACACGAGCGCGCCGTTCGCGAGCTTCGGGAGGAGCCGCTGCGCGCGGGACTGCTCCATCGCCGGGCACCCCTCGCTGCGCCCCGAGCCCGAGCGCGTCACGTACGGCGCGCCGTGGGCGACGACGCCGCGCTCGCGCGCCCTGTCGTTGAACTCGCCGGAGAGGCCCTTGAGGCGCAGGCCGATCGAGCGGTAGAGGACACCCGAGGCGTGGCCGCTGAAGCCGTAGGTCTCCTGCGCCAGGTACAGGCCGAGCGACGTCGTGGCCGCGCCGGGCACGTTCGCGAAGCGCGTCGGCACGCCCGAGCGCGGGCCCGAGCCGCGGCCGTGGGCGACCGTGAACGGGCCGTCGATGACCGCGAGCTGCTCCATGTCGAAGACGTAGCCGCGCGGCGTCGTGCTCGCGAGGCCGTAGTCCACGAAGTAGAGGTACGGCTTGCGGACCTCGTCCGGGTGCGCCGCCTTGTACGCGAAGTAGCTCTTCACCGCGGTCTCGAGCGCGCGCGGGTGGCTCTGCTGTCGGACGGACCCGGCGAGGCGGCTCATCGCCGTCTCGACCTCGGCCGCGACGCCGGTCTTCTCCGACTTCGGCGCGAGCGCACCAGCGGCCTCGGCCGTCACGAACGTACCGGTCTTGGCGCTGACGATCGCGGCCGCCTTCGCCGTGACGGTCGGGGCCGGCGAGTCCGCGTCAGGGCGGACGAACGTAGCCGAGCCGAGCACTGCGGCGGTGGCGCCGATGAGCAGGGAGTCGAGATGCTTGAAGCGTCGCATTTGAGATCCTCTATGAGTCTGCGGCGCTGCGCCGCCGGGACGTGACGAGTTGCGGGGGCCTACCATCACAGCCGCCCGTCTGAAGTCATCACCTCGCCCAACTCTCGTAAAGTAACGAACGTAACGCGCCGTGTAAAGCGTTACTGCGAGCAAGGTTACGGCAGGGTTGGCAGGCCGGTCTGCCATGCGAGCTCGGCCGTGACGGCCGTAGCGGGCGGGGCGGACGGTGCGCTACGCCCTCCGATACCGCGGGATGGGCTCGACGTTCCCTGCCGGGCTCTACCGTGCCCGTCCTCATGGGACTCCGGCCGAGCCCGGCTCGGCGGGGCGTCCCTCAGGGCAGCGGCAGCGCCGGCCCGCGCTCGTGGCGCACGAAGGCCTCCGCCTGCTCGACGCCGAGCTCCATCCCGCGGAAGCGAGCCATCCGCTCGTGCGCCGGATACCATTCGTCCGGCTTCTGGCTCACGTGGGCGAACACCGAGTCGCGCTTCCGCCGCGCCACCGGCGTGATGTCCACGTAGTCGGTCGGGCGGAAGGTCTGCGTCTGGTCGCCCGTGAGCACCTCGAAGTACGCGAGGGCCGCCGTCCGTCCCGAGCCCAGCCACGCGTCGTACGCGAGGAGCGACGCCGCCCGGTGGTCGCGGTGCGTGTCCACCGGCCAGTGCGTGAGGATGACGTCCGGGCGCTCGCGCGCGACGAGCTCGCGCATCGCGGCGTACGCCGCGGCGTCGACGCGCGTGTCGCCGACGATCTGTCCCAGGAAGCGCGGCGACGCGCCCAGGATGGCCGACCCGCGCTCGGCCTCCGCCGTGCGGATGCGCGCGGCCTCGTCGTGCGGCTTCCCCTCGATCCCGGCCTCGCCGCGCGTGAGGTACGCGATCACGACCTCGTGACCCGCGTCCACGTAGCGGGCGACGGTGCCGCCGCAGCCGCTCTCGGGGTCGTCGGGGTGGCCGCCGGCGACGAGGACCTTGAGCCGTCGCGTGGGGCGGGGGAGCGCGCCGGGCGCGGGCTGCGCGGGCGCCCGCCGCGCGGCGGCGCAGCCGAGGGGCGCGAGCAGCACGAAGAGCGCGTCGCGCCGCGTGAAGGTGGTCATGGCGGCACGAGAATGAGGCCGCGGGCCCGCGTCGTCAACGCCGAGGGGGCGGCTTCCCTCGGGAAGGCCGCCCCCTCGTGCAGCTCACGGTCGCCGGTCGGCGCCTCGGACGCGAGACGCCGAGCGCGTTCGGCTCACGGCAGCCGCATGATCTTGCCGACCGACGGCACGCCGTTGCCGTTCAGGAGGAAGAGGAGATAGGGTCCTGGCGGGGCCACGTTGCGGCTCGCGGGCAGGGTGACGGTGACGCCGGTCGCCGACTGCGTGAAGCTCAGCGGGATGAAGCGCTGCCCCTGGTTGTACGCGTGGGTGACGGACCCCGCGCGGATGAAGGACACCTTCGTGATGCTCGCCGCGTCCGGCGTCTCGATGAAGAGCTGCTGCCCGTGCGTGACGACGGCGGGCGTGGTGCCGGTGATGGTCGGACGCGCGCCGCGGAACAGGTACGGGGGCGAGTACAGCTCGTAGTTGAGGTTCTCCGGCGTGGAGGCGCCGTCGCCGCCGCCGGCGTGCAGAATACGCCCGTCCGGCAGCAGCAGCGTGGTGGAATGGTAGCCGCGGAGCAGCGACGCGCTGCTCGCCAGCGTCTTCCAGGTACCGGTCGCGGGGCTCCAGATCTCGGTGGTGTTCACCTTAAGCGTCGGGTCGGACCGGTCGCCGGCCACGCCGCTCGTCACCAGCACCTCGCCGGTCGGCAGCAGGGTCGCATTGTGGTTCCACCGAGCGGTCGCCAGCGAGCCGGTGAAGCTCCACTGGGGATTCGGCTGATTGAGGTCGACGATCTCCGCGGTGTTCGTCGGCGGGTTGGCGCCTCCCACGTACATGATCTTTCCCGGCTCGTACATCACTGCGGCCCCGTAGGAGCGGCTGCCGAACTTCCGCTGCGGACCGTCGGTCCAGAGCCCGGTGCCGGTGACGTCGAGGAACCTGGTCTGCGCCTGCGCTCCCGCGTAGTACAGGCGACCGTCGGGTGCGACCCACACGCGCGGGTAGT
>JBJMNJ010000535.1:0-2835 GCA_045804325.1 Gemmatimonadaceae bacterium
GTGGTGGCGGCGGTGCGGCTCGCGTCGATCCGCTGGAAGGTCACTCTCCCCGTCTACAAGCTCGACGGGGAGTGACGGCGTGCCCGGGGTGACGCAGGAAGGGTCATCCTGGGTCTTTCGAGCGTCGGGACAACACGCGACGTTGCGACAGCGCTCTCCCCAAGGGTCTCCGCCATGCGCCTTTCGGTCCGTCACCTCGCGGTCGCGCTCGTGCTCGTCCCCTCCGCGCTCGCCGCACAGGCATGGCACTTCTCCGTCGCGCCGTTCGTCGGCCGCACGATGTCCAGTCCCATCGCCAAGCCGGTCGCGAGCGTTGTCTACCCGTCGCCGGGCGGCAGCGGGCAGTGGACGACGTACACGAACGCGCGCCGCCTGGAGCTCCGGGACGCCACCGTCGCGGGCGCACGCGCCGAGCGCCGGTTCGGCCGCGTGTGGACCGCGTTCGCCGAGGGCGCGTACGGGCGCACGGAGCTCGACTGGCTGGACAGCTCGTCCGTCGTCGGCAGCGGCGCAGACCCCGTCTCCTCGTCGGAGGTGCGGCGGACGACCCGCGACGCCTCCACGGCGACGCTCTCGCTCGGCGCCGGCCGGCAGCTCACCCTCTGGCGCCCGGAGCTCGAGCTCGGCCTCGGTGCCGCGGCGTCGGTGCAGCGCTTCGATCTCGACCGGTGGCCCGGCATGAACTGCCCGACCGCGGACAGCACGCAGTGCGAGGCGGACCCGTGGGACGAGACCTACGTCGCCCCGGGCGGCGCGGGCTCGCTCTCGCTGCGTTGGGCGCTGACGCCGTCCCTCGGGCTCGAGGCCCGCTCGCTGCTCACGGCGGTCCGCGCCGCGGTCGGAGACCTGCGCAGCTGCCCGGCCATCACGGACCTCGGCGGGGCGAGCGCGAGCTGCTCCGGGAGCCGGAGCTGGGTCCGCGCCGCGCAGCTCTCGCTCGGGCTGTCCGTCCGCCGCTAGCGTGGCCGTCCCCCGCGACGCGCGGAAGCTCCGCATCGCCCGCTGGGCCGAGGGCGCCTACGCGCTCTCGGCCCTCGTCGTCGCGAGCGCGCTCCCGCCGCCGACGCCGACACGCGCGCTCGAGTGGGTGCACTGGATCGGCACCGCCGTGCTCGCCGGCATGCTCGTCCTGAAGCTCCGGCGCCCGCACCACACCACGTGGTGGGTGGCGGCCATTCTCGCCGCGTACGTGCTCGGGGTGGCGCTCTTCTCGGCGGCGCGCGCCGGTCGCGTCGCCGTGCCGAGCGCGCCGCTCGCGATCGCCCTGCTCGCCGTCCTGCTCGGCAGCCAGCTCGTCGTCGCGGCCTGCCTCACGGGCCTGCGCCACCTCGCCCGAACGCGTTCCTGACGTCGGCACGCGGCGCGCCCGGAGTATCTTGAGGCCATGTCCCGTCGCCTCTTCTCCGCCCCGCGCCCGGACGCCGCCGACGCGGGCGACCAGCAGCAGTCGCCCGTACGCCAGCCCGGCGCGGAGCCCTACTACGTCGCCACCGGCGGCGAGGTCGCGCTCTTCGAGCAGTGCCACCGCCGCGGCCTGCCGGTGATGCTCAAGGGGCCGACGGGCTGCGGCAAGACGCGCTTCGTCGAGCACATGGCGTGGCGCCTCGGCCGCCCGCTCGTGACGGTCGCCTGCCACGACGACCTCTCGGCGAGCGACCTCACGGGGCGGTGGCTCATCCGCGGCGGCGAGACGGTGTGGGTGGACGGCCCGCTCACCACTGCCGCGCGACTCGGCGCGATCTGCTACCTCGACGAGGTGGTGGAGGCGCGGCAGGACACGGTGGTGGTGCTGCACCCGCTCACCGACGACCGCCGCATCCTGCCGGTGGAGAAGGCGGGCGAGCTGGTGACGGCGGCGGCGGGCTTCCAGCTCGTGGTCTCGTACAACCCGGGCTACCAGCACGCCATCAAGGACCTGAAGCCGAGCACGCGCCAGCGCTTCGTGACGATCGAGTTCGAGTTCCCCGCTCCGGACGTCGAGGCGGAGATCGTGGCGCACGAGGGCGGCGTGCCGCGGAAGACGGCGGCCGCGCTCGTGGAGGTGGGCCGCCGCGTGCGCCGCCTCAAGGACCAGGGGCTCGCCGAGGGGCCGGGCACGCGACTGCTCGTGAGCGCCGCGCGCCTCATCGCCGGCGGCATCCCGGCCGAGCGCGCCTGCGAGGCAGCGCTCGCGGGCCCGCTCACGGACGACCCGGACCTGCTCGGCGCGATCGCCGACGTGACGGCAGCGGTGCTTTGAGCCCCAGCGGTCGCTCGGTCATCGACGTGGCGGGATTTTCACGCGGAGGCGCGGAGACACGGGGGACGCGGAGGAGGACCCTTTCACGAATTTTCTCCGCGCTCTCCGCTGCTCCGCGCCTCCGCGTGACATTCCGGGGCCTGACGCCGGCGGGACTCACCTCGGCCGGTCGAGTGCTCCGCCGCTCGATCAGGCGCCTCTCCCGACGTGCCAGTGACGCGTTAGGCACGATGCGCCCCGCCAGCGCGCCGCTGGCGCGGCTGGACGACGTGCGGCGGCGGCTGGAGCTCGTGCTCGCCGCCACGTACGGGCCGTTGCGCATCGAGGCGGCGGAGGCGCCGCGGGTGCCCGGCGTGCTGCGGCGCCTCGCGGCGCGGATGCCCGCGCACCTGCGGCCGCGCGGCGCGCTCCCGAGCGCGGCCGGCGAGCGGGTGCTGCTCCCGGCGTCGCTCGCGCTGCCCCCGGCGGACGCCGTCGCGCGCTTCCGCGTGCTCGCGCTGGAGCAGGGGGAGCGCCTCGCGCGCGGCACCGCGCTGCACGCGCCGCCGCGTGGCCAGCCGCTCGAGCGCGACCTCTACCTGCTCGCCGAGGGCGCG
>JBJMNJ010000536.1:0-6441 GCA_045804325.1 Gemmatimonadaceae bacterium
CCGGGAACATGGGTGACACAATGATGGCCGACATTCGGCAGGTCGGCCATGCCCTGGTTGATGCACGCCGCCTGATCCGAGGAAACGTCTCGCGACCTACGCAACCCGCGACCACTCTCGACAATTGCCATCGCCCCCACCCGGCGGTACCCTCCCCCCCGCCCCGCACACGCCCACACCCTCGCCCCGCGAGCCCCCATGCGCGTCGCCCATCTCGCCCTAGCGCTCGCCGCGCTCACGACCTCCCTCGCCGCCCAGCGCCCCGACCCCCGCCTCGACCGACTGAAGGACGACGTCGCCCGCGGCGTCGACGCGCGCGCGAAGCTCGCCCAGCAGATGGTCGACCAGGTCTTCTCCTTCGGCGAGCTCGGGATGCAGGAGGTCGAGACCTCGAAGTACCTCACCGGCATCCTCGAGCAGAACGGCTTCACCGTCCAGCGCGGCGTCGCCGGCATGCCCACCGCGTGGGTCGCGCGCTGGGGCAGCGGGCACCCCGTCATCGCCCTCGGCTCCGACATCGACGGCATCCCGCAGGCCGGGCAGCGGCCCGGCACCGCGGCGCGCCGCGCGCTCGTCGCCGGCGCGCCGGGGCACGGCGAGGGGCACAACAGCGGCGTGCCGCTCAACATCGTCGCCGCGCTCGCGGTCAAGGACGTCATGGCGCGCGACAAGATCCCCGGCACCATCGTCCTCTGGCCCGGCGTGGCCGAGGAGCAGCTTGCGGGCAAGGCGTTCCTCGTGCGCGCGGGGGTGTTCGACGACGTGGACGCGAACCTCTTCGCCCACGTGAGCGACGAGTTCGGCGCGTCGTGGGGGGACGAGGCGGCGCTCGCGCTCATCTCCGCCATCTTCAAGTTCCGCGGGCAGAGCGCGCACGCCGCCGGCGCGCCGTGGCGCGGGCAGAGCGCGCTCGACGCGGTGATGAGCATGGCGAACTCGTGGGAGTACCACCGCGAGCACATGCCGCTGGCGCAGCGCTCACACTACGTCATCACCGACGGCGGCGACCAGCCCAACGTCGTGCCGAGCACCGCGGCGATCTGGTTCTTCTTCCGCGAGCGCGACGCGGGGCTCGTGACGAAGATGTTCGAGGACGCCAAGCAGGTCGCGCGCGCCTCCGCCCAGGCGACGTTCACGACGCTCGACACCGTGCAGGTGATCGGCTCGGCGTGGCGCCCGCACTTCAACAAGCCCATCGCGCAGGCGATGCACGCGAACGCCGTTCGCGTCGGCATGCCGAAGTGGGACGACAAGGACCAGACGATGGCGAAGGCGCTGCAACGCCTCATGAGCCAGCCGGACAGCGGGCTCGCCACGAAGGTCCCGCCGCTCCGCACGCCCGAGGAGGCGGCGCGGGCGAGCACCGGCACGGGGAGCGACGACATCGGCGACATCACGTGGACGGTGCCGTCGGTCACGCTCTACTATCCGGCGAACATCCCCGGCACGCCCGGCCACAACTGGGCCGACGCCATCGCCATGGCGACACCCATCGCGCACAAGGGCGTCGTGGCCGGCGCCAAGGTGCAGGCGATGACGCTGCTCGACCTGATCACCCAGCCGCGCCTCGTGGCCGCGGCCAAGGACTACTTCACGAACGTGCAGACGAAGACGGTGAAGTACCGCCCGCTCATGGCCCCGACCGACCAGCCCGCGACGTGGCTCAACGCCGAGAAGATGGCGCGCTACCGCGACGAGATGCGGAAGTTCTACTACGACCCCACGAAGTACGACACGTACCTCCAGCAGCTCGGCGTGACGTACCCCGCTCTCCCCACGGCCGTCCCCTGAGTCTGGGAGACGGGCACGCGTACCCCGCCACGCATCCGATGACCCCGCCCGCCCCCCCGCGCTGGTGGCAGCGTGGGATCGTCTACCAGATCTACCCGCGCTCCTTCATGGACTCCGACGGCGACGGCGTCGGCGACCTGACCGGCATCGAGCGCCGCCTCGACCACGTCGCCTGGCTCGGCGTCGACGCCGTCTGGATCTCGCCGTTCTACCCGTCGCCGATGGCCGACTTCGGCTACGACGTGTCGGACCACACCGCCGTCCACCCGCTGTTCGGCACGCTCGACGACTTCGACCGCCTCGTGCGCGCCGCGCGCGCGCGCGGGCTCCGCGTGCTCGTGGACTTCGTGCCGAACCACGTGAGCGACCAGCACCCGTGGTTCGTCGAGTCGCGCGCGTCGCGCACGAGCCCGAAGCGCGACTGGTTCATCTGGCGCGACCCCGCGCCCGGCGGCGGACCGCCCAACAACTGGCTCGCCGTCTTCGGCGGGAGCGCGTGGGAGTGGGACGAGCGCACGCGGCAGTATTACTACCACGCGTTCCTCCGCGAGCAGCCCGACCTCGACTGGCGCAACCCCGCCGTGCGCGACGCGATGCTCGACGTGCTGCGCTTCTGGCTGCGGCGCGGCGTCGCCGGCTTCCGCGTGGACGCCATCCACCACCTCGTCGAGGACGCTGCCCTCCGCGACGAGCCACCGAACCCCGACTTCCGCCCGGAGCTCGGCTCGTACTCCGCGCTGCTCCACACGCACACGCTCGACCAGCCCGAGGTGCACGACGCCATCGCCGCGATGCGGCGCGTGCTCGACGAGTGCGGCGACGACACGGTCATGGTCACCGAGGCGTACCTGCCCGTCGACCGCGTCGTGATGTACTACGGCGAGAACGGCGGCGGCGCGCACCTCCCCTTCAACTTCCAGCTCGTCGAGCTGCCGTGGGACGCGTGCACCATCGCCCGCACGGTCGCCGCCTACGAGGCTGCCCTCCCCCCCGGCGCGTGGCCCAACTGGGTCCTCGGCAACCACGACCGCCCGCGCGTCGCCACCCGCGTCGGCGATGCGCAGGCACGCGTGGCGGCGATGCTCCTCCTCACGCTCCGCGGCACGCCGACCCTCTACCAGGGCGAGGAGATCGGCATGCGCGACGTGCCCATTCCGCCTGAGCGCGTCCAGGATCCGTGGGAGAAGAACCAGCCCGGCCTCGGCCTCGGCCGCGACCCCGAGCGCACGCCGATGCAGTGGGACGCGTCGAAGAACGCGGGCTTCACCACGGGCAGGCCGTGGCTTCCGCTCTCGGCGGACCACGCGCGCCTCAACGTCGCCGCGCAGACGGACGACCCGCGCTCGATGCTGAGCCTCCACCGCCGCCTCATCGCCCTCCGCCGCGCGGAGCCCGCGCTGTCGGTGGGGAGCTGGCAGGAGGTGGAGGCCGCGGGCGACGTGATCGCGTTCGTGCGCGAGCACGATGGGCGCCGCTTCCTCGTCGCGCTCAACCTCGGCCACGCGCTGTGCGAGGTCGCGATGGAGGGAGCGGGACGCGTGGTGCTGTCGACGCACCTCGATCGCGAGGAGTCCGTGACCGGCGTGGTCCGGCTGCGCGCCGATGAGGGGGTCGTCGTCCAGTTGTCGTGAGTCGTGAGTCGTGGGCCATGGTGTGGAGGCCAACGACCAACGACCAAAGTCCACCGACCACGAGCCACAGGACCGGTCCCGGTTGGTCCTGGGGGTCGCGGTCGGTGGTCCGTAGACTTTGGTCTCTAGCTCAGGGCCAACGACTCACGACCGAGTCATTCTCACCGAAAGCCGCCGCGCCCCCCACTTCCCCGGCCCCCCGTCGAAGATGCCCGCGCACCGCTCGCCGCACTTCGCGCAGGCGCCGTCGTCGTCGAGCCCCCACGCCGACAGCGTGTACCAGTCGCGCCCCACGAGCAGCGCGCCGCACGCGTGGCACCACGTGCTCTGCCCCTCGGGGTCGTGCGTGTTCCCCGTGTACGCGTAGCGAACGCCGTTCGCGAGCGCGATCCGCCGCGCGCGGGCGAGCGTCGCCGGGGGCGTCGGCGGCCGGTCGAGCATGCGGTAGTCCGGGTGGAACGCCGTGAAGTGCATCGGCACGTCGGGGCCGAGCCGCTCGACCACCCACCGCGACATGCGATCGATCTCCTCGTCCGAGTCGTTCTCGCCCGGGATGAGCAGCGTCGTGAGCTCGAGCCACGTCGTCGTCTCGTGCCGGATGTACTCGAGCGTCTCCAGCACCGGCGCGAGGCGCGCCGCGCTCACCTCGTGGTAGAAGCGCTCCGTGAACGCCTTGAGGTCCACGTTGGCCGCGTCCATGTGCCGGTAGAACTCGGCCCGCGGCTCCGCGCATACGTAGCCCGCCGTCACCGCGACGCTCCGGATCCCGCGCTCGCGGCACGCCTGCGCCACGTCGATCGCGTACTCGTGGAACACCACGGGGTCGTTGTACGTGAAGGCGACGCTGCGGCACCCCATCGCCTCCGCCGCCTGCGCGATGGCCTCGGGGGTCGCGCGGTCCATCAGCGTGTCCATCTCGCGCGACTTCGAGATGTCCCAGTTCTGGCAGAACTTGCACGCGAGGTTGCACCCCGCGGTGCCGAACGAGAGGATCGGCGTCCCCGGGAGAAAGTGGGTGAGCGGCTTCTTCTCCACCGGGTCCACGCAGAAGCCGCTCGAGCGCCCGTAGGTCGTGAGCACGACGCGCCCGCCCTCCGCCGCGCGCACGAAGCACATCCCACGCTGCCCGTCGCGGAGCTTGCACGCGCGCGGGCACACGTCGCATTGCACGCGGCCGTCGTCGAGCGCGTGCCAGTGGCGGGTCGGGTGCGCGTCGGTGCTCGGTGCGGCGGTGGTGTGCATGGTCGGGGCGTGGAGGGCGGCGCGGCGCACATCTACTACACCACGCGCGCGCTCATCGTTCGATCCGATTAGCGCGAGCTAATTCCAGGCCGTGTTCGGTGCGGTTCGTGCCGAGGGTCGGACACCTAACGTGCGCGGCCGCCGGCCGGGAGGGGTGTGGAAGCGCCGATCGGGGTACCGTCGCGGGTGCCGACGGAGAGAGGAGTGCGCAGGCTCGCGACCGCCGCCGTCGCCGCCGTGGGAACGCTGGCGCTCGGACGCTGGCTCCTCCGTCGGAACGGGCGCCGGGAGCGGCCGCGCAGCGACCCACCGGTGCCGGCTGCACCGGCGCCGCCCGCGGCTCGCCCTCCCAACGAAGAGCAGATCCGGCAGGCGCAGAAGATGGAGGCCATCGGTCAGCTCGCCGGCGGCGTCGCGCACGACTTCAACAACCTGCTCACGGTCATCGCGAGCTACACGGACCTCGTCCTCGGCACTCTCGCGCCGGGCGACGCGCGCCGCGACGACCTGGCCGAGGTGAAGCGCGCCGCGGGCCGCGCGGCCGCGCTCACGCGGCAGCTCCTCGCCTTCGGCCGCCGGCAGGTGCTGCGCCCCGAGCCGCTCGACCTCAACGACGTCGTGCGCGAGTCCGAGCGGATGCTCGGGCGGCTCATCGGCGCGGACATCGAGCTCGTGACGCGCCTCGCCCCCGAGGTGAGCCTCGTGCTCGCCGACGCCGGGCAGATCGAGCAGGTCATCATGAACCTCGCCGTCAACGCGCGCGACGCCATGCCCGACGGCGGCGTGCTCGTGATCGAGACGGCGAACGTCGAGCTGGACGAGGACTTCGCGCGCCGCCACGTGGGCGCGGCGGTCGGGCCGCACGTGATGCTCGCCGTGACCGACACCGGCGTCGGCATGGACGAGGCGACCCGCGCGCGCGTCTTCGAGCCGTTCTTCACCACCAAGGGGCCCGGCAAGGGCACGGGCCTCGGCCTCTCCACCGTCTACGGCATCGTGACGCAGTCGGGGGGCAGCGTGCTCGCGCAGAGCGAGCTGGGACGCTGGACGACCATCAAGGTCTTCCTTCCCGTCCGCACCGCCGACGCCTCGGCCGACGGCGACGGTGCGCGCGTGCCGACGCCGCCGCAGCCGCCAGGACTCCCGCCGCGGACCCTCACGCCGGACCGCTGCGGCACCACCGTGCTGCTCGCCGAGGACGAGGACGCGCTGCGCCTCGTCGCGCGCTCGGTGCTCGTGCGCGCCGGCTACGCGGTGGTCGAGGCGCGCGACGGCGCGGAGGCGCTCCGCGTGCTCGAGGACCCATCGCGGCGCGTGGACCTCGTGCTGAGCGACCTCGTGATGCCTCGCTCGGGCGGGCGCGCACTGGCGCACGCCGCCGCCCGGCTCCGCCCGGGCGCGCCACTCGTGCTCATGTCCGGCTACAGCGAGGACTCGTCGCTCCGCCTCGGCACGCTGCCGCCCGGCGTGTCGTTCCTGCCGAAGCCGTTCTCGCCCGCGCAGCTCCTGCAATGCGTGGAGTCGGCGCTGAGGGCAGGGGGCATGGCTGACGCCCCGCGACTCACGGCCCCTCTCGGCGTATAGCTCCACTTCACTCGGTCTTCTACTTCGCGGGCCTTCGGCCCGCTCGTCGGTTCTCTACTTCGCGGTGCTTCGCACCGCTCGTCGGTTCTCTACGTCGGGGCACTTCGTGCCCCTCGTCGGTTCTCGGCCGCGCGGCGCGCGGCGGTTGCTCACTGCGACCGCGGTCCGCAGGACCGCCGAGAACCGACGAGCG
>JBJMNJ010000537.1:0-6280 GCA_045804325.1 Gemmatimonadaceae bacterium
TCAGTTCCGGAGAGGCTTGCCCGTCTTGAGCATCGCCTCGATCCGCGCCTGCGTCTCCTTCGTGCCCAGGAGCTTGAGGAACGCCTCGCGCTCGAGGTCGAGGACGTCCTGCTCCGTGACGAGCCGCGGCGGGCCGTCGCCGCCGCAGAGCACGTAGGCCAGCTCGCGGCCGATGCGCACGTCGTGGTCGCTCGCCTGGCCCGCCTCCTGGAACGCGAACAGCGCGTAGTACAGGTTGCCGATGATCTCGCGCCCCAGCGCCTTCACCGTGCGCGGCGCCGGCGCCACGTAGTCCGGCGCGAGGTCGAGCACGCGGCGCTTCGCGTCCGTTATGAGGAGGTCCCGGTTCATCGAGACGCGGTCCTCGGCGCGGAGGAAGCCGAGCTTCCGCGCCTCGAGCGCGCTCGCGCTCGTCTGCGCGGTCGCGATGAGCTTGAACGCGCGCTTCACCGCCTCGAAGAGGTCCGGCTCCTCGAATTGCATGAGCTGCTCGGTGCAGCGGAAGAGGAGCTCCTTCGTGCCGCCCCCCGCCGGGATGATCCCGACGCCGACCTCGACGAGCCCCATGTAGAGCTCCGCGTGCGCCTGCACGCGGTCGCAGTGCATCGAGAACTCGCACCCGCCGCCCAGCGCGAGCCCGTGCGGCGCGGCGACGACGGGGAAGGGCGCGCGCCGCAGGCTCATCGCCGTGTCCTGGAACGTCCGCACCATCGTCTCGAGCGCCTTCCAGTCGCCCTGCTGCACCGCGCCGGCCGCCTGCATCAGGTCCGCGCCGGCGCTGAACGTGCGCGGGTCCTCGTTGCCGATCACGAGGCCCGCGAGCCCGCCGCGCTCGACGCGCGCGAGGCTCCGCTCGACCATCCGGATCACGCCCTCGCCGAGCGTGTTCATCTTCGAGCGGAACTCGAGCAGCGCGACGCCGTCGCCGATGTCGAGCAGACGGGCCGAGTCGTTCTCCTCGAGCACCGCGCCCGGCCGCCGCGCGACGGTCGCGAGGCGGATGGCGCCGGGGACGTCCTCGGTCGGGACGTACTTGCCGTCGAATCCCAGGTGCGCGTCGTCGAGGTAGAAGCGGCTCTGCGCCTTCTCGAGCAGCGGCGGCGCCTGCAGCCCCGCCTCGCGGAGCTGATCGCGCAGCCAGTCGAGGCCGAGCGCGTCCATCACCTTGAACGGCCCCATCTCCCACCCGTAGCCCCACTCGAGCGCGCGGTCCACGCTCGGGATGTCGAAGGCGAGCTCGGGGGACCTCTCGAGGATGTAGTGCAGCGTGGTGACGAGGAGGCGGCGCACGAAGTCGCCGTGCGGGCCCGGCATCTCGCGCAGGGCGGCGATGCGCTGCGGGAGTGGGAGCTTGTTCAGCCGCGCGAGCTCGGGCGTCTCCACCTTCTGCTGCGGCCCGTACTGCCCCGACTTCCAGTCGAGGGTCTCGATCGTCTTGCCCTGCTTGCGGTAGAAGCCCGCGCCGGACTTCTCGCCGAGGCGCCCCTCCTTCACGAGCCCCTGCACCCACGCGGGGAGCGCGAGGTCCTCGCCCGTCGCCTGGCCGACGCCGCCGGTGACGTGCGAGAGCACGTCGATGCCGGTGATGTCGCCCGTGCGGAAGGTCGCGCTCTTGGGGCGGCCGAGCAGCGGGCCGGTGAGCGCATCGGCCTCGTCGATCGAGAGGCCGCTCTGCTCCATGAGCCGTATCGCGTGCACCATGCCGTGCACGCCGAGCCGGTTGGCGACGAAGCCGGGGACGTCCTTCGCGAGCACCGTCCCCTTGCCGAGCACGCGCTCGCTGAACTCGCGCACGGCGGCGAGCACGGCCGGGTCGGTCTCGGGCGTGGGGATGAGCTCGAGGAGGTGGAGGTAGCGCGGCGGGTTGAAGAAGTGCGTACCCAGGAAGCGCCGCCGGAACGACTCCGACCGGCCCTTCACGAGCACGGACATCGGGATGCCCGACGTGTTCGTCGTGACGATGGCGTCGGGGCGCAGCAGGCGCTCGAGCTTCGCGAAGAGCTCCTGCTTCGGCTCGGGCTTCTCGATGATGACCTCGCAGACCCAGTCGCAGTCGGCGAGCAGCGCGAGGTCGTCCTCGGTGTTGCCGGTGCGGACGAGCCGCGCGCGGTCCGGGTCCATGAACGCCGCGGGCCGCGCCTTGAGCGCGCGCTGGATGCCGTTAGCGGCCGGGGCGCTGCGGTCCTTCGCCCTGGGGTCGGGGCTCCCGGGAATGTCGAGGAGCACGACCGGCACCCCGGCCGACGCGGCGAGCGCGGCGATGCCGCTCCCCATGGTGCCCGCGCCGACGACGCCCAACTTCTTTATGCGCATGGCCTTCGCGCCGCCCTCCTCCCGCGCTTCCCGCCCCGCCTCGCGCTCGGTCATCGTCTCGGCCATCGTGCTCTCGCCTGGCTTGGTCTGCTTGAAAGCAATCGGGTCGCGCATGGCGGGGCAACGGCCGGGCCGCTGACCGCGGTCGCCAGCGCTCGTAGCTTCCGGCCGACTCGCTGACTCGCACGCAGCGAGGTGTCTCGTTGTCTAGGGCGTTATTTGCGGCTTGGCGGCCGTCCTCTGCACCGCCTTCCCCTCCCGCCGCCACCGCTCGTACCAGCTCATCATGTAGAGCTGCGTCCGCAGGAAGTTGCTCGGCTTGCTCGACGTGCCGTGGAACTCGCCCTCGAAGCGCAGGAGCGAGCTCGGGACGCCGCGCATCTGGAGGGCCGCGTAGTACTCCTCGCTCTGCGCCATCGGCGTGCGCAGGTCGAGCTCGCCCGTCATGATGAGCGTCGGCGTCGTGACGTTGCCGACGTACATGAGCGGGCTCGTCTCGAGCCAGGGCTTCGGGTCCTCCCAGAAGGGCTTGTCGAAGAAGTTGTAGGTGAAGAGCGGCACGTCCGTCTGGCCGGCGAAGGAGAGCCAGTCGATCACCGGGCACCGCACCGCCGCGGCGGCGAAGCGGTCCGTGTGGCCGATCACCCAGCTCGACAGCACGCCGCCGCCCGAGCAGCCGCCGACGTACATGCGCGTCGTGTCCACGTAGCCGCGCCGCACGACGGTGTCCACGCCCGCCATGAGGTCGTCGTAGTCCACGCCCGGGTAGCGGCGCTGGATCGCGTTGCCGAAGGCCGAGCCGAAGCCGGTGGAGCCGCGCGGGTTCGTGTAGAGCACCACATACCCGTTCGCGGCGAAGTTCTGGTACATGTAGCTGAAGCCGGTGTTGTACATCCCGTGCGGCCCGCCGTGGATCTCCATGATCAGCGGGTACTTCTTCGACGGGTCGAACGACGGCGGCTTCACCACGAACCCCTGCACGCGCGCGCCGCCGGTGGACGGGTACCAGATCTCCTCCACCTGGCCGAGGCGCACGTTCGAGAGCAGGTCCTCGTTCACGCGCGTGAGCTGCGCGACGGCGGGCGCCGCGCCGACGGCGCGGAAGTCATAGCGCACGACGTCGATCGGCGACTGCGCGGTGGCGCGCGTGCCGACGCCGACGCCGCGCGCCATCGAGGTGAGGGTCAGGAGCTGCGGGCCGCTCGTGACCATGCGCGCCCGGCCGTCGGACATCGTGGCGACGAAGAGCTGCGTCGTGCCGCGGTCCTCGCCGCTCCAGTAGACCGCCGCCCCGTCGGGGGACCAGAACACCGTGCCGACGTCGCGGTCGAGGTCGCCGCTCGCCTTCCGCGCGCCGGAGCCGTCCGCGTTCATGACGTACAGCTCGCTCGTGTGATAGCTCGGCCGCCCGGCGGTGGCGTAGCCGCGATAGGCGATGCGCCGTCCGTCGGGCGAGGCGACGGGCGCGCCCCACGAGCCGGCCTCCGTCGTGAGCTGACGGCGGCGGCCGCTCGCGACGTCCACGGCGTAGACGTGCGAGTCCACGTAGTTGCGGTCGGCCGTCGAGTCCGCGAATCCCTCGACGTAGATCGTGCGGCCGTCCGGCGCCCACGAGTAGCCGACGCCCTGCGCGAGGAAGTCGAATCGCGCGCCGACGTTCCAGTCGCCGCTCGTCACCGGCCGCGGGGTGCCGCCGTCGGCGGGGACGACGAAGAGGTGCGTGTACCCGCTCTCCATGAACCCGACGCGGTCCTGCCGGTAGTGCAGCCGGTCCACGTGGCGCGGCGCGTTCGTCCACTTCGCGCCCTTCGGCGCGGCGGGCATGCTGATGGTCCACGGCGTCGACTTCGGGACGAGCGAGGCGAAGCTGATCCATTTGCCGTCGGGCGACCACTTCACGTTCGCGGGCGCCTGCTCGAGGCGGGTGACCTGCGTCGTGGCGCCCTCGGCGTCCATGTAGCGCACGAACACCTGCGCGCCCTTCGGCTCCCCCTCCGCGACGTACGCGAGGCGCGTCCCGTCGGGCGACCACACGGGGCTCGAGCCCTTGCTGAGGAAGCGGTTCCGCGTGCCGTCGGCGTTCACGATCCACAGCCCGGCGTCCCAGCGGTCCTCGAGCTTGTTCACGGCGCGGCGCGTGTAGACGATCCGCGTGCCGTCGGGCGAGAGCTGCGGGTCGGCCACCTGCTCGAAGTCGAGGTACTTCTCGACGGTGAGCAGCGTGTCGACGGGCTGCTCCTGCGCGCGCGCGGCGGGCGCGTAGGCGAGCCCGAGCGAGAGCGCGAGCGGCAGGCCCGCCCTGAGCGAAGCGAACGGGGCGTGGCGCGCGAGTGGACGATGGCCTGCGGTCATGCGGGACCTCGGTGGGAGGTGGGGGTGTTGGGGGATTCTAGGTGAGAAAGGAGAAAGGAGAAAGGAGAGAGGAGAGGCATCCCGGCGGGGTGTGTCTCCTTTCTCCTCTCTCCGCTCTCGTCTACGCCCCTCGCCCCAGCAGCTGCCGCACCACCCCCACCAGCGCCGTCGGCAGCGCCTCCGGGCGGCGCAGGATCGTGTAGCCCGCGGCGCCGAAGACGTGCGCGAGGTACTCGGGCTCCTCCTGGTCCACCGTGAGGCAGTGCGTCACGATGCCCGACCCGCGCGCCTCCTGCACCGCGCGGCGCGAGTCCTCCACCGCGTAGCGGTCCACGTAGCCGTCGGCGTCGTTCGGCTTGCCGTCGGAGAGCAGGAGCAGGAGGCGGTGCCCGGCCGGCTGCCGCGCGAGCAGCGACGCCGCGTGGCGCACCGCGGCGCCGAGCCGCGTGTTGGACGCCGGTGCGACCTCGCCGACGCGGCGCGCGAGCGCGCCGCGCGTGTGCTCGCCGAACGTCTTCAGCGCCGTGACGCCGACGCCGCGGGCGCCGCGCCCCGAGAACGACAGCACCGCGTACGGGTCGCCGAGCGCGTCGAGCGCCTCCGCGGCGAGCAGCACCGCCTCGCGCTCGACGTCGATCACGCGCCGCTCCCCGGCGACCGGCGCGTCCGTGGAGCCGCTGGCGTCCACGAGCAGCGCGACGGCGAGCGCGCGTCGCGCCGGCCTCACGCAGACGTACAGGTCATCGCCGGGCGTCCCGCCCGCGCGCCGCTCGACCAGCGCGCGCACGCACGCGTCGAGGTCGAGCTCCTCCCCGTCGCGCTGGCGGCCGAGGCGCGCCCGGCGCGCGCGGAGGCGCTCGAAGCGGTGGCGCACCGTGCGCGCGAGCGACGCGTGCTCGCGGAGCACGCGCGCCGCCCACTCGCCATTCCCTTCCGCGGCCGCGCGGTCCACGACGCGCGCTCCCTCGCGGCGGTACGTGCCGGCCCAGCAGTCCCACTCCGGGTACGTGATGCCGCGCTCGAGGTCCGCCTGCTCGTGCCGCTGCGCGAACGGATCGTCCACGACGCGCGACGCGGCGTCCACCGGGTCGAGCGTGACGCTGGGCGGGACGGCGCGGCCCCCGTCCCCGGCCGCGTCCGCGTCGCTCCCGGGTGCGGGCGTCGGTCGCTCGCCGCGCGCCGTCGCGTCGTCGTTCGCGTCGCCGGCGGCGCCGTCGTTCGGCGCGGGCGGCGGCTCGGGGCCGCGCTCGCCGCCCTCGCCCGGGGACGCGTCCTCCTGCACGAGCCCCTGCCCGCCGCTCGGCCGCGCCACCGCGTCCGGCACCGTGCCCCAGAGCGCCACGGGCGTCACGCCGCGGTAGCCGCCGATCGTCGGCACCGCCGCGCGCACGCGCGCCGCCGCCTCGCGCGCCCAGTGGAGCGACGCGTCGGGACCGCCGTCCGCCGGAAGCTCCGCGGGCGGCGCGTCCGGCGCGGCCGCGAGCGCCGCGCGCACGAGCCGCTCCACCTCGCGCTCCGTCGGCGGGGGGCGCCTGAGCGACGGGCGCTCGCGCAGCGCCGCGGCGCGCGCCCGCACGAGCGCGGGCCCGGCGGTGCGCGCCCGCCCCGCCAGCGC
>JBJMNJ010000538.1:0-15629 GCA_045804325.1 Gemmatimonadaceae bacterium
CGGCGGCGGCGCGGCAGCTGCCGCGGCGCGCGCGGGAACCTCGACCGGCGTGCTCTCACGCGCCGCGGGGACCGGGCGCTCGACCTCGGGCGCGCGCTCGGGCTCACGCTCCGGAGCGGCCGCGACGCGCGCGGGCTCCGGCGCCGGGACCTCGACGCGGGACGGGCGCTCGCGTGCCGGCGCCGCCGGCTCGGGCGCCGTCTCGGCGGCGGCTGGCGCCGCCTCGGCCTCGGCGGGCGCGGTCTCCGCGGCCGGCGTCTCGACACGGCGACGGCGACGCACGCCGGTCTCCGGCGCGGGGGCCGCGGCCGGCTCGGGGGTTTCGACCACCGGCGCGGCCTTCGCCGCCGCCTTGGTGGGGGCCTTCGCCGGCGCGTCCGCGGCGGCGCCACCGCGACGGCGGCGCGGCGGCGGCGCGGCGGCCGCACGCTCGCGGGCGCGCTTCTCACGCTCCCAGCGGGCGCGCACGCGCGCGACCTGGTCGTCGGTGAGGAGGGTGAGATGGCTGCGCACGGGCACGTCCATCGAGCGGAGGAGGTTGATCACCTCGTCCGCCGAGATCCCGAACTCGCCTGCCATGTCGTGAACGCGAAGCTTGCTCAATCCAGCCTCCTCCTAGTGCGAACCGCCGGGGCGCGCCTTCGCGGCGTCCCCGGTCCCACCTTCCACGATGCTACGGATACCTCTCGCGAGGTTCGCGTCAAGCACCCCGACCGCCGCCGTGGTCTCCCGCCCCACGGCGGCGCCAAGCTCAGCCGCGCCGATCGCGTCGATCACCCGCACCCGCCGCGCGGCGAGCAGCGGGAGCACCTTGTCCAGACTGTTCTTCGAGGCGTCGGGCGCGACGAGCGCCACGCGGAGCTTCCCGCGGTTCGCCGCCTCGCGCACCTGCTGCACGCCGACGACGGCGAGCCGCCCGCGCACTCCGAGCCCCACGAGGCCGAGAATCTTACGACGCGACTCGGCGTCCATCGGTCAGGCCGCCCCTCCGGCGCTCTGCTCCTCGGCGCCGCCCTGCACGCCGCCCTGGGCGCTCGACGGCGCGCCCCCACCCTCGCCGCCGCTCGCGTCGTCCTCCGTCGTGAGCTCGTCGATGATGGCCATGATCCGGTCCGCCTCCTCGGGCGCGATGCCCGGGAGGCGCAGGAAGTCGTCGCGCTCGAGATCGATGATGTCGTTCAGCGTCCGGTAGCCGCCCTCCTCGAGCACCGCCACCGTGGCGGGCGAGAGCCCGCCGATCTCCGACAGCGCGATGTCGCTGGCCTCCTCGCCCGGCAGTGGCGCGAAGAGCTGCGCATCGCCCGCGCGCTCGAGCCACTCGCGGCTCGAGTACAGGTCGATCTTCCAGCCCGTGAGCTCCGAGGCGAGGCGGACGTTCTGCCCGTTGCGGCCGATCGCCAGCGAGAGCTGGTCCTCGTCCACGATCGCCTGGATGGTCTTCGTCCCCGCGTCGCTGAACACGCGGGCCACGCGCGCCGGCGCGAGCGCGAGCTTCGCGAAGCGCTCCGGGTCGCTCGACCACGGCACGATGTCGATGCGCTCGCCCCCGAGCTCGTTCACGACCGACTGCACGCGCGAGCCCTTGAGGCCCACGCACGCGCCCACCGGGTCGATGGAGTCGTCGCGCGAGAACACGGCGATCTTCGTCCGGCTCCCGACCTCGCGCGCGGCGGCGCGGACCTCGACGATCCCCTGCGCGATCTCCGGCACCTCGAGGCGGAACAGCGCCTGGACGAAGAGCGCGTCGGCGCGGCTCAGGATCAGGCGCGGGCCCTTCGGCGTCTCCTCGACGCGCTTGAGCACCGCGCGGATCGGCTCGCCCTGGTGGTAGTGCTCGCGGTGGTTCTGCTCGCGGTAGGGGATGATCGCCTCCGCCTCGCGGAACTTGTTGAGCATGACCACGAGCTTGCCGCGCTCGATCTGCTGCACCTCGCCCGAGAGGAGCTCGCCCACCTTCGTGGCGAACTCGTCGCGGATCTTCGTGCGCTCGCCCTCGCGGACGCGCTGGATGATGCGCTGCTTGGCGGCCTGCACCGCGGCGCGGCCGAACTCCTCGAACGCGACGGGCTGCTCGAGGAGGTCGCCGACCTGGAACTCGGGGTCCTCGTAGCGCGCCTCCTCGAGGGAGACCTCGCGGCTGGGGTCCGTGACCTCCTCGACCACCGTGCGCAGCACGACGATCCGGATCTGCCCCTTCGCCTCGTCGATCTCGACCTCGGCCTGCACGTTCGGCCCGTACTTCTTGGCGAGCGCGGCGACGATGCCATCCTGCAGCAGACCGTGCAGCTCGGCGCGGTCGATCTGCTTCGTGTTCGTCAGCTCCCGAATTGCGGTCAGAATCTCCGCCGAACCGGCCATCCAAGACTCCTTGCTGTACTCAGCGGTGCGCTCGCCATCCGGCCGAGCGTAATCTCGAGCGACCTCTCGCGAGGCCCGCCCGGCGATCGGCGCTACTTCCCGCCGAAATGGAACGCCAGCCGCGCCTCCTTGACCTGTGCCAGGGGGAGGCGGACCTCCTCGCCCTTGGCCGTGCGAGCGACCACCACCTCGGTGCCCGCGTCTCCCTCCACGTCGACGATCTCGACCTCCTTGCGACCGCCAAGGAGCTCGCTGTTCACGCTCGCCTTCTTTCCCGCGAACCGCCGCCACTCGGCCGCGGTCCGCAGCGGCCGCTCGACGCCGGGCGACGACACCTCGAGCACGTAGCGCTCGCCGACGAGGTCGCCCCGATCGAGGCGCGCCTCGACGGCCCGCGACGCACGCGCGCAGTCGTCCACCGTCACCCCTTCCCCGTCGCGCCGGTCGATTCGCACGTCGAGCAGGGGGCGACTCTTCGACCCGCCGCGCCGCAGCTCGACCAGATCGAAGCCAAGCGCGTCAAGCTCCGACGCGACAACGCGTTCGAGATCGTCGTTCACGCAGTTTCCACGGTCTGCGAAGAAGAAAAAAAATGTGGGGGGCATCCCCACATTCCGCCCGCTGCCCCGTGCGGCCGCGCGGCAACATTAATGTAGACAGTGAGATATATCGCGTCAAGCGAACCGCGGCGCTCGCGCTCCCTCAGCGATGCGGGTTCACCGTGAGTCCGCGCGCGACGCGCACGCGGCGGCTCCCGGCCTACGATTCCGCGACGATCACCGCGAGCTGCCGCCCCGCGTCCCCGGCCCGGTGCGAGAAGTACCGGTCGTTGTCGCAGCGGGTGCAGCGATCGCTCACCGCCACGTGCCGCACGCCCGCGGCGCGCGCGTGCTCGGCGATGAGGTGGCGCAGGTCCACCGCGGTCGGCGCGTCGACGCCGCGCCCGGTGAGCTGGCCGTACACGTCCGGGCTCACCTCGTAACACTTCCCGCAGATCGCGGGGCCGAGGTGGAGGTGGAGCTCCCGCGCCGGGACGCCGCGGTGTGCGAGCGCGAGGATCCCGTGCTCCACGATCCGTCCGACGGTGCCCCGCCACCCCGAGTGCAGCACGGCGGCCGCGCCTGACGGGTGCGCGAGGAAGACCGGGACGCAGTCGGCCACCGACACCGCCATGGCCGTCCCGCGCTCCACCGACACGTGGCCGTCCGCCGGGCCGCCGCGCAGCCACCCCTCCCAGTCGCCGCCGTGCACCACGACGCGCGCGCCGTGCACCTGGCGCGAGGTCGCGAGGCGGGTCGCCGCGTCCGCGAGGCTCTCGCGGAGCGCGTCCCAGCGCCCCAGCACGTCGCGGACCGGCTCGTCCGTCATGGTCGAGAAGCTGCCGGCCTCGCGCGTCGTCGTGAACGCCCGGATGCCGAACGGGGCGAAGTCGTCCACCGCCTCGTGCGGCACGGCGGCCGGCCCCGGCGCGGCCTCCGAGCTCACGGCTCGTTCTTGCGGCGGTCCTCCACGCGCTCGATCGACGCGCCGAGGGCGCTCAGCCGCTCGTCGATGCGCTCGTAGCCGCGCTCGATCTGGCCGACGTTGTTGATGGTGCTCGTGCCCCGCGCGCACATCGCGGCGATGAGCAGCGCCATCCCCGCGCGGATGTCGGGCGACTCCACGTTCCCCGCGCGCAACTGCGACGGTCCCGCGACGAGCGCGCGGTGCGGGTCGCAGAGCACGATGCGGGCGCCCATGCCCATGAGCTTGTCCGTGAAGAACAGCCGCGACTCGAACATCTTCTCGTGGATCATGACCATCCCCTCGCACTGCGTCGCGGTGACGAGGGCGATGGACATCGTGTCGGCGGGGAACGCCGGCCAGGGCTGGTCCTCGAGCTTCGGCACGTGGCCGCCGAGGTCCGACTGGATCTTCATCTCCTGGTCGGCCGGGACGACGAGGTCCGGCCCGTCGATGCGGCACGACACGCCGAGGCGCGCGTAGCCCATCAGCGTCGACCGCAGGTGCTCGACGCCCGCGTCGGCGATGCGGAGCTCGGAGCGCGTGACGGCGGCCATGCCGATGAACGAGCCGACCTCGATGTGGTCCGGGCCGATCGTGTGCGTGGCGCCGTGCAGCGGCTTCCCGCCCGTGATCGTCACCTTGTTCGTCCCGATGCCGTCGATCTCCGCGCCGAGGGCGACGAGGAAGTGGCAGAGGTCCTGGACGTGCGGCTCGCTGGCGGCGTTGCGGAGGATCGTCGTGCCCGTCGCGGCGACGGCGGCGGTGATCGCGTTCTCCGTGCCGGTCACGCTGGGCTCGTCGAGGAAGACGTCCGCGCCGCGGAGTCCCTTGCGCGCCTTCAGGTGAATGAGGTCATCGAGCTCGAAGTCGACGCCGAGCCGCTCGAGGGCGAGGAAGTGGGTGTCGAGGCGCCGGCGCCCGATGACGTCGCCCCCGGGAGGCGCGAGCGTGATCTCGCCGCAGCGGGCGATGACGGGAGCGGCGAGCAGGATGGACGCGCGGATCTTCCGGCAGAGCTCCGGGTCGAGCTCCGCGGCGCGGACTTCCTTCGCGTGGATCTCGAGGGTGTTGCGGTCGGCCCACCGGATCTCGGCGCCGACGGTCTTGATCAGCTCGACGAGCGTCTCGATGTCGCGAATGCGCGGGACGTTCCGCAGCGTCACCGGCTGATCGGTGATCAGCGCCGAGGCGACGATGGGGAGCGCGGCGTTCTTGTTACCGGATGGGCGGATCGTGCCGGAGAGCGTGCGACCGCCCTCGACGATGAACTGCACGGCAGGGGGCATTTCGGTGGCCGGGTTCGTGAAGGCGGGAAGTCTATGCGCGCACGCGGGTGCGCGGGAGGTGCCCGCCCCGTCGCAGCAGCCATGCCGCGGGGCGCCCGCCGGCGCGGGGTCCCGCGCGCGGCTCCGTTGACACTGCCCGCGCCGGCGGGGTACGATACCGCCCGACCCCCGAGAGCGGAGCGCATGCAGCTGCTCGTCGCCGTGATCAATCACGAGGAGTGCGTCGAGGACATCCTCTCGGGATTCGTCGAGATCGGCGTGACGGGCGCCACGCTCGTCGACAGCCGCGGGATGGGCCGCGTGCTGAGCCGCGAGGTGCCGATCTTCGCCGGCGTCGAGGCGCTCGCCGAGGCGTCGCGGCCGGCGAACAAGACGCTCTTCTGCATCGTGGACGACGCGAAGGCCGACGCGGCGATTCGACTCATCCAGGAGATCTGCGGGAGCTTCGACCGCGCCGGGATCGGCATCCTCTTCACCGTCCCCGTGGCGAACGTCGTCGGGCTGAAGCCGGAGCTGTCGTGAGAGCCCGGTGCGAGGATGCGGCTGGGGCTGGTTGGCCCTGCCCTTGCACACGAGGGGACGCGGCCCGCGCCGGCCGGAGGCTCGCCGGCGCGGCCGCCATCACTGATCCCGGACCCGCATGAGCGCCTTGCTGGCGGACGCGGGCGGCTGGCTCCTGCAGGCGGCCGCCGCCCTCCCCGACACGATCATCACCAAGCAGGTCGCCGTCGAACGCTCGTGGTTCGAGAAGGTCACGAGCGTCGCGAGCGGCCTCATGACGATCTCGATCCTCGTGCTCACCGCCGCGCTGGTGCCGGCGGCGATCAACTTCCGGAACAGCTACAAGAAGATCAACGACCTGATGGACCGCATCTACGGGGACATCAACCCGCTGATGCGTCACGCGAGCTCCGTCGCGGACAACCTCGACTACATCACGACGTCGATCCGCGTGGACGTGCAGCAGGTCAACCAGACGATCGCCACGGCGAACCAGAAGCTCATGGAGGCCGTGGAGCTCACCGAGCGGCGGCTCAACGAGTTCAACGCGCTGCTCGGCGTCGTGCAGCAGGAGGCGGAGGACGTGTTCGTGTCCACCGCCTCCACGATCCGCGGCGTGCGCACCGGCGCCGCGACGTTCGAGCGCGAGTCGCTTGGCGGGGGGCGCGGGGCGTTCCTGCCGGCGGCCGACGACCTCGACGACCTCGAGGAGACGGAAGACACGTTCGACGACGCGCCGGAGTACGAGGAGGAGCTCGACGGGGACTTCGACGGCGATCTCGGCGAACGCGCCGAGGTCGACGCGGCGCCGGACCCGCTCGCCGCCGCCCCGCGCCGCGGCGCCCCGGCGGGCAAGCGCGCCGCCGACGTGACGATCGTGATCGCGGAGGCCGGCGGCGACGCCGGCACGCGCGACGCGGCCGACGACCTGGCGACCGACCTGGACGCCGACACCCTTTACGACGCAGGAGAGACCGATGTCCACGACAGCGCAGCCCAGACCCGGCCCGGGCCGGAGAAGCCGCGGGTCCGCCCGCGGCGGCGCCCGCGCGGAGACGCGTGACGAGCGCGAGGCCGGCGGCGCGAGCGACCGCGACGAGCAGTACGACCTCCTCACCGCCGCGATGATCGGCCTCGCGGTGGGCGCCGGCGCGGCGCTCCTGCTGCGCCGCGGCCCGGGCGGCGACCGCCCCATCGTCCCCGCGGCCAAGGCCATCGGCCGCGGCGCCCGCTGGGCGGGCACGCGCGGCGCGCGGGGCGCCCGCTGGGCCGCGCAGCGCGGCGAGGAGCTCTGGGACCGCGTGCCGCGCGAGGAGATCGCCGAGACGCTCGGCGACTACCTCGAGACCGCCCGCAAGACGATCGACAACGTCGTCGAGGACGAGCTGAACGACCTGCGCCGCGCGATCCGGCGCCAGCGCAAGCGCCTCGGCATCTAGTGACGGATCGTTTCACGATCCGTCTCACTCGGCTCCCCGCTCCCGGCCCTCGGCGTCGCACTGCCGAGGGCCGGGAGCCGAGCGCCGAGAGCATCCTGAAGACGCTGGCGGTGGTCGGCGCCGCCGTCCTCGCCGTCGCGCTCTTCCCGAGCGACGCGTGGGCGTGGACCCCCGGCACGCACATCTTCCTCGGCGAGGCGGTCATGCGCTCGCTGGACCTGCTGCCGGTGCCGGTGGCGGAGCTCATCCGGGCGTTCCCGTACGACTTCCTCTACGGCTCCATCGCCGCGGACACGAGCATCGCGAAGAAGTACGTGCCGGTGGGGCGCCACTGCCACGCGTGGCACGTCGGCCTCGAGATCCACGAGCGCGCCCGCGACGAGCCGCTGCGCGCGTTCGGGCTGGGCTACCTCGCGCACCTCGCGGCGGACGTCGTCGCGCACAACTTCTTCGTGCCCCGCCAGCTCGCCATCACCACGAGCAGCGCGGCGCTCGGGCACAGCTGGTGGGAGAGCCGCTTCGAGACGCACCTCGGCGAGCGCTACGCGCGCCGGGCGCGCGAGGTGATCCTCCTCGACCACGCGCGCTCCGACGAGCACCTCGACCGCATCCTCAGCCCGACGATCTTCAGCACGCCCACCAACCGCCGGCTCTTCCGCGGGATGGTCTACGTGACGGACTCGGAGAGCTGGCAGCGCGTCTTCCAGCTCGTGAAGGAGCACAGCCGCTGGGACCTGCCCGACGCGGACGCGGGGCGCTACATGGAGCGCGCGTTCGACTACGTGATGGACTTCCTCACGCGCGTCGACCGCTCCGAGCCCTACGCGCTCGACCCCAACGGGCACGAGCCGCTCCGTCTGTCGAAGCGCCTGCGCCGCGCCGCGCTGCGCAAGGGCGGCGAGGACGTCCTGCTCGAGGAGGCGGAGCGCCACTTCGGCCTGCCGCCGACGCGGCTGGAGTACAGCCGCGTCGCGGCGTCGGCCGGCGCGGCGCTCTACCCCTTCACGCGCGCCGCGAGCAACTGATTGACCTTCCTGGCGTCCGCGTTCCCCTTCGACTTCTTCATCACGGCGCCGACGAAGATCCCCTGCAGCTTGCGCTCGCCGTTCTGGTAGCGCAGGGCCTCCTGCGGGCGCTCGCTGAAGGCCTCGTCGATCCACTCGATGATCTTCGCGTCGTCCTCGACGCGGGCCTTGCCGAGGCGCTCGGCGACCTGCTCCGGCTCCTCGCCCGACTCGAGCATCCCGAGGAAGATCTCCTTCCCCGCGTCGCGCGTGACGACGCCCGCGCGCACCATGTCGAGGAGCTTCGCGAGGTCGCGCGGACGCACGCGGAACGTGCGGATGTCCTCGCCCGTCGCGTTCAGCGCCTCGGCCACCGGCCCCATCACCCAGTTCGCCGCGGTCTTGGGGTCGGCGTGCGCGCGCGCCGTGGACTCGAAGTAGTCCGCCGTGTGCGGGCTCATCGTGAGCACCTCGATGTCCCGGTCGGGCAGCCCGTACTCCTTCCGGAAGCGCTCCTTCTTGTCGGGCGGCAGCTCGCCGAGCCCCTCGCCGATCTCCATGATCCATTTCGGGGTCAGGACGAGCGGCGGGAGGTCCGGCTCCGGGAAGTACCGGTAGTCGTGGCTCCCCTCCTTCGACCGCGCAGGGCGCACCTCGCCGCGGTGCCCGTCCCAGAGCATCGTCTGCTGCTCGACGGTGCCGCCGCGCGCGAGCACGGCGCACTGCCGCGCGAACTCCGCGCGCAGCGCGCGCTCGACGCCGGAGAACGAGTTCATGTTCTTCACCTCGGTCTTCGTGCCGAGCTTCGTCTCGCCGCGCGGACGCGCGCTCACGTTCGCGTCGACGCGGAGGCTCCCCTCCTCCATGCTCACGTCGCTCACGTCGGCGTACTCGAGGACCTGCTTGATCGCGCGGAGGTACGCCCCCGCCTCCTCGGCCGAGCGCATGTCGGGCTCGCTCACGATCTCGATGAGGGGGACGCCCGAGCGATTGAGGTCGATGGCGCTCGCGCGGCGGTAGCGGTCGTGGATCGACTTGCCCGCGTCCTCCTCCATGTGGAGGCGCGTGATCCCCACCTTCACCGGGGCGCCGCGCTCGTCGGCGCCGATCTGGAGCTGGCCGGCCGTCGCGAGCGGACGGTCGTACTGCGAGATCTGGTAGCCCTTCGGCAGGTCGGGATAGAAGTAGTTCTTCCGCGCGAAGATCGATACCGGGTGCACGGTGCACTTCAGCGCGATCGCCGCGCGCACCGCGAGCTCCACCGCACGCCGGTTGAGCACGGGGAGCGCTCCGGGGAGCGCGAGGCACACCGGGCAGGTGTTGACGTTCGGCGCGGCGCCGAAGTCGGTCGAGCAGTTGCAGAACGCTTTCGTGCGGGTCTTGAGCTGGACGTGGACCTCGAGCCCCACGACCATCTCGAAGTCCGCGGCGGCGCCCGCGGCGGGCTGTGTGGCGGTCACGAGTGCGCCTCCTCGCCGAGCGCCGCCTCGAGGGCGAACGCCGCGCGGAACATGGTGTGCTCGTCGAAGTGCGCGGCGATGAACTGCCCGCCCACCGGGAGCCCGCCGACGCGTCCGATCGGGACGGACATGGCCGGCACGCCGGCGAGGTTGGCCGTCGCCGTGAAGATGTCGCTGAGGTACATCTCGTACGGGTCCGACTTCGCGCCGAGCGGGAACGCGGGGCTCGGCGTCGTGGGCGTGAACAGGACGTGCACCCCCACCTTCTCGAAGGCGTTGCGGAAGTCGTCGGCGATGAGGGAGCGCACCGCCATCGCCTTCTTGTAGTACGCGTCGTAGTAGCCCGCGGAGAGGACGTAGGTCCCCAGCAGGATGCGGCGCGTCACCTCCGGGCCGAAGCCGCGCGAGCGCGTCGCCTCGTACATCGCGCCGAGCCCGTCCCCCTCGATCCGCAGCCCGTAGCGCACGCCGTCGAAGCGCGCGAGGTTGCTCGACGCCTCGGCCGGCGCGACGATGTAGTAGGTCTCGATCGCCAGTCCGGTGTGCGGCATGGAGACGTCCTTCACCTCGGCGCCGCGCGCGCGCAGGAGCTCGAGCGCGCGGTCGCAGCGCTCGCGGATCTGCGGGTCGAGGTGCTCGGGGAAGTACTCCTTCGGGCGCCCGACGACCAGACCCTCGAGATCGTCCGCCTTGACGCGCGCGCCGCGGTAGTGCGCGACGGGGATCGGCGCGTGGGTCGAGTCGAGGGGGTCCGGGCCGGCGATGACCTCGAGCGCGAGCGCCGCGTCGTCCACCGAGCGTCCGAAGACCCCGACCTGGTCGAGCGACGACGCGAACGCCACGAGGCCGTAGCGGCTCACGCGGCCGTACGTCGGCTTCACGCCCACCACGCCGCAGAACGCGGCCGGCTGACGCACGGAGCCCCCGGTCTCGGAGCCGAGGGCGACGCGCACGATGCCGGCGGCGACGACGCCCGCCGAGCCGCCGGAGGAGCCGCCGGGTACCCGCGTGCGGTCGAGCGGGTGGAGCGCCGGCCCGAACGCGCTGTTCTCGGTGGACGAGCCCATCGCGAACTCGTCCATGTTCGTCTTCGCGACGATCACCGCGCCGGCGTTGCGGAGCCGCGTGACGACGGTCGCCTCGTACGGGCTCACGTAGCCGCCGAGGATGCGCGAGCCGCACGTCGTGGGCATGGTGAGCGTCGCGATGTTGTCCTTGACCGCGACCGGCACGCCGGCCATCGCGAGCGCCGCGACCTCGTCCGCCTTCTCGCCCGTGCGGTGCACGCGCTCGCCGGCCGCGTGCGCCGCCTCCAGCGCGCGCTCCTCGTCGGTGTACAGGACCAGATTCAGCCCGTCGCGCCCCGCGCCGACGTCGCGGGCGCGCGCGTACGAGGCGCGCACGACGTCCACCGGGTCGAGCTCGTTGGCGGCGACCCGGTCGCGCAGCAGCGACGCGCCGACGGCGAGCAGGCTCTCGGCGCTCACGCGTCCCCCGCCGGGTGCTCGGGGAGGCCGCGCTTGAGGTCCGGCGCGAGCGCCTCGCGGTCCTCGCTGTCGTCGAGCACCGAGTCGGCGTCGCCGAGCCCCTCGTGCGTGGACAGGCGCGGCACGAGGAAGAACCCGTCGCGCGCGGCGGGCGCGAACGCCTCGTGGCGGACGGCCAGCGGAATGGGCGGGCCCGCGTCCTCGCGCAGCGGCGTGCCGCCGGAGCCGACGCCGACGGCGAGCGCGACGCCCTCGGTGTCCACCCTGGAGAGGACCTCCATGTGCTGGAGGATCGTGTTCAGCTCTCCGACGAGCGCCGGCACGCGCGCGTCTTCGAGCCCCAAGCGCGCGAGCGCGGCGATGTGACGGACGTCCTGCTCGGTGACGGCCATGCGACGATTCCGTGTTGTGGTCCGACGCCCTGAGTCCGGCTATTCGTCCGCCGGCTCCAGGTTCGCCTGCGCGAGCACCAGGGTCTTCTGGCCCACGTCCTCGTCGTCGAAGTCGATGCGCGCCTTCGCGTCGCGGCCGGTGCCGGTGAGCGCCGTGATGGTGCCCGCGCCGAACTTCCGGTGGCGTACGCGGGCGCCCACGGCGATGGTGAGCGCGTCCTGCGAGTCGGCGGCGTCCGCGGCCGACGTCGGGAGCGCCACGGGCTGCCCCGCGCGGCGCGAGGAGGCCCGCGGCTCGGCGTCGTCGAAGCTGAAGTCGCTGATGCGGTCCGCGCGACCGCCGCGGCCGCCGCCGGACGATCCGCGCTCGCCGCCGCGCTGGCCCCAGCGCGACCCGCCGCCGTAGCCGACGCCGTAGCCCGACTCGCTGCCGAAGCCGATGCCCTGCGAGCGGTACGGGAGCGTCTTCCGCTCCTCGAGCATCCCGTCGGGCACGTCGCGGAAGAAGCGCGAGGGGGCGGAGCGCATGAGCTCCCCGTTGCGGCGCCGCTGCGAGGCGTGCAGCACGTAGAGCTTCCGCTCCGCGCGCGTGATGCCGACGTAGAACAGGCGGCGCTCCTCCTCGAGGAGCTGCGGGTCGTCGAACGCCTTGGAGAGCGGGAAGAGCCCGTCCTCGAGCCCCGTGATGAACACGTACGGGAACTCCAGCCCCTTCGCGTTGTGGATGGTCATCATCGTGACCGCGTCGGCGCTCGGGTCGAGCTGGTCGGTGCCCGCGACGAGCATCGCGCGCTGGAGGAAGTGGTCGAGCGGCGTGAGGCCGACCTCGCCCTCCTCGTCCGCGACGGTCTCCGCCGCGCTGTCGATGAGCGCCTGCACGTTGTCGCGGCGGTCCTCCCACCCCGGCCCCTCGGCCTTCAGGTAGTCGCCGTACCGCAGGGCGCTCACGAGGTCGCGGAGCAGCTCGTCCACGGCCGCCTCGCGCGCCTGCTCCCGGAACCGGTTGACGAGCGCCGCGAACTCGCCGAGCGCGTTGCGCGCCGCCGGCCGCAGCGACGCGACGAGGCTCGGGCGCGACGCCGCCTCGAGCATGCTCACGCCCGCGGCACGCGCGGCCGCCTCCAGCGCGTCCACCGACGTGTCCCCCACCCCGCGCTTGGGCACCGCCACGGCGCGGGCGAACGCCTCGTCGTCGGCGGGGTTGGCGATGAGCTTGAGGTAGCTGACCAGGTCCCGGATCTCGCGCCGGTCGTAGAAGCGCACGGCGCCCACGAGGCGGTACGGGATCTGACGCTTGCGGAACGCCTCCTCGAGCGGGCGGCTCTGCGCGTTCGTTCGGTAGAGCACCGCGAAGTGGCGCAGCTCCAGCGCGCGCGACGTGCCGCGGCGCGTCACGATCTCCTCGGCCACCCAGTCCGCCTCGTCGCGCTCGTCGAGCGCGCGCACGAGCGTCACGCGCTCGCCGCCACCGCGCGTGGGGCGCAGCGTCTTCCCCATGCGGCCGGCGTTCGCCTGGATGACGGCGTTCGCCATCTCGAGGATGGGCGCGGCGGAGCGGTAGTTCTCCTCGAGCCTGACGACGGTCGCCTTGGGGAAGTCGCGCTCGAAGTCGAGGATGTTGCGGATGTCGGCCCCTCGCCACCCGTAGATCGACTGGTCGTCGTCGCCGACCACGCACACGTTCCCGTGCCCGCCCGCGAGCAGCGTCACGAACTTGTACTGCGCGCGGTTCGTGTCCTGGTACTCGTCCACCAGGATCTGCCGGAAGCGGCGGCGGTACTGCTCCAGCACCTGGGGGTTCTCGCGCAGGATCTGCACGGGGAGCACGAGCAGGTCGTCGAACGTGGCGGCGTTCTGCGCGCGCAGGTCCGGCTCCAGCTCGTTGTAGACCTTGGCCACGACGCGCGAGAACGGGTCGCTCGCGAGGCGGTCGTACTCCGCCGGCGGGACCAGCGCGTTCTTCGCGTCGGAGATCGAGGCCAGGATCGCCTTCGGCGCCCACTCCTTGTGGGAGAGGGAGAGCCGCTCCATGATGCGCCGCACGCGGCCGAGCGCGTCGTCCTCGTCGTAGATCGTGAAGCTCGCGGTGCGCCCGACGAGCGGGGCATGGATGCGGAGCAGCCGCGCGCCGATCGCGTGGAACGTGCCCACCCACATGCCCGCGGGGTCGTGGCCGAGGAGCCGGGCCAGGCGCTCGCGCATCTCGCCCGCGGCCTTGTTCGTGAACGTCACCGCGAGGATCTCGCGCGGGTCCACCCCGTGATGCTGCACGAGGTGCGCGATGCGCGTCGTCAGCACCCTCGTCTTGCCCGAGCCCGCGCCGGCGAGGACGAGGAGCGGCCCCTCGTGGTGGAGCACGGCCTCGCGCTGGGCGCTGTTGAGGCCGGCGATCGGCTCGGCGAGGCGGTCGGCGCCGCGAGAGGAGGGTGCGTCGTGCGAGAGGCCCGTCATGCGGGCAAGATAACATCGAACGCGGCGCCGCGGTCGACGGGGACGAGCACCAGCCGCCCGCCGTGCCCCTCCTCCACGATGCGCCGCGCGAGCGACAGGCCGATCCCCCACCCGCTCGACTTCGTCGAGAAGCCGGGGTCGAACACGCGCGCCCGCAGCTCGCGCGGAATGCCCGGTCCGTCGTCCGCGACCCGGATGCGTACGGCGCTTCGCGTCGGCAGCACGCCGTGCTCGCCGGTATCGAGCAGCGACCCGAACGCGACCGGGGCGTGCTGGTCCACGCGCTCCGCCGTGAGGAGGATGCGCCCGCCGCGGCCCGCCAGCGCGTCCACCGAGTTCTTCACCAGCACCTCCAGCGCCCACTCGAGGAGCACGCGATCGCCGAGCACCATGAGCGGCCCTTCCGCCCGCCACGCCACGGCGACGGACCGCGCGAGGGTCGGCACCCGCGAGCTGAAGTAGCTCGCGATCTTCTCGACGAGCTGCGCCGCGTCGAGGTCTTCGCGCTTCGGCGGCCGGCCGATGCGCTCGAAGCGGTGCGCGACCCGCTCGAGCCGCTCGAGGTCCCCCTCCATGTTCGCGACGGCGGACGCGATGAGCGGGTCGTCGTCGGAGCGCTCGCGAAGCAGCTCCACCCAGCCGCTGATGCTCGAGATCGGCGTCCCGAGCTGGTGGGCGCTCTCGCGCGCCATCCCCGCCCAGATGCGCTCCCGCTCGGCCGAGCCGCGCGTACGCAGCATGTACACCATCGCGACGAGCAGCAGCCCGATCATCGCCGCCTGGAAGATCGGGATGACGCGGAGGCCGAAGACGAGCGGGGTGTTGCCGAAGTGGACCATCCCCACGCCCGGCTCGACGACGGGCTCGTTGATCCGGTCCAGCGCCCGGGCGTACTCGACGACGCGCGGGCTGTCGATCCGGTCGACCTGGAACGGCAGGTTCGCGGCGTACGTCGGCCGCATGCTCATGTCGGTCACGACGACGGGCACGCCCATGTCGCGGATGTGCCCCGAGAGGTCGAGCAGCGCGGCGTCGGCCGCGCCCTGGCTGCTGTCGCTGAGCGCGCTGTAGATGCGCGCGTACATCAGCGACGACCGCTCCGCCTCGCGCCGCAGCTCGTTCACCACGCGCTGCGAGTAGAGCACGTACCACACGAGCAGCAGCGCCAGCGCCGCCGCCACGATCTGCGGCGCTCGGCGCCGCACGGGGCCGTGGCTCGGGCGGGCCACCGTGATCGCGCCGCTAGAGTGCGGCCGCGCCGCCGAGGTGCGGCCGCAGCGCCTCGGGCACCTCGACGGAGCCGTCCGCCCGCTGGTAGTGCTCGAGGATGGCGGCGATGGTGCGCGGGAAGGCCAGACCGCTGGCGTTCAGCGTGTGCACGAAGCGCGGCTTCTCTCCGGCCGCGGGCCGGAAGCGAATGTTCGCCCGCCGCGCCTGGAAGTCGCCGAAGTTGCTGCTCGACGAGACCTCCAGCCACTTCCCCACCCCGGGCGCCCAGACCTCGAGGTCGTACGTCTTCTGGCTGGAAAAGCCGGTGTCGCCGGCGGCGAGCAGCACGACGCGGTACGGCAGCCCCAGGCGCTGCAGCACGGCCTCGGCGTGCGACGTCAGGAGCTCGTGCTGTGCCGGCGAGTCCTCGGGCGCGCTGTAGCGCACGAGCTCCACCTTGTCGAACTGGTGGAGCCGGAGCAGGCCGCGCGTGTCCTTGCCCGCCGACCCGGCCTCGCGGCGGAAGCACGGCGTGT